>CAZVCJ010000008.1:45088-51721 GCA_964625745.1 uncultured Anaerolineae bacterium | reverse complement strand
TCTGAGGCTTTTGGAGTGTCGGGCTGCGAGGACGAGGTCCGCGGAATCATCATCGAGGCCATCAAAGACCACGTGGACGAGTATCGCGTGGACAGCATGGGCAACCTCATCGCCCTGAAGCGGGGGACGGGGGAGTCCAAGCTCAAGGTGATGGTGGCAGCTCATACGGACGAGGTCGGATTGATGATAACCCACATTGATGAAGAGACCGGTGCCCTCCGCTTCCGGCCAGTGGGTGGAATTGATGACCGCATCTTGCTGTCCAAGGTCGTGCTCATCGGCCAGGGTCGGCTGCCCGGCGTCATCGGCGTCAAACCTGTACACCTTCTGAAAGAGGAGGAGCGCCGCCAGGTGGTCAAGGTGGACCAGATGACCATAGACATCGGGGCCAAGAGCAAGGAGGAGGCGGAGAGAGCGGTCAAAATAGGCGACTACGCTGTCTTCGCTACCAGCTTCAGCCAATTGACCGAGGACGGCCTGCGCACGGTCAAGGGCAAGGCTTTCGATGACCGGGCTGGCTGCGCGGTGCTGATCGAGGTATTGAAACAGCGCTACCCTTTCGACCTGTATCCGGTTTTCACCGTCCAGGAAGAGGTCGGCCTCAGGGGGGCGCAGGTGGCGGCCTACGCCGTCGAGCCAGACGCGGCCTTCGTTCTGGAGGGCACCATCTGTGACGACATGCCCAAGAAGAAGGACGTGAGCCCCTCCACCGAGTTGGGTGCCGGCCCAGCCATCACCATCATGGACCGCTCCTTCATCGCCGATAGAGGTTTGGTCAAGCTGCTGGTGGAGACAGCCGAGGAAGTAGGCATCCCCTACCAGTTCAAGCAACCCGGCGTGGGCGGAACCGATGCCGGAGCCATTCACCTGGCAAAAGGGGGCGTGCCCTCAGCCACCGTAGCCGTGCCCTGCCGCTACATCCACTCGCCTGTCTGCCTGCTGAGTCTGGAGGATTTTGAGAATGCTGTGCGGTTGATGAAGGAAGCTTTGGCCAGGTTAAGGCTCTGATACAGTCAAGTCGACAACGCTGAAGAGGGAGGCCACCGAAAATTGGGGGCGGAGTAAGTTTTGCGCGGAGCGTTGGGTGTGATGGATAAACGAGGCGAGGTACTGGTTGCCATCATGAATAACCCCTTGGACTTCATCATCGCTCGCGACCAACACTGGTACCGCATCCCGGTGCGCAGTGTGGAAAACCTGCTCAAAGAGCGCTGGCCGCCACAGTGGCTGGCTTTTTACCAGACCAAAGTCTTCGGCAGCGAAGCCTACGCGGTGAACTACTATGCGCGCGTCCTCAACATTCACAAAGTCTTCCGCTGGCAGCTCTTCCCCGATCAACCCCACGATGAGAGGGGACAACGACGCTACTACCAACTGCTGTTATCGCCGCTGAAGCGGCTGCCCCAACCCATTCTTAGTCGGCGATGGCGACGCATCGTCTTTATCCCAACCACCTGGCAGAAGTTCGTAAATGCTGCGGGAATCAACGATTTGTACGACGAGAGCCCCCTGGAAGATAGTCTGTGGGCCGAATTCAAGCGGCTGGAAATCAGCGCGGAGCGGCAGGAATTTGTGCGAGTGAAGGAACACACCTATGCTCTTGATTTCGCCGTTTACTGCGCATTGGGTCAAATTGACGTGGAGACCGACGGCGACACCTGGCACGCCGACCCGGAGCGCATCCCTCTGGACAACCTGCGGGATAATGACTTGGCAACGGTGGGCTGGAAGGTCCTGCGCTTCAACACCCATCATATCCGGGAAGAAATGACTGAATACTGCTTGCCGACTGTCATCGAAAATATCAACCGTATGGGCGGTCTTGATGGACAGAAATTGGTGCCGCGTAAGATCAGTCCAGACGCCCCTGGAGGGTTACAACAACTGAGCATATTCGAATCTCAATAGATCGCGGCATCTTTACAAGCTGTCAAGGAGGCGTTATCGCATGGAAGAGCTGATCAAGAAACTAACCGAGACCTACGGCCCTTCGGGGCGCGAGGAACAAATCAGGGAAGTGATCAAAGGGGAAATCGAGGGACTGGCCGATGAGGTGCGGGCTGATAACATGGGCAACCTCATCGCCCTCAAGCGCGGCAGCGGCGATGGACTGAAAGTGATGTTGGCCGCCCACATGGACGAGATCGGCATCATCGTCACCCACGTGGACGAGAAGGGCTTTCTCCGCTTTGCCCCTGTGGGCGGGGTGCACCCCCTCGCTTTGCTGGGCGGACGGGCCGTCTTTGCCAATGGTACGGTGGGCACCTTTGGCCTGGAGAAGCGAGAGCCCCCTGAGAGTGAAAAGATACCTGGCTTTGACAAGCTCTATCTGGATGTCGGGGCTAAGGACAAGGAGTCGGCGCCAGTGGGCGTGGGAGATATCGCCGGTTTCCAGCGACCTTTCACTGCCCAGGGTGATCGCCTCATGGCCAAGAGCCTCGACGACCGCATCGGCTGCGCCGTCCTGATGCAGGTTATGTGCGACCTCGAGACCTCACCCCACGACGTCTACTTCGTCTTCAGCGTGCAGGAGGAGGTGGGGCTGCGGGGAGCCACCACCTCAGCTTACGGCATCCATCCCGACCTGGGCATCTCCGTTGATGTGACGGGCACTGGCGATACACCGGAAGCTCGCATCATGGCCGTCTCTTTGGGCGAGGGGCCGGCCGTCAAGGTCAAAGATGGGGGGATGCTGGCTCATCCAGCAGTCAAAGACTTGCTGGTCGAGACCGCCGAGGAGCTTGGAATCCCCTACCAATTGGAGGTCCTGGCAGGGGGAACCACCGATGCCAGGGCCATCCAGGTCTCGAGGGAGGGCGTGCCGGCGGGCTGCCTCTCCATCCCCTGCCGCTACGTGCACACGCCCTCGGAGATGGTTGATCACAACGACGTGCTCAACGCTGTCAAGCTGTTTGTCGCTTTGCTCTCCAAGCCCATCGAACTGGGCTGAATAAAGCCTGGAAACGAGACAAAGCCAGGGCCAATGCCCTGGCTTTTGCTTGTGCCTCTCTCCTGTCTGGCTAGACAAAATAGCAGACCTCTGGCTGACGTAGATATGGTCAAGGCTGGCAGTACTGCCCAGGTAGAGGATTCTCTCAGTTGGAAATCCACAGCCAATCGCTGACGTACAGCCATTTGTTCCAGTGGTGGTGAGCCGGGTTTGCGTTCCACAGTGTCCACCAGCTAAGTCCCGTTCTCCGGGCGAGCCCGTACCAGGTATCTCCAGGCTGTACCTGATACCAATAACCTGATGGCCCAGGAGAGTACGGAATCCACAGCCAATCGCTGACGTACAGCCAGTTGTTCCAATGGTGGTGAGCCGGGTTGGCGTTCCACAGTGTAGAGTAGCTGACGCCCGTCTTGCGGGAGACCGCGTACCAGGTATCCCCAGGCACTACCTGGTACCAATGCCCTCCGGCCGGTGGTCCAGCCGAAGCCACCGGGGCTAGAGCCAGCGTCATCATGACAGCAAGCACGAAGGCTATCACCACCAGTCTCAGTTTTCTTTTGCCCATTATTTTCACCTCCTCTCTTGTGATTTGGTCGGACCCTTGGCAAGGGTCGAGGTTAAAATGTCAGCCAGAGGTCTCAAAGCCTTTTGCATTGTATCACGCCTCTGTGGACTTGTCAAATGCAGATGTGTTTTCCCTTGTTTATTTCCGTCATTTCTGGTATACTTATGCCGACATGAGAGTGGGAGAAGGTCGGATTTGAAAGTGGCCATTGTGCACGATTGGCTCAATCAAATGGGAGGAGCGGAGGTGGTTTTGGAGGCGCTGGCGGAGATGTATCCCCAGGCCCCAATATACACTGCTATGTATTGGCCTCAAGTCATGCCCGAGGAATACCGCGCCTGGGACATCCGAACCTCGTTCATGGACGGGTTGCCCCTGGTCAAAAGATACCACCAGCCCTTTCTCCCTCTGTACCCCCTCGCCTTCGAGAGCTTCGATTTCACGGGCTATGACCTGGTCATCAGTAACAAGAGTGGCTTCTGCCACGGTGTTATCACCACGCCCAATACCCTGCACATCTGCTATTGCCTGACCCCCACCCGCTTTCTGTGGAACTATCACGAATACGTCCAACGCGAGGGGGTAGCAGCGGGACTAGCTCGCCTGGCACTGCCCCCTTTCTTGAGCTACCTGCGGCTTTGGGACCGGGCCGCGGCCGATCGGGTAGACCACTTCGTCGCCATTTCACGCACGGTCCAGCGGCGCATCGCTAAATACTACCGCCGCGATTCCGTGGTCATCCATCCCCCGGTAGATACAACCAAGTTCGCTCCGAGCGACTCCCACGATGATTATTTTCTCATCGTCTCCCGCCTTATTCCCTATAAGCGCATTGACCTGGCGGTGCGGGCTTTCAATGAACTGGGTTTGCCTCTGGTGATCGTCGGGGATGGAAGGGATCGGGATAGCCTGCAGGCTTTGGCCGAATCCAACATCGAATTCCTGGGTCGCGTACCCGACGAGAAGATTGGCGACTATTTCGCCCGCTGTCGGGCTTTCATCTTGCCCGGCCAGGAGGATTTCTGCATCGCCCCTGTGGAGGCCCAGGCGGCGGGGCGGCCAGTCATTGCCTACGCCGCCGGTGGCGCCCTGGACACGGTGATGGAAGGAGTGACAGGAGCCTTCTTCCACGATCAGACGCCTGAGGCCCTGATCGAAGCGATCAAAGAATTCGACGAGACCAGCTACGATCCAGCCGTCATCCGCCGCCACGCCGAGCGATTTGACAGGCGGGTCTTCAAGGAGCGGCTTAGCGAGTTTATCGAACAGAAGTATGCTGAGCATCGGAGACTAGCAGTGAGGCAATGAGTAATGAGTGACGAGTAAACCCTCGTTCCTCATTACTCGTTGACTCGTTACCCTTACCCACCCAGGAGGCCGTCATGGAACTTCGTCAGTATTGGAGGACCGTCCGCAAGCGGCTTTGGATCGTCATCGCTTTAGTTGCTATCGTTCTGGTTGGTAGTTTAGCCCTTCGACCAGAGCGCCCCACTCTCTATCAAACCTCCATGCGCTTCACCGTCGCCGTGGTGCCTGAGTCCAGAAGTGACGGTTACTATGCCTACGACCGTTACTACACCTGGATGGCCTCGGAGTATTTGGTTGACGAACTCACGGAGATAGCGGGAAGCGAAGCCTTTGCCGGGGCGGTTAGTGAGGAGCTGGTCAATAACGGCCTCGACCTCACTGCCGGAGCCCTTCACGGTTCACTGGGAGCCGATAGAAAGCATCGCATCTTGACCTTGCGCATCACCTGGGGACACGAAGCAGAACTCGCGGAGATAGCTGATGCCGCGGCCAAAGTGCTCCGGGAGCGCAGCGCCGATTTCCTGGGCCAGCTTGGCGCCACCGATGCCGACATCCGCCTCATTGATCCGCCAGTGGTGTTACCGGCTGCTCAAAGCCTGAAAGACAAGTTGGACCTGCCTATCCGCCTGTTCCTGGCACTCGTGGCAGGAGTGGCCCTGGCCTTCCTGCTGGACTATCTGGACGACACCGTGCGCGATCGGGCCGAAGTGGAGACCCTGGGCCTGGTCGTTCTGGGCGAGATACCGCCCTTGCCTGGCCGTCGGCAGCTCCCCTGGGAGAAGAAACTGCCCTAGCGTAGCGCTGTTTTGCCTAAAAGCAGTGGCTATGGTACAATTAGACTGACCACCATTGAGGAGGGAAGTGTGGAAATACAAGCGTATTTCAAGATATTGTGGAAGCGGGGTTGGATCATTATTCTGCTCGCCGCCATCACTGCCGTCAGTGCCTACGGCTTCAGCAAGATGCAGACGCCGGAATACAAAGGCAGCGTCACCCTGCACTTCAGGCCCGCCCGAGCCGATTGGGGGCTGCAGAACGCAGCCAAGGGATTGCTCCCCAGCTATCGGGAATTCATAACAAACGATACAACGGCTGCTGAAGTCATAGACCGCCTGCGATTGGACATGCCTAAAGATTCCTTGCTGGCCAAGGTCACTACCAGCGCCGACGAAGCGACCTTTGCCATCCAGATAGATGCCCGCGATCACGATCCGAAGGTAGCCGGCGACATAGCCCGGATCTTCGCCGAGGTGTTCAAGGAGGGGCAAGACGAGTGGAACCAAGAGCAGGACAAACGTGACCAGGTGGAGGTATACATCTGGAACGAGGCCCGTATCGGTCTCTTTAAACCCAGGACGAAAATAAACACCCTGGCCGGGGGCATCTTCGGCGTAATGCTGGGGGTGGTGATAGCCTTCTTCCTGGAGTGGCTGGAGTCGGACATTGTGCGGACCGCCGAGGATGTGGAGCGTCACGTCGGCGTCGCCGTGCTGGGCTCCATACCCGCTATCACCTCCGAGGAGGCCGCGCCCGTCAGGGCCAGGCGAAAGCGCCGTTGGGCCTTCTTGAAGAGTTTTAAATGAGTGTAGGAGGAGGACATATTTACGATGACCACTGACCGCAAAGATAGTTTAATCACTTTGGCCAATCCCCGTTCGCCCGCCAGCGAGGCCTATCGCACGCTGCGCACCAATCTGGAATTCTCCAGCCTGGATAAGCCCATCAGGACCATGGTGGTCACTTCCCCAGGCCCTGAGGAGGGCAAATCCACGACTCTGGCCAACCTGGCCATCACTATAGCCCAGGGGGG
>CAZVCJ010000008.1:0-44988 GCA_964625745.1 uncultured Anaerolineae bacterium | reverse complement strand
AGGAGGGCAAATCCACGACTCTGGCCAACCTGGCCATCACTATAGCCCAGGGGGGTAAGAGGGTGATCGTCGTTGATTGCGATTTGCGACGCCCCTCCCAGCACACGATCTTCGATGTACCAAACGGGGCCGGGCTCACCACGATGGTCCGTGAAGATCAGGCCATGAAGGAGCCTCCTCTGCAGGAGATCGGCATCCCCGACTTTTGGCTCCTGCCCAGTGGCCCCTTGCCACCCAACCCTTCGGAGCTCCTGGGCTCGCGCCGCATGGAGGAGATCATCACTGCGCTGTTAGAGCAAGCCGACATGATCCTCTTCGACGTCCCTCCCATCATCGCCGTGACCGATGCGGCCGTGTTAGCTTCCAAAGTTGATGGAGTGATGCTGGTCTTCAAGGCTGGCGAGACCAAGAGGGATCACGCTCAGCGCGCCAAGGCCCTGCTGGAAAAAGTCAACGCGCGCCTGATAGGAGCCGTGCTCAACAACGTTGCTTTCGACGTGAGCCTGCATCGGTACTATGCCGAGCAAGAACAAGCCTGATGGTCAATAATCGCATGTGAAGACCTGGAATCAATGACATGAAAGAGAAAAGTCAACTCCCCAAACCCTATCAGGAAGATATCCACCGAGCCGTAGAAATACTCAAAGAGGCAGGGTGTACCCACGTCTTTCTCTTCGGTTCCCTCACCACTGGAAAGGTTAGAGACGGATCAGATATTGACCTTGCCATTCGAGGGTGCCCTAAGGGAAGATTTTTTTATCTCTTAGGTAGACTTCTGCTTGAGCTGAATCATCCCGTGGACCTAATTAGTCTGGACAGACAGGATGCCTTCACGCGCTATCTGGAAGAGGAAGAGGAGTTACTACAGATTGGCTGAACAAGTCATCTCTCAGGTAAAGTTTGAGATCGGACAAATCGACCAACTCTTTGAGTCATACGCTGACCTTTTGGAACGGGTACAAAAGAACATACCTGACCTGGTCGAGATCACGGCTGTGGCTTCTGTTCTACATTCGTTCTACAATGGCCTGGAGAATATCTTTCTATCCATCGCCAAAGGAATCGACGCAGATGTTCCCGCAGGTTCTCAGTGGCACCGCGATTTGCTAACTCGGATGACAGAGTCAACAGCGAGAAGGGAGCCTGTCCTGACAGTTGAAATGGCTCATCGGTTAGCCGACTATCTAGGCTTCAGGCATTTCTATCGGCACTCGTATTCGTTCTTCCTGGACTGGGACGAGATGGAAAAGCTGGTGACACCACTGGCAGAAGTTTGGGCTCAGGTGAAGGATCAACTTCAACTGTTCCTGGACAGTCTGAGTTTGGATAAGACCAAGACAAACAGGGGTAGTATCTATGACTGGCAATGCTGACTTGACCTTCGAAGCATTCACGATTCTCCGTGAGCACTTCTTCGACCAGAACAGCGTGCCAAAAACATTCCCACTGCGAGAAAAGCGAAACACGCAGGACAATCCGCTGGACGAGTACATCTGTCGCGTGCTGCGCGGTCACCTGGAGGATAGCGAATGTGTGCCCGCTCCCGGCCCGCTGATCAACCCTGATCTGGCGCTGCTTCGTCCAGAGCGGTGCAACCGCGTTTCCAGAGCAGTCCTGCGGGATGACTTGACGAGAATTGTTGGGATCGAAATCAAGAAACTGGAGCACACTCAATCAGGATCAGTGGCGAGGCGATCCGGCCTCGACTACAACACGACGCCCCCTTGCGGAACGATTCGCGTGTACGATGCGAACGACAATCCCCTCGACATACGCGGTTTCTATCTCTTCGTCTGTCAGGAGCAAGAGCCGGGCGCAGAAAACACCTACAAACTCAGCGCTCTGGCGCTCTGCGACGGCAATGTGTTGAACGAAGACTTTGACCTGTATCTCTCGGCTGTTGGTCAGCGGGAAAAGGAGATTGGCCTTGGAACGTATGGGAATGGAGCGGACAGACACAGGCCAATGTTCATTTTCGCCAATCCGCTCGGCATACCCGAACTGGATAATGCGGCTACTCTTATCCATCCAGACGTAACCCTGGCGGAGTCTGAGTCGGGTGTGCAAATGGCCTACCGACTGATCCGAACAGTTCAGGGTGGAGAACGGGTTTTCTATTGCTACCGCCTGGCTGCGGATTCTGAAACAGGCCATCCCATAACCGAGTTGAAGAATCCCTTTCCCACGCCGCTGTCCCGCAGTACTCGCACACAAAGTAGAGGCAGGTTCAGGCTCCCGATTGAGCCCTTGTGAGATTGAGTAATGGGTACATTGACGCACCAAGTAGCTGAAGGACGGCCCGTTTATGCCAACGGCGATCCACCCAAACAGCGAAAAATCATCGAGCAATCTTTTCCGTTCGTGGAAATCAGCGAGATTGCCGAGCGGCAGTCGTGGCGTAAGGACGTTTACCAACCCGTTTACTACATTCACAAGTGGTGGGCCAGGCGACTCAGCAGCGTGTTTCGCGCTATCGTGTTAGGGGCCTGCGCTCCTGCGGAAGGCGTTACTGACGGAGGGTCAGACGGCATACTCGATTTGTTCTACGAACCCATTCACTTTCCAGACACGCTGGTTTACGACCCATTTATGGGAAGCGGGACGACGGTTGGGGAAGCGCACAAGCTAGGATGCCGCGTCATTGGGCGGGACATCAATCCGGTTTCCTACTTTATGGTCAGAAATGCGTTGAGTACGCACGACACCTCCGAAGTGCGGCAGATTTTCAAGGCGATTGAACGGGACGTGAGTCACAGAATCAAGGCCTACTACAAAGCACAGGTCGAGCATCACGGTCTGGTGGATGTACTCTATTACTTTTGGGTGAAATTTGTTCCCTGTCCCTGCTGCGGCGCGCAGGTTGATTTGTTCAATAGTCGTATCTTTGCCAAGCACGCTCGTCCAGGCAAACACCCAGAGGCAAGATCCCTGTGCCCCGCTTGCGAGGCGATTAATTCCATAATGGTACATCAAACAGAAGTCCAATGTGATAAATGTGGAACATCATACAGCCCCCAGAAAGGTTTAACGGGGAGAACAGAGGCCACGTGCCCCGATTGTCAGTGCACGTTCCCGATCATTGAGGCCGTAGGTGCTCTGGGTCATCCACCCCATCACCGCATGTATGCCAAGATGATTCTCAAGCCCGACGGGGGTAAAGAGTATCTCCCCATTGACGAGTACGATCGGGGGCTCTACAGGAGAGCATCTGCGGAACTGCGAACGGGTAACTTTGCATATCCTCAGGTGGCGATTGAACCGGGCTACAATACAGATCAAGTGCTGAATTACAATTACACCCACTGGCACCAGATGTTCAACGACCGCCAACTGCTATGCCTGAATATTCTGAGCGAGCGGATTCGTAATATCGAGAAAGACTCCCTTCGCGCCCTGTTTGCCTGTCTGCTGTCGGGATGTCTGGAGTTTAACAGTATGTTCTGTTCCTTCAAAGGAGAGGGGACGGGGGCGGTGCGGCATACCTTTTCTCACCACATTCTAAAACCCGAACGCGCACCGCTGGAAGCGAACCTGTGGGGAACGCCTGAATCTTCAGGCTCGTTTTCCACCTTGTTCGAGCGACGTATTCTTCGAGCCCTCGAATACAAGGACAACCCTTTTGAATTGCAGCTTTCTGATAGGGTGAATGGGGGAAGACGAAGCAAGAAGGTGTTCAACCTCAACCAGAAGATGGGCGGCGAGATAGCGCCAGCTTACGATGATTTTCAAAGTAGTGGCCTGGACATCTACCTGTCGTGTGGAAGCTCCAGCCAGACCGATATTGAAGACGGTGTTGTGGATGCTGTCATTACGGATCCGCCGTTCTTTGACAACGTGCACTATTCCCAGTTGGCCGATTTCTTTTACGTCTGGATACGAGAGATGATGGGCCTTGAGAAAGGGGGTGTCTTTCGAGCCGAAACCACCCGCTCAACTGAGGAAGTTCAACAAACAGACTCTCGGCGTTTCACGGACAACCTGATCGCTGTATTGAGGGACTGCCACCGGGTGCTGAAAGATGATGGGCTGCTTATCTTCACCTATCATCACTCGCGACCGGCAGGCTGGTCTGCGATCCTGGAGGCCATCCACGAAGCGGGATTCTACATCGAGGCCACCCATCCCGTGAAATCAGAAATGTCGGTTGCCATACCGAAGCAGCAAGCCAAAAGCCCGATAGACATTGACATCATCATCGTTGGTCGGAAACTCGCTTTGATCGAGCCCTTTCCGGAGGTGCCAGTAGATCTGTTCAGCGAGTGTGTTAGGGAAACCAGCGAGATCGTTGAAGCGTTCAACGAATCGAACAGGAGATTGAGCCGCAGCGACGTGACCGTCATCATGATGGCGCGCTTGATAACAACCTTGTCCCGAGCACGCGATTTGGAAACGGTTCTCGGTTACTTGAGTTCTGCCGAACGAGGCATGAGTGCAGTCGTTGAGAGGGTCTGGACAAGGCAGAATCCAAGAGAGATATTTGTGGAAGAACAGCAGATGGTGCTCTTCTAGGAACGACGATCAACATGGAAGACAACAACAGACTAAAGGGGTGAGACTATGAAAAGAGTAAGCTTGCTGGTATCCATTTGCCTGGTGTTAGTTACTACTGTGGTCGCCTCCTGTAGTCTCAGGCCCACGCCTGACCCAGTTGAGATACAACGATTGGTAGCTGAGGCTGTACAGGCAACAATAGAGGCGATGCCTACTGCCACTCCGTATCCCACCTATACTCCTGTGCCGTTAGCTCTCACGTACACACCCTCTGCTAGCGTCAACACGCCGGGCCCTACACATACCGTTACTGTCGGTCTCAACACGCCGGAATCGCAGGCTGGTTCCATATCCCGCTCTCACATTGTCGTGGCGGGCGATACGCTGAGCGGTTTAGCCAGAGAGTATGGTACCACTGTTGAAGCAATAGTGGAGGCCAACAAGCTAAGCGACGCAAGCCTGATCATTATTGGTCAGGTATTGTCTATCCCTGTTGAGGAGGCGGGCTCTGTCTCCGCAACAACAACTCCTGCCTTACCTACTCCCACAACGACACCTATGCCCTCAACCGCTACCCCAACCGAGACGCCGGCGACATAACGCTAATCACCCTGGGGATTGTAGATACTTCGCCCCCATGCAACGATGCCCCAAGCAGGTGGCTGCTTGGGGCATTTGACGTTGCGGCAACAGTTATTCGACCTGAGGCTTCTAGTTCCTCTCGACGAGGGCGATGGCGTTTTCTGTGGTTGCCTTCTTCTTCTCTATTGCAGCGATGGCTTTCTCTCTTTCCTTGCTGTAACCCAGGAACTTCATGACAGAGTTGATGCCCTCTGTGCCCGCACTGATGAGCAAACCTGTGACAACGGTGTCCCAAATACCCGCGTTGGCAACACCCAGTGGCTCCAGGACGTGCAGGCCGGTTCCAAACGCCAGAACGAGACCGAAGAGGAAAGCTATGATGCCGAGAACCAGCTTCTTATCGGCCTGCCCTATGATTTTCATGATGAGGGGATCAAGCACTTCCAAGAGCTGTTGAACGGCCAAACCAGCAGCGAAAGCAGGCCCCAGGGCCTTAACGAGCGTTTCCATCGAATCACCTCCTCCACACAGTTTGGGTCAAATTTTCCAGGCGATCAGCGACTGCCACCCGCCGCTAATCCCTATCCAGCTATGATTATACTCCTTTTCGCTCCCGCCGCAAAGTCTTCAACCGTCCTGAAAGCTTCAACTCACAGCCGATGCACGACGCTGGATCGTAAATGACTATCTTCTTCGTGCTTTACGTCTTTGCCAGCGCAAAAACGCCCCTCCGCAGACCAACGTCGCCCCTGCTATCCACATCCACCCAAGCACCAGGCCCTCCCCCATGCCCCCTCCGGTCACGGGGAGCAAAGATTGAGCTTCGGGCGTGTCGGTAATGACTATGGTCGGGGGGCGGGTCGGCGTAGCGGTGGGCAGCGGCAGTGGCGTCGGCGTGTCAGGCGGGGACCCTGGCGTGTTGGTTGGGGGCGCTGGCGTATCGGTTGGTGGTGCTGGCGTATCGGTTGGTGGAATTGGCGTGGGTGTGGGTGGCAGTGGCGTGTCCGTTGGCGGCATTGGTGTGGGCGTAGACGTTGGTGGTATCGGCGTGTCTGTGGCTGGTCCCGGCGTCACGGTCGGGCACGGGGTCTCCGTCGGTCACGGTGTTTGGCCGACAGAGGCCGCTGGGAACGTCGCCGTTACCAGCAAGGCCACCGAGAGCAAGATGGCAAAACTCAGGAAACGCATCGTTGGCCTCCCTGTTTACTTCATGATAAGCGGCAGATAAACATTGTGGGACAACGTGGGCGTTGGCGTGGATGTCGGCGTAGACGTTGGCGTCGGTGTCTCTGTGGGTGGGACCTCACATCCCCCCAACCAGTCAATAATAGCGTCCATCACTACTTTGCGGTCTGCCAGGTTCGCCAATCCCTCGAAAGGCCAGGCAAAGAAGACCGTCCTGTAGTTGCCGCTGCTGCACTTATAGCTTGTAGAATTGGTCTGACCGGTACCTTCCCAACGGAAAGGTGAGTAGATCCCTCAACCGCTCCGTTTGACGACGTCATCGGTGTAAAGGTCGCCCGGCCAGCCACTGGGCGGTATCAGGTCGTAGGGGCCCAACCCGCTGCCAGGGGAACCGAGGACGCCGACGGGGTCCGTATGGTTTGCGTCGTTGGTGTAACTGGCAATGGTCAGGCGGCTTTGGCCGAATGAGGTCAGCCCCCTGTCGTAGAGGTAATCCTCGCTCACCAGCCAGAATTGGCCCTGGGCATCGAGGTAAGTCGCCACTGCCGCCTCGTTGGCCGAGGTGAAGGTGTCGCTGCGGGGGTAGCCAGTGAACCAGATGACCATTTGGTAGTCCATGAGATCGCCAGCAGACGGGTCGCCCTGGCTGGCTATGTCCCAGACATCGTAAGTTACGCTCAGTTCGTCCAGGGTCGAGGTGTAGTAAACGCGCACGTCCGGACCGTCCTGGTCGTCATCCACCAGAAGCACGCAGGCCTGGCCCAAAGCCGCCGAGGTTATGAGGCTCCAAATTGCGGCGACAATGAAGGCAGCGGCAAGAGTCCCACTCATTATCGTGAACCTCCTGCCTACTTGTTCATGTTTCATCACCCACCTCCCTTCAACAAGCAACCGTTTTCATCTCATCATCTCCCATAGGGTCTCTCCACCAGGTAGCAGGCGGTCTCCCAGGCGCTGACCCGCTCTACCCTGGCACTTCGAGGACCAGGTTGGCCTGCGTTCCCAGGAAGAGCGCAATCGTCAGTATCAACCCGCTGCCCAGCAGGCAGCCGCTCATCTTGCCCAGAGCTGAGCCCAGTTCGGTACGGGCCTCTTCGATGCCTCTCTCCCTCAGCCATTCGGCGATGATTCCCTCGAAGAAGCCAGCGATCCCGTCGGTCACGGCGTCGCCGATGGCGCTGCCCACGATAGCCCCCAGGACGCCAAAGGTCTGGGTCCCTGCCAGGGCAGCGATCATCATAATGACCTCCATTCTTCAGGAGAGCTTTCTCGGCAAGTGCTCAGGGCCCCGTCCCCGGGGTGGCTTTTGCAGCTCCACTTCGCCGGCGACGCCCCCGGGGACGGGGGCGGGCAGCGTTTTCAAAGACTTTCCGAGAGATCTCGAGAGAAACCAGGGTTTTTCCCTCGTTTGAATGGAGGCACTTTGTTTTGGTGCTCTACGCCCGCCTGCCTCTCAACCTTTCCCTGGCCTCTCGGCAGTAGGGGCACTGGCTGCCACTGTACTCCCGCCCGCACGTTCTGCAAGTCTTGGCGGGCAGTTCCTGCTTTTCCCCGATAACAGCCGCGATCAGAATCAGGTCTTGGCCGTCATATCTGGCCAGCCAGTCACGCAGGTGCACGTCTCCTACAGCCCATCCCCTGCCTTCATCTAGACGCTGCAGGGAGCCGCGCAGCACACTGGCTCCCATCTCGTGGGCCTTGATGGCTAGCTCCTGGACACTGGACTTCGGAATAGTCATGCCACAAATCTCCTTCCTGCAACCAAAAAGGTGCACTGGGAGATTATAACTGCTTTTACCCAAATTGGCAAACCTGAAGGAGAGTGATATAATTGGCATGAAGCCAGAATGCCGATGAGTAAGTCGCTTTTGGTGACCCGGTTGGGACGTGAAGTGTGTTGCGTATTGCGTGGTGCGTGACGGAATGAGGGGGAAAGGGAATGAGAAAAAAGTTCACCTTGCTCGTGTTGGGATTGGTTCTGCTGGCAATGCTGGCCTCTGTCGTCCTGGCCCAAGAGGGGATCATTGTCACCGCCGACACCCATGAGTATAGCTTCTCCGAGCAAATCGTGTTTCGTCTGATGGCCGAGAGCAGCAGCGAGATCAACGAGATCACTCTGATCTACAGGATCGGCAGTGCGCCCATCACCAACTCGGCCCATCCCGAATTCAGCCCCGCCAGGCGGGTGGAGGCCGAATACGTCTGGCGATTGCAGCGGGGGGAAATCCCCCCTGGCTCCGACATCGAGTACTCGTGGCGGATAAAAGACGCGGCCGGCAACGCTCTGGAGACCGAGTTCATCACTTTCATCTACGTGGACGATCGTTTCACCTGGCAGAGCCTGACCGAGGGGAAGGTTGTCCTGTACTGGTACGACGCTGACCAGACCTTTGGGCAAGGGCTTCTGAGCAGCGCGGTGGAATCCCTGGCCCGCCTGGAAGAGAATGTGGGGGTGGAGTTGGAGAAGCCCGTCAAGATCGTCGTCTATCAGAGCAAGGCCGACATGCAAGGGGCCCTCACCTCGCAGGGCGCGGTCTTCGAAGAACAGATAATCACCCTGGGTGTAGTAGTGGCTCCGGACACCGTGCTCCTGCTCGGCACCCACCAGGATGTGGACGTTACCATCGCCCATGAGCTGACCCATGTTGTGGTCGGTCTGGCTACTGAGAACCCCTATGCCGACATACCCGCCTGGCTCGACGAAGGGCTGGCCATGTACAACGAGGGTAAACTGCGGAGTGGCAACGCCCAGGCCCTGGAGGCGGGCATCCGCCAGAACAGGCTCCTCTCCGTCCGCTCCCTTACGGCGCCCACCGGCAACCCAGACGAGATCAACCTATTTTACGGAGAGGTCTATAGTGTGGTAGACTTCCTGCTCCAAACCTACGGCAGGGAGAAGATGAGCGGATTGTTGAAAGTCTTCAAGGAGGGATCTCTGACCGACGACGCCCTGATGAAAGTCTACGGCTTCGATCAGGACGAGCTGGACGCCCAATGGCGCGAGAGCATTGGCGCGCCGGCGAGAGTAGAGATGGGGGAGAGGGCTACGCCAGAGGCTCCAGAGACGACGGAGCCGGCAGGAGGTATCTGCTGGGGCGCGTTGCCGGGGCTGGCCCTGGCGGTGCTGTCTTTGTCGTTCAAATCTCAGAGGAAATCAGGGGAACTCGGAGGAACTCGGGGGATTTTGTCGGAGGGCTGAGTGGGTGCGGCTCCAGGGGGATATTCAATGGAGAGAGAGCAGAAAGAAGAAATCTATCAGCGAGTGACGAAAGAGATCAGGGCGACTTTGGAGGGAGAGATGGACCTGATTGCTTCGATGGCCACCATCGCCTGTCTCTTGCATCACAGCTTTAACTACTTCTTCTGGACGGGGTTCTATCGAGTGGTGGCACCGGGAAAATTGCTCATCGGGCCTTATCAAGGGACGCCGGGTTGTCTGCACATCAGCTTCGACCGAGGAGTGTGCGGGGCTGCTGCTCGCAGGGAGGAGACCATCATCGTGCCAGACGTCCACCAGTTTCCAGGCCACATCGCCTGCGACTCCAACTCCAAATCGGAGATCGTGGTGCCCGTCTTCGATGACCAGGGTGATCTGATAGCCGTTCTGGACGTGGACAGTGCGGAATATGATGCCTTCGACGAAGTGGACAAAAGGCATCTGGAGGAAATCGTCGCCTTCTTGTGAGACGAAACTACTCTTTCTCTTTGATGATTCGGAAGTGGTCGAGGTCTCTGGCCACCACGACCTGGGGAAAGATGACTCTGGCCTCGGCGAGGACTGCCTCCGCGGTATAGCGGCGGGAGATATGGGTCAGGTACAGTTGCCTCACTCCCGCCTCGCGGGCCAGGGTCGCCGCTGCGGCAGCCGTAAGGTGGCCGTATTCCCTGGCCAGCTTCTCCTCCTGTGATAGGTAGGTGGCCTCAATGACCAGGGCGTCAGCGTTGCTGGCCGCCTCTATCAAGTTGTGGGTGTGGGCCGCATCGCCCACGAAGACCAGCTTAGCTCCAGGGACGGGAGGGCCTAGCACCTGATCGGGATGCACCACTGTGCCGTCAGGTAAAGCCACGGCTTCCCCCCGCACTAAACGACCTCGCTCTGGCCCGGCTGGCACTCCCAGAGCTTCGGCCTTCTCAACCAGGAAGGGCCGCTTCTCCTTCTCCCTAAACGTGTAGCCGAGACAGCCTGGCCCGCGATGGGTGACCGCGAAGGCCGAGAGCTCAAAGGTATCGTCCTCTATCAAGACCCCCGGCTCTGTTGGTATCAGATCAATCTGGAGAGGCGGCTTCACGCCGCGAAACACTACCCCGAAGATGAGGTCACTGACTCGTTCCAGTGCCCAGCTTCCCCCGTAGATCTCAAACTTCGAGATGGTCTCCCAACGACTGAAGGTGGACACCAGACCTCCCAGGCCCAGGATGTGATCCAGGTGGCCGTGAGTGAGGAGGATCTTGTCCAGTCGCTTGAAGCCCAGGCCGCTCCTGAGCAGTTGTCGTTGTGTCCCCTCGCCGCAATCCACCAGGAAACGGTACTCCTTGTGCAGGATCATAGTGGCCGAGAGATTCCGCCTGATGGAAGGAGCGGAAGCAGAAGTGCCAAGAAAGATTAGTTCGAACATTAGGTGAGTCCTTTGTGAACCGTAGTGCGTATTGCGTAGCGGAACATGGAACACGCTATACGTCTTCGCGATTTTACCACAGAGATACCTTTTGGTCAACTTGGGACTATGTCCCCAACAGCCTCACTGTCGCCCCGTGCCGTGCTCCCGCTGTCCATTCTACACGGGACTTCTGCTTCGAAAACCCGCCCCCCTGCGTGAGCGTATCGCATTGGGGACGCGTAGTGACGACTTCAGTCATCGTTCCCGCCGCAAAAGCGACTGAAGTCGCTACTACGTTTGCCCATAATGCCCTTGGAGGGCAGTTTTGGCATGTCCCAAACTCGATACGCTCGCCCCCTGCCGATTTGCCTGTTTCCGAAAATGGGGTATAATCGTGAGGCGTGACACGTAGGTTTGCCTATTAGAGAATCTGGTAGTATAATTATCGCTCGGTGTTAAGGGACATTGGCTTGGCCAGAGCGTTGTTCTAACACAACTGAACTGTGCAATTGCCAGAATCTACACAAAGGGGTGAATGGTATAGTAATGGCAGATTCAGTCCGTTGGGAGCCCTTCCGGGATTTGGTCGCCCTTGGGCAAGCGAGAGGGCGATTCTTTGAGAAGGGCTTTACGTGTTCTGATGCTGGCCTGTTAGCTCCCTGGAGTGATGAAACCTTGGCGGTAGAAACTCATGTATGAAAACGAGCAGGATGTTGCGATCGAGGTGAAGCGGGACAATGACTCTCCAGCGGCCCTGGTGATAGGGGGTGGGATAGCGGGCATGCAGACCGCACTGGACATCGCCAACGCGGGCTTCAAGGTGTATCTGGTGGAAAGAGAGCCTAGCATCGGCGGGCGCATGGCCCAACTGGACAAGACCTTCCCCACTTTGGATTGTTCAGCGTGCATCCTCACGCCCAAGATGGTGGACGTGGCCCGGCACCCCAATATCGTGCTCCTGACCTACTCGGAGGTGGAGGCGGTGAAAGGGGAGGCGGGCCGTTTTCGCGTGCGGGTGCGCAAGAAGGCCCGCAGTGTGGACATGGATAAGTGCACCAGTTGCGGGCTCTGTGCTGAGAACTGCATCATTCGCTACATTCCGTACGTGGAGAAGAGTGGGGGGAAATAGGGGATGGAGACAGGCGTGCTTGCCCTGAGCTTAGTCGAAGGGATCGAGAACGTCTTGGACAGGCACCATCACGACAGGACAGCCATCATCGCCATCCTGCAGGACATCCAGGACGAGGTGAACTATCTGCCAGAGGATGCCCTGCGTTACGTATCCTGTGCCTTGGGCATCCCTCTCTCCAAGGTGTGCAGCCTGGCCACTTTCTACAAAGCCTTCAGCTTGCAGCCCCGAGGGCGGCACGTGATCAACGTGTGCCTGGGTACGGCCTGCCATGTGCGGGGGGCGGTGCGGGTTCTGGAGGCTGTCGAACGCAATCTGGGTATCCGAGCTGGAGACACCGACGAGAACCTGCAGTTTACCCTGGAGACGGTCAACTGTCTGGGGGCCTGTGCTCTGGGCCCCATTGTGGTCATAGATGGGGAGTACCATGGTCAGATGACCTCAGCCAGGGCTGAAGCTTTGTTGAAGAGAGTGAAGGCCCGGGATGCATCCTGATCGGTGGCTGACAGGCTTAAGGTAGAGTTGAGTGATGAAGCGGATTGGCAGTATTGAGGAATTTGAAGAACTGAGGGAGAGAATCAAGCGAAGCCGCAGGCCAGACCAGCAGCGCATCACCATCAGCGACGGCACTTGCTGCCGAGCTTATGGGTCGCTGCCGGTGGTCAAGGCCTTCCAAGAAGAACTCCAGCAGCGGGGGCTGCAGGATCAGGTAGAGGTCAAGGCCACCGGTTGCCACGGTTTCTGTGATATCGAGCCCATTGTGATCGTAGACCCAGGGGGAGTCCTGTACCAGCGGGTCAAGGCGGACGATGTGCCAGACATCATTGATCACATGATGCAGAACAATGGGGCCGTCGAGCGGCTGCTGCACGTGGATCCGGCCACGGGACAGCGGGTGACTTATGAGCATGAGGTGCCCTTCTACCGCAAGCAGCGGCGGGAGCTGTTTCAGGTCAGCCGGTGGATAGACCCGACAAACATTGATGACTACATTGCCCTGGGAGGCTACTCGGCATTGGCCAAGGCTCTTTCGTCCATGGAACCCGAGGAGGTCATCGAAGCCGTCAAAAAGTCGGGGCTGCGCGGGCGTGGTGGAGGCGGGTTCCCAACGGGCCGCAAGTGGGCAAGTTGCCGTGAGGCCCCTGGGGACATCAGGTATGTGATCTGCAATGCCGATGAGGGAGACCCTGGGGCGTACATGGACCGGGGCCTGCTGGAAGGGAATCCCCACAGCATTCTGGAGGGGATGATCATCGGCGCTTACGCCGTCGGCGCACATGTCGGCTATGTTTACGTCCGCCACGAGTATCCGCTGGCGGTGCACAACGTGGGTATTGCCATTGAACAGGCCCGGGAGGTTGGCTTGCTGGGTCAGGATATTTTGGGCTCCGGATTCGATTTTGATATTGAGATCCGTCGTGGGGGCGGAGCCTTTGTGTGCGGAGAGTCCAGCGCCCTGATGCGTTCCTTGGAAGGGGACGTGGGGGAACCTCATCCCAAGTACGTACACGCCACGGAGAAAGGGCTGTGGGACAGCCCCACTGTGTTGAACAACGTGGAGACCTGGGCCAATGCGCCCTTGATCATTAATCGGGGTTGGGAATGGTTCGCCAGCATTGGTACCGAGGGGAGCAAAGGGACCAAGATTTTCTCTCTGGTGGGCAAGATCAACGCCACCGGCCTGGTAGAAGTGCCCATGGGCATCACCCTGCGGGAGATCATCTACGACATCGGGGGCGGCATTCCCGACGGCAAGAAGTTCAAGGCCGTGCAGACTGGAGGGCCATCTGGGGGATGCCTGCCGGAGGGCCTGTTGGACCTGCCCGTGGACTTCGACGAGCTGAGCAAGGCCGGGTCCATGATGGGCTCCGGTGGGATGATCGTCATGGACGAGACCACCTGCATGGTGGACTTGGCCCGGTACTTCCTAAACTTCCTGCGCGAGGAGTCGTGCGGCAAGTGCGTGCCCTGCCGAGAGGGGATCGAGCGCAGCCTGGAGATATTGAACCGCATCTGCGACGGGGAGGGCACGCCAGAGGATATCCCCCTGCTGGAGGAGCTGGCGGAGTTCCTGCAGGGCTTTGCCCTGTGCGCCCTGGGTCGCACCGCGCCCAACCCGGTGCTATCCACCCTGCGCTACTTCCGCGACGAGTACGAGGCCCACATCTTTGACAAAAAGTGTCCGGCCGGCGTGTGTCGGGCGCTGATCGAGTACTACATTGATCCAGAGGCCTGCACTGGCTGTGGGGCCTGTGTCCGGCCCTGTCCTGAGGGAGCCATCAGCGGTGAGAAGAAGCAGCCCCACACCATTGACGTCGAGTTGTGCATCAAGTGCGGGGCCTGTCGAGATACTTGCCGCTTTGATGCCGTTCATGTTCGGTAGAGGTATAGAATGATTCGCGTAGTTATAGACGGGCGGGAAATCGAGGTCGAGCAGGATACCACCATCCTGGAAGCAGCGGAAAAGCTGAACATTCCCATTCCCACCCTGTGTTACCACAAGGCCCTGGAGCCCTACGGGGTCTGTCGGCTGTGTACGGTGGAAGTGATGCACCGGGGACGCACGCGGTTGGTCACGGCCTGCAACTATCCCATCCGCGACGAGATCGAGGTCTTCACCGCCTCCGAGAAGGTGCTGAAGGGGCGGCGGATGATCGTGGAGTTGTTGCTGGCCCGCTGCCCTGAAGTCCCCTTGCTCCAGCAGTTGGCGGCCGAGTTGGGTGTCGAGAAGCCTCGTTTCCCCCTCAAGGAGGACGACTGCATCCTGTGCGGGCTGTGCGTGCGAGTTTGCCAGGAGCTGGTGGGGGCCAACGCCATCAGTTTTGTGGGACGGGGAGTGGAGCGGGAGGTGGCTGCGCCTTTCTATCAGATTTCTGAGGACTGCATCGCCTGCGGGGCCTGCGCCTTCGTCTGCCCCACGGGGGCCATCAAGCTGGAGGACGTGACCGATAAGGAGCCGCGGCCCTTGCTTCTGGACTTCGACATGGGCCTCCAGGGGCGCGGCAATATCTACACCCCCTTCCCCCAGGCCGTGCCCAACGTGCCGGTCATTGACCGAGAGCATTGTCTGTATTTCCTGACCGGGAACTGCCGCGCCTGCGAGCATTTCTGCCCCGCCGGCGCCATTGACTACGAGCAAGAAGATGAGATCGTGGAGCTGGACGTGGGGGCCATCGTGGTGGCCACCGGCTACGACCAGTTCGATGCCCACCTCAAGCCGGAGCTGGGCTATGGCAAGTACCCCAACGTCATCACCGCCCTCGAATTCGAGCGCCTGGCCTCGGCCTCCGGCCCTACGGCGGGGAAGATCACCCTCAACGGCAAAGAGCCGAAAGATGTGGTGTTCATCCAGTGCGTGGGCTCGCGAGATCAGACCGTGGGCAACGAGTATTGCTCGCGAGTGTGCTGCATGTACACCGCCAAGCAGGCCCACCTGGTCGAGGAGAGAATACCAAAGGCGAACGTGACGGTCTTCTACATGGACGTGCGGGCCTTTGGCAAGGGTTACGAGGAGTTTTACGACCGGGTGAAGCGCGAGGGTGTGATGTACCGTCGGGGCAGCGTATCGGAGATCTACAAGCGAGGGGACAGGGTGGTGGTACGGGCTGAGGACACCCTGCTGGGTGAGCCGTTGGAGATGGAGGCCGACCTGGTGGTGCTGGCCACGGGCGTCGTGCCGCGAGCCGATGTGGAAGATGTGGCGGGGCTGTTGAATCTGGAGCGCTCGTCTGAAGGTTTCTTCGCTGAGGCACATCCCAAGATGCGGCCAGTGGACACCGCCAGAGATGGCATCTACCTGGCGGGGTGCTGCCAGGGGCCCAAGGACATCCCCGACACCGTAGCCCAGGCCAAAGCCGCCGCTTCGTCGGTCATCGTGATCTTGCGGCAAGAACAGGCAAAGCTCAAACAGGAGTCATAGGTGGGGGCTGAACCTGGTGTTTCAGACAAGAATGTGCCCCGGATCATCAACTGAGGCTGGGAGGGGAAAAGAGATGTCAGCACGTCAGGGAGTTCATGCCGACTTAGTGTCCACCGTGAAGGAGCCCACTATGGCGATACCTCTGCGGATTCTGAAAATGGTGTTAATTCATGGGGACATAGAGGAGCTGGAAGATTGGCTTCTGCTGCGCAACCCTGAGTTTATCGCCAGAATGCAGCGGGCCAGGGAGAATGATTTGGCGGGGAGAAGCATTGCATGGGAACAGGTGAAACAGGAACTAAGAATATACGCCGTGATCCATCGGCGCACAGCGTATGGAATTCTTTTATAAAGGGATTGAACGGGAGTCTTAGATGGTAGTTCATTCGGGCATTTCAACCAAGGATGGTTCGGTCTTAATTGTAGGAGCTGGCATCAGCGGCATGGGCTCGGCCCAACTGCTGGCCCAGATGGGGTACAAGGTCTATCTGCTGGACAGCGCGCCGGGCATCGGCGGCTCAATGCACCTGCTGGACCGCACTTTTCCCACCGATTCGTGCGGCTTATGCATCATGCTGCCCGACCAGCCCTCATATTGCCCCACCCTGGAGTGCGGGATGAATCCCAACATCGAGATCCTGCCCTGCGCCGAGGTGGAATCCCTGGAGGGAGAGGCGGGCGATTTCAGGGCGCTGGTCAAGCACCGACCACGCTACGTTGACGTTGAAAAGTGCAATAATTGCGGCCTGTGCGTCGAGGTCTGCCCTGTGGGGCGGCCCGACGATTACGAAGGCCATTTGCACAAAGTGAAAGCCATCTATCGTCCGCCTACCCGCGCCGTGCCCGATGCCTACGTGATAGACATGGACTACTGCACGAGGTGCGGTAAGTGCGTCGAGGTCTGCCCCACGCAGGCTATTGATCTGGAGATGGTCGAGCGGTGCTCTGAGATCGAGGTGGGGGCGGTCATTTTGAGCCCTGGCTACCAGGCTTTCGACGCCCGCCTCAAGGGCGAGTTCGGCTATGGCTACTACGACAACGTGCTGACCAGCCTCGAGTTCGAGCGCATGGTCAGCCTGGCTGGCTCCACCCAGGCCCACCTGGTGCGACCCTCTGACGGGGCGGCCCCCGGCCGCGTGGCCTTCATTCAATGCGTCGGCTCGCGGGACGAGTCCATCGGTTATCCCTATTGCTCGTCGGTGTGCTGCATGTACACCGCCAAGCAACTGGTGGCGGCCAAGGAAATCGCGCCCGATCTGGACGCCACGGTGTTCTTCATGGACATCCGCATCGTTGGCAAGGGCTACGAGCGCTACTTCAACCGCGTGGAGAACCTGCCTGGGGTGGCCTATCGCCGCTGCATGGTTTCCTCGATCAAGGAAGTGCCCCAGACCCACGACCTGCGGGTGGCCTTCGTGGGTGAAGATGGCACCCTCCGCGAAGAAGACTTCGGCATGGTCGTCCTCGCGGTGGGACTGGCTGCGCCCGAGGGATTCAGGGACTTGGCCAGCAGGTTGGGCGTCGAGCTGAACGAGTTTGGCTTCTGCGCCACCGACCGCTTCGCGCCTCACGAGACGACCCGCCCCGGCGTGTTTGTGGGCGGAGCTTTCAGGGAGCCCAAGGACATCCCCGAGACGGTGGCCGAGGCGGCGGGGGTTCTGAGTTCCGTGTTTCGAGTTTCGGGTCTGGGAGTTAACTCGAAACCCGAAACGCCAAACCCTGTCCTGAGCTTGGCCGAAGGATCGAAACTCACGCAAGTCGAGCGGGATGTCAGCGACGAGGAGCCGCGGGTGGGCGTGTTCGTTTGCACCTGCCAGGGCCAGGTTTCAGAGGTGGTGGATGTTGAGGCGGTGGCGGAATATGCGGGTGGGCTGGACGGCACGGCCCTGGTCAGGGTGGTAGACGATGCCTGTGGCGCGGATTTGGCGGCTGTCAAAGAGGCCATCGAGGAGCAGGGGCTTAATCGGGTGGTGATTGCGGGTTGCTCGCATCGTCTTTACCAGCCTGAGTTTGCCGCCCTCATGCAGGAGGTAGGATTGAACCCTCACCTGCTGGAGCGGGCCGACATCCGCGAGGGCATCGCCTGGGTGCACAGAGATCTGCCACAGCAAGCTACGGCCAAGGCCCAGGCTGCGGTGGAGATAGCCGTGACCAGGTCCACCTTCCAATATCCAATCCCCAATATCCAATCCCCAATATCCAGAAGAGGGCTGGTCATCGGAGGGGGCTTGGCTGGCCTGACCGCGGCCCTGGAACTGGCCGAGCTGGGCTTCGGGGTGGATCTGGTGGAGAAGGGCGAGGAGCTGGGCGGCAATTTGTGGACGGCGCATTACACCCTGGAGGGCGGGAAGCCCCAGGAGTTGCTCGGCTCGCTCATCGAGCGGGTGGAGGCGAACGAGCTGGTCAGGGTGTATCGCAACACAGAGGTGAGGGAGCTCAGAGGAACTAAAGGGAACTTCCTGACGACGCTGGCTCTGCCCGACGACAGTGACGAGGTGTTGGAGCACGGCGCCATCATCGTAGCCACCGGCGCTCAGCCAGCCACCACCACCGAGTACCTCTACGGCCAGCACGACAGAGTCCTCACTCAGAAGGAACTGGAAGCCCAAATATCCAATACCCAATACCCAATACCCAATACCCAAACCGTAGTTATGATTCAATGTGTGGATTCCCGCGACGAAAACCGCCCCTACTGCAGCCGGGTCTGCTGCTCCCACGCCATCAAGAACGCCCTCAAGCTCAAGGAGCTGAATCCTGAGACCAGGGTGTACGTCCTCTATCGGGAGCTCAGGGCCTACGGCTTCCATGAGCTGTACTACAGGGAGGCGCGGGACAAGGGCGTGGTCTTCATCCGCTACGAGCTGCCCGACAAGCCCCGCGTCGAGGCGGCGGGCAACGGCCTGCGGGTGAGCCTGCGCGAGCCCATCCTGGGTCAGGAGATTGCCCTCGACGCCGATTTGCTGGTGCTCAGCACGGGGATAGCTCCTCACGACAACGCGGCTCTGAGCCAGGTGCTGGGTGTGCCTTTGGACGAGGATGGCTTCTTCCAGGAAGCGCACTCCAAGATGCGGCCGCTGGACTTCATCAAGGAGGGCCTTTTCCTGTGTGGCCTGGCTCACTCGCCGCGTTTCATTGACGAGACCATCTGCCAGGCCAAGGGTGCGGCCGTGCGTGCTGCCGCGCTGCTGAGCTTGCCGCGTCTGGAGAGCAAGGACACCCTGGTACAGGTCAATCCCAGGCTGTGCAGCTTCTGTGGGCTGTGTGTGGAGGCCTGTCCCTACGAGGCCCGCTATCTGGATTACGACGAGCGCGTGGCCAAAGTGATAGAAGTGCTCTGCAAGGGCTGCGGCGTCTGCGCCATGGTTTGTCCCAACAAGGCCACCGCGCAGGTGTCTTTCGAGCCGAAGCAGATGCTGATGGCCGTAGATGCGTTGATGATGTCAGAGTAACTTGAGTGTCATTGCGAGGCGCGCTCCCGTTCGCTGCGCTCAGGGCATGGTTTGCGCCGAAGCAATCCCCAACCTGGCGGGAGATTGCTTCGCTGCCCGCCATGCTGCGCTCGCGGCTTCGGCTCGCAATGACACCAATCCGAAGGAGAGGAATCAAATGGACGATTTCGAACCGCGTATCATCGCTTTTCTGTGTAACTGGTGCACCTATACAGGTGCGGACCTGGCTGGCACATCGCGCATTCAGTACCCACCCAATATCCGCATCATCCGCCTGATGTGTTCCGGCGGGCTGGACGTGACCTACGTTCTCAAAGCTCTGCTCGAAGGGGCCGACGGGGTGCTGATCGGCGGGTGTCACCCCGGCGACTGCCACTATCAGAGCGGCAACTACAAGGCCCGACGGCGGGTGGCCATCCTGAAGAGCATCCTGCAGCAGATGGGCTTCGACGACGACCGGGTGTGGCTGCGCTGGATCAGTGCCAGCGAGGGCCAGTACTTCGCCGACACGGTGAAGGAGATGGTGGCTGATCTCAAGGAGAAGGGGCCGAACCCGCTGCGGGAGCTATGGGGGACATAGGAAGTGATGAGTAACAGGTCACGAGTAACGAGGAATAAGTGCCTATCAAGGGGGATAGTCAGGATATGAATACTGATTACAGACTCGAAGTAAAGGGCGGCGCTCTGGAGACGATGACCGCTTTCCTGCGGGGGTTACTGGAAAAGGAGATCGTGGATGCCTTGCTGGTGCCTATGCACACACCGGCTGGCGATAACGTCGTCCAGACGCTGTTCACCGATCCGACCAGGCTAGAGAACGTTGATCCCATTGCGCCGGTGTTGCCGGTGAACTCCGCCAGGCTGGTGTCGGACCTGACGGAGACGGGAGCGGTGGGCCGGCTGGGGGCGGTGCTGCGCTCTTGCGAGATCAGAGCTTTGATCGAGCTGGTCAAGCTGAAGCAGGCCAGTCTGGACAACGTGGTCCTCATCGGCGTGGATTGCCTGGGTACCTACGAGATGAACGACTATGCCGAGCTAGCAAGAGGCAGCAACGGTCAGCTTTCCGCGGGCCTGCTGTCGCAGGCGAAAGAGGGCCGCCTCGCACCGAGCGAGGGCCATCAGTTCCGGGTGGCCTGTCAGATGTGCGAGTATCCTGTTCCCCAGGGCGTTAATCTGACCGTGGGCCTGATCGGGGTGGACACAGCCAGCGAGATACTGATCACCACCAGCGATGAATTGGCCGAGCAGTTGGAGTTAAGCAGAGAGGCTGGCCTCCCCCCCAGGGTTGGGGGGGACAGAGGGGGGGCAGTGGACAGGCTGGTGGCAGAGCGGACAGCAGAGCGCGACCGCCGCTTCGCCGAGTTTCGCCAGCGCGTGTCGGACATGCCCAGCCTGCTGGCCGAGTTCTCGCGCTGTATCCGCTGCCACAACTGCATGGTGGCTTGCCCGATCTGCTACTGCAAGGAGTGCATCTTCCGCACGGCCACGTTCGACCACGCCTCCGCGCAGTATTTCAGATGGGCCAACCGCAGAGGCTCAATCCGCATGCCCACCGATACCCTGATCTTCCAGTTGACGCGGCTCAACCACATGGCCACCTCTTGCGTGGGGTGCGGGATGTGCGAGAGTGCCTGCCCTAACGACCTGCCAGTGGCTACCATCTTCCGCGCGGTGGGGGAGAAGGTGCAAGCTCTGTTCGATTATGTGCCCGGCAGGAGCCTGGAGGAGGAACTGCCGGTGGCGACTTTCCGTGAGGACGAGCTGACCAGTTTGGGGGAGAGGGAGTAAATGGAAACGTCAAACGTGAAACGTGAAACGTCAAACGTAAAACGTCCAACATCTAACATCCAATCTCCAACCTCCAACCTCCAACCTCCAACCTCCAGCTTCGCCCTGGAGGTACAACGGCGGAGCGGCGAGAACGTATTCCGTTGTTACTACTGCCAGAAGTGCACCGTCGGTTGCCCTACCGCCTATGCTATGGACTACCAGCCGGCCCAGGTGTTGAAGATGATCCAACTGGGCATGAGGGAGCCGCTGCTTAAGAGCTCGGCTCCCTGGCTGTGCGTGGGCTGCGAGGCCTGCGGCACCCGCTGTCCCAATGAGATTCGCCTGGCTCCAGTAATGGACACCCTCAAGTACATGTCTCTGGAGGCGGGGTATACCCCGCCAGAGACCACTGTCTACGCCCTGCATCGTGCTTTCGTGAACAGCATCAAGATATTCGGGCGAGTGCACGAGACCACCATGTTGGCCGAATACGTGTTGAGGAGCAGAGACTTAATCTCCATTCTTCGCTCCAATATTGATGTGGCGGTCACTCTGCTGCTCAAGCGCAAGATACCGATCCTGCCAGAACGGGTCAAGGCCCTGGGCCAGGTGAAGGAGCTCTACAGAAGAGCAGGACGGTAGAAACACAGACTTCCGAAGTCTGCCAGACTTCGGAAGTCTTAAGGAGGCTGCGTTGAAGTACTCATACTATCCCGGCTGTACGGCGAGCACTACGGCTGTCGAATACGGCCTCTCCAGCGAGGCGGTGTGCGAGGCGCTGGGCATAGAACTCATCGAACTGCAGGATTGGAACTGCTGCGGGGCAACTTCGGGCCACGCCCTGAGCCACGAACTGGCCACCTCTCTGCCAGGGCGCAACGTGGCCATCGCCCAGGCCGCTGGCCTGGACATGGCCATCCCTTGCCCAGCCTGCTACCAACGCTGTCTGATCGCCGATCAGCGATTCCAGGAGGACGAGACCTGGCGAGCAGAGATGGAGAGTCTGCTAGATTTTGAGTACACGGGCCAGGCGCGGCCCCGCCATCTGCTGGAGATCATTGGCCGTGACCTCGATTGGGAAGACATCGCCGCCCAGGTCAAGAAACCCCTGGCGGGGCTGAAGCCGGTCAGCTATTACGGATGCGTGCTCGTCCGCCCGCCGGAGCTGACGGGCTGGGACGATCCTGAGCATCCGGTGCTCATGGATCGCTTGCTGGAGTTGATGGGAGCGGAACCCGTTTCCTGGTCATACATCGTGGACTGCTGCGGAGCCAGCCTGACCCTCAACCGCAGCGACGTGGTGGTGACGCTGGTGAACAAGCTGGTGCAAGCGGCTGAGGAGGCGGGGGCGGATAGCATCGTTTCAGCCTGCGGGATGTGCCAGATCAATCTGGACACCCGTCAGAAGGGTCACCAGATGCCGGTCTTCTATTTCACCGAGTTGTTGGGCCTGGCCCTCGGCCTGCCGGACGCCGATAACTGGCTCAAGCGACATGCCATAGATCCGCGCCCCCTGCTTCGTTCGGTGGGGCTGGCTTAGAAGGCGAAAGCTATGCTGAGAACACGAAAGTTTGTAGAACAATATGATCTGCTGGGATGCATTCAGTGCGGGCGATGCACAGGGGGGTGTCCACTTTCGTTAAGTTCACCTCTCAACATCAGACGCATCATCTACGAATTTCTGGTCCGTGACAAGCTGGACATAAAACAGATGCCTGAGATATGGGACTGCACCACCTGCTCGACGTGCACGTTGCGCTGTCCCAAGGGGCTGGACCCCGCTATGATCCTGGTCGGCATGCGCCGCGTGTTGACCGAGGGGGGGCGCATCAAGCCCACCGTGCGCGACGCTCTGGAGAGCACTTTCAAGTTCGGCAACCCCTGGGGGCGGGGCAAGAACAAACGGTCGGACTGGGCGCAGGGTTTGAACGTGAAGAATCTGGCTGAAGGTGGCTTCCCCCCCAAAGCCTGTCCTGAGCAAGGTCGAAGGGTTGGGGGGGACCGAGGGGGGGCGCAGGCGGAGATACTCTATTTTGTGGGCTGCACCCCGTCTTACGACGACCGGGTTCAGGCGGTGGCGCGGGCGATGGTCAAGGTGTTCGAGAAGGCCGAGGTGGACTTTGGGATACTGGGGAACGAGGAGATTTGCTGTGGGAGCGAGATGCGCAGGCTGGGGGAGGAAGGGCTGTTCGAGTTCCTGGTGGAGGACAGTCTGGAGATCTTCAAGCAGCACGGCGTGAAACGGATGGTGACTACCTCTCCCCACTGCTACAATACTTTCAAGAACGAGTACGAGGGGCTGGATTTCGAGGTTCAGCACTACACCCAGTTCCTGGCCGATTTGATCGAACGCGGGAAGCTTGTTTTCTCCGAGGAGGTGAACAAAGTGGTCACCTACCATGACCCGTGCTACCTGGGGAAGCAGAACCAGATCTACGATGAGCCGCGGGCGATCCTACAGAGCATCCCTGGCCTGAAATTCGTGGAATTCGATCGGTCGAGGGAGCGGAGCCTGTGCTGCGAAGGCGGCGGGGGGAGGATGTGGGTGGAGGCCAGCAGTGGCGGAGAGCGGCTGGCGGAAACCCGCGTCAAAGACGCCCTCGCCCTTGGCGCCGAGGTCATCGCCACCGCCTGCCCCTTTTGCATGCTGACCCTGGAAGACGCCGTCAAAACCACGGGGGCTGAGGGTTCAATCGAGGTACTGGACATCGTAGAGTTGGTGGCTCAGGCGATCAGTACATGAGTTTCGAGTTTCGGGTTTCGGGTTCATTCAACTCGAAACTCTGAACCCGAAACCCCAAGCTGCTCACTCCAATCATCAATTAGGGAGGGAAAAACATGGACATAGTTGTTTGTGTGAAGCACGTGCCCGACACGACGGAGGCGGAGATCGCCATCCGCGACGACGGAAGGGGCATCAAGAAGGAGGGGCTGGTATTCGACATAAACGAGGCGGACAACTACGCCATCGAAGAGGCCCTGCTTCTCAAAGAGGAGTTCGATGGCGCGATCACGGTGCTGACCGTCGGGCCACCGGAGGCTGACGAGACGCTGCGCATGTGCCTGGCCAAGGGTGCGGACCAGGCGGTGCGGCTGACCGATGAGCGCTTCGAGGGCTCCGATGGCTACGCCACCGCTCGCATCCTGGCCGAGGCCATCAAGGACATGGACTACGACCTGGTGCTGACCGGCGTTCAGGCCGACGATGACGGGTCTGCTCAGGTGGGTGTCACCCTGGCTGAGGTGCTGGGTATTCCCCACGCCGCGCTGGTGGTGAGCACCGAGACAGAAGAAGACGAAGACAGGATGACGGTGCACCGCGAGCTGGAGGGCGGCCTGCACGAGGTGCTGGAGATCGAGCTGCCGGCCCTGCTGACCATCCAGACGGGCATCAACGAGCCGCGTTATGCCTCTATCTTTGGCATCAGGAAGGCCATGAAGAAGCAGATCGAGGTGCTGAACCTGGACGACCTCGAACTGGCGGAGGAGGCAGTTGGTGAGGCCGGGTCCAGGACAAGTCTGGTCAAGCTGTTCATCCCCGTGGTGACGGCCCAGGCCACGATCCTGGAGGGCTCTCCTGAGGAGGTATCCGGTGAGCTGGTCACGATTTTCAAGAACGAGGGGGTGATCTGATGGGCGAGATATTCGTTCTAGCAGAGCACAGGCAGGGCGAGCTGAGGGATGTCACCTTCGAGATGCTGGGCAAGGGACAGGAATTGGCGGTAGCCATGGACGCCCCTCTCGCGGCTGTGCTGTTGGGCCACAACGTAGACGATTTTGCCACCGAACTGGCCAGGCACGCCAACCAGGTTGTAGTGGTCGAAGACGAGCGGCTGGAGCACTTTAACTCCGCAGTCTATCAGCAGGTGCTGGCTCAGTTGATCACCGAGCGCGAGCCGGGCCTGGTATTGATCGGGCAGAGTGCCCAGGGCATGGACCTGGCCCCCAGCCTGGCGACCCAACTGGGCTTGCCCCTGGTCACCGATTGCGTGGGGTTGGAGTTCGAGGACGGGCAACTGTTGGCAGTGCGGGAGATGTACGGAGGCAAGGTGAGCGCCAGGGTCGCCTTTAAGCAGGCCAACACTTATCTGGTTACTGCGCGGCAGGCTGCCTTCCCCTTTGAGGAAGGCGAGCCCCTGGGCGGCGAGGTCATCACCGTGGGCTCGCCGTTGACCGAGGAGATCGCGTACCGCAGGTTCATCGAATACGTGGAAGCCGCCGTGGGTGACGTGGACATCACCCAGGCCGACGTGGTAGTGGCCGTGGGGCGGGGCATCAAAGAAGTGGACAACCTGCCCCTGGTCGAGAAGCTGGCCAAAGCGATGGGTGGGGTGCTGGCTGGTTCCCGCCCCGTGGTGGACGCCGGCTGGCTGCCGCCCGATCGCCAGGTGGGCCAATCGGGCAAGACGGTGAAGCCCAAGCTCTATCTGGCGGTGGGCGTCAGCGGGGCCTCCCAGCACGTGGTCGGCATGAAGGCCTCGAGCACCATCGTGGCCATCAACAAAGACCCCGACGCACCCATCTTCAAGGTGGCCCACTACGGCATCGTGGATGATCTGTTCAAGGTGGTGCCGGCGTTGACAGCACAACTGGGTGGAAGTTAGAAGTTAGAAACTAGAAATTAGACGATGAAATCACGAGTTGGGGTGTACGTATGCCATTGCGGGATCAATATCGCGGCCACAGTGGATGTAGAAGCGGTGGCTGCCTTCGCCGAGACGCTGCCCAACGTGGTGGCGGCCAGGCATTACACCTACATGTGTTCCGATCCTGGGCAGGATCTCATCAAGACTGACATCAGGGAGCATGGGTTGACGCACGTGGTGGTGGCTTCTTGCTCTCCCACGATGCACGAACCGACTTTTCGGGGGGTGGTTCAAGAGGCGGGGATCAATCCCTATTGTTATGAGATGGCCAACATCAGGGAGCAGTGCTCCTGGGTACACAAGGACAGGGCGCGGGCCACTGAAAAGGCGAAACAGATCGTGGCCTCCGCAGTGGCCAAGGCTGCTCTGTTGCAGCCGTTGGAGGAGCGGGAGGTGGGCGTCACTCCGGCGGCGTTGGTCATCGGCGGGGGGATAGCGGGCATCGCAGCCGCTCTGGACATCGCCAACGCGGGCTTCAAGGTCTACCTGGTGGAGAAGGAGCCGACCATCGGCGGACGGATGGCCCAGCTCAACCGGACTTTCCCCACCCTGGAGAGCTGCCTGGAGCTGCTGGGTCCCAGGGTGAGCGCAGTGGCGGAGCATCCCAACATCGAGCTTCTGACCTCCTCGGAGGTGGTGGACATTGAGGGCTACATCGGCAACTTCCAGGTCGAAGTCAGGCAAAGATCCAGGGAGGAGCTCATCGAGTTTGATGTAGGCTCGATTGTAGTGGCCATCGGCTACGATCACTTCGATGCCCGCCTCAAGCCCGAGCTGGGTTATGGCGAGTACCCCAACATCATCACCGCCCCCGAATTCGAGCGCCTATCCATGGAGCTAGGAAACAATGGAGCAGGCTCGACCACCCGACCACCCGACCACCCGACCACCCGACCAAAAGACGTGGTGTTCATCCAGTGCGTTGGTTCGCGGGATCAGAGTGTGGGCCACGAGTACTGCTCGCGGGTGTGCTGTATGTACACCGCCAAGCAGGCTCACCTGGTCAAGGAGAGGCTGCCCCAGGCCAACGTGACGATATTCTACATGGACGTGCGCACTTTTGGCAAGGGATTTGAGGAGTTCTACGACCGGGTGAGGCGCGAAGGGGTGCGGTATCGTCGGGGCAGCGTGTCGGAGATCTACAAGCGTGGTGACAAGGTGGTGGTGCGGGCCGAGGACACCCTGCTGGGCGAGCCACTGGAGATGGAGGCGGACCTGGTGGTGCTGGCCACGGGGATTGTGCCCCGCCGTGATGCTCAGGGAATCGCCGAGTTGCTGAAGCTGCCGCGTTCGCCCGACGGCTTCTTTGCTGAGGCTCATCCCAAGCTGAGGCCGGTGGACACTGTCAACGACGGCATCTACCTGGCGGGTTGCTGCCAGGGGCCCAAGGACATCCCCGACACTATCGCTCAGGCCAAGGCCGCGGCTTCGTCGGCCATGATCCCCCTGTCGCGGGGCAAGGTGAAGGTCGAATCAGTCACTGGCGTGGTCGAGGTGGAGCTCTGTGCCGGGTGCGGTATCTGCGAGAGCTTGTGCACGTATGGAGCGCTGACCCGCGATGACAGGCGGGGGATCATGACCGTAAACAAGGTGCTGTGCAAAGGCTGCGGGGCCTGCGCGGCAGCCTGTCCCTCCGGCACGATGACCCTCAGCCATTTCACCCACGACCAGATTCTGGCCCAGGTCGAGGTGATGTTGGAGTAGGTTCCTCGCGTTAGGTGTTATGACCAGCATCCTGAGCTTGTCGAAGGATGCGGGTCTTGCAAAGTCGCGCCCTTCGACAGGCTCAGGGTGCTTAGGTAGTCCCGACAAGGGGGGTAAGTGCACGTCATAGTTTGCATCAAACAGGTGCCCGACACCACGGAGGTGAAGGTCAACCCTGATACGGGGACTTTGATCCGCGAAGGCGTACCCAGCATCATCAACCCCTTCGATACCTACGCCATTGAGGAAGCGCTTCTCTGGCGGGAGAGGTTCGGCGGGCGGGTGACGGTGGTCTCCATGGGCCCGCCCCAGGCCGAAGATGCCCTGCGGGAGGCGATAGCCATGGGCGCGGACGAGGCCATCCTGCTCTCGGACCGCGCCTTCGCCGGTGCCGATACTCTGGCCACGGCCTACACCCTGGCCGCAGCCATCAGGCAAATCGGCGACTACGACCTCGTCATCTGCGGACGGCAGGCCATTGACGGCGATACCGGTCAGGTGGGACCGGGCATCGCCAACCGCCTGGGAATCCCCCAGCTTACCTATGTCTCCAAGATCAGGCAGATTGATTTCGAGACCGGGACCATCACCGTCGAGAGGTTGGTAGAGGAGGGGTGCGAAGTGGTGGCCAGCACCCTGCCGGCGGTCATCACGGTGAACAAGGACGTCAACCAGCCGCGCTACCCCGATTTCAAGGGGGTTATTCGCTCGCGGGGGATGGAAATCCCGGTGTGGGGTGCTGGTGTGCTGGGGGGAGCCGACCCGACCCGGTGTGGCCTGGACGGCTCGCCCACCAGGGTGGTGCGCGTCTTTACCCCTCCGCCTCGCCAGGAGGAGGCTGAGTTCATCGAGGCCGATACCGTTCAGGAGGCGGCGGCGCTGCTGGCGGAGAAGTTGTTGGCAGAGGAAGTGATCAGAAACCAGGTTTTTGGTTGACAAGACACCCTTTTGCGTTCCAGGAGATCCCAGAAGAACGATCTGTTTACTCAGACAGAGAAAAAACCTGGTTTCTTGGAGGCGTACATGCCATACCGCGAAATCGAATTTCGAGCTGGCCACTATTACCATCTATACAATCGCGGCTCAAACCGTCGGCCCATTTTTTTCTGTGACGAGAACTGGGGCTATTTCATCAAGCGCATCAGGCACTACTTCCAGCCCGACCTGATCGACGTCCTGGCCTATTGTCTGATGCCTACCCACTATCACTTGATGATCTATCTAAAAACCGATGACCTGAGCGCTCGAGTTATGCAACCGTTTGGCGTATCCTACACCAAGGCTGTCAACAAGCAACAAGGGCGTTTCGGTCCGCTATTTCAGGGTCCCTTTCAGGCTGTGTGGGTGGACAAGGATGAGTATCTATTGCACTTGTCACGGTATATCCATATGAACCCGGTTAGCGCCGGCCTGGTAGCGCGGCCAGAGGAATGGGTCTTTTCCAGTTACCAAGATTATATCGGCTTGCGCAAGGGGACCTTGCCGGTCCCGGACATGGTCCTATCACAATTCCCGTCTCGCCGGGCCTATCAAAAGTTTGTAGAATCTTATCGTGACCAAGATACCAAGATCATAGAACACCTGTTGTTTGATGAGTAAAGAAACCAGAGGGAGCAGTGGCGATCCTGGAAATCAATCGTGATGAATGTATCGGCTGCGGGGCCTGTGTGGAAGTGTGCCCCTTTGGGTCGCTGAGCCTGGACGATGAAGGCATCGCCGTGGTGGATGAGACCTGCACGGCCTGCGGCGCTTGCCTGCCCGAATGTCCGGTCGAGGCCCTCAGCTTGCCGGAGAGGGCAGTTGAAGAAGTTGACCTGAGTGCTTATCGAGGAGTCTGGTTCTGGGTGGAGCAGTTTCGGGGCCAGGCTTGTTCTATCTCCTGGGAGATGGCGGGCAAGGGTCGGGAGCTGGCTGACGAGCTGGGCACCACCCTCACCGCCTGTGTGTTGGGCCAGGGCGTGGAGCGCATCGCCCAGGAGGCCATTTGCTACGGCGCCAATCGGGTCTTTCTGGTGGACGATCCCACCTTGGGTGTCTACCGCACCGATCCCTACGCCGCTGTGCTGATAGACCTGGTTCAGAAGTACAAGCCGGAGGTCTTCATCCTGGGGGCGTCCACCCGTGGGCGGGACCTGGCGGGATCGGTGGCCACCAGGCTGTGCACCGGCCTGACGGCGGACTGCACTGAGCTGGCCATTGACCCTGAGACGCGCCTCCTGCGTCAGACCCGTCCGGCCTTCGGGGGCAACATCATGGCTACCATCACCTGTCCCCACCATCGCCCCCAGATGGCCACCGTCCGCCACCGCGTCTTCGAGATGCCTGAGATGGACGCCCCCCCTCTTTCCCTCCCAAAGCCTGCCCTGAGCCCCGTCGAAGGGTTGGGGGGGAGGAAGGGGGGCCAGATCGTCCACGAGAGGGCCGTCATGGGTGAGGATGAGATCGCCAGCAAGGTGGTGGATTTCATCACCCAGGAGGGCGAGGTGAACCTGTCTGACGCTCAGGTCATCGTGGCTGGCGGCCGAGGGGTGGAAGGGGCTGAGGGGTTCGCCCCTATTTGCGAGCTGGCGGAGGTTTTGCGTGGGGCAGTGGGCTCCTCACGCGCCGCCGTTGATGCCGGCTGGATTCCCTACGCCCACCAGGTGGGCCAGACGGGGCGCACCGTGCGGCCCGACCTCTACATCGCCTGCGGCATCTCTGGTGCCATCCAGCACCTGGCGGGGATGAAGACTTCGGGTTGCATTGTGGCCATCAACACAGACCCTGAGGCCCCCATTTTCCAGGTGGCCCATTACGGCATCGTGGGCGACCTCTTCCAGGTAGTGCCCGCTCTGACCGAGCAATTCAGGCAGAAGCTAGAAGCTGGAGGTTAGAAGTTGGAGGTTGGAAGTTGGATCGTTAAACTTTCCAATCTCCAATATCCAATCTCCAACGAGGAGGTAGCGTATGGCTCGTTTGCACGAACATCAGGGAAAAGCGCTTCTCAAGGCGCACAGAATCCCCGTGCCCCGTGGAGGAGTGGCCTCGTCCCCCGACGAAGCGCGGCGCATCGCAGCCGAGATCGGCGGCGAGGTGATGGTCAAGGCTCAGGCCTGGACCACCGGCCGGGCGGGGATGGGCGGCATCAAGCGGGCGGCCACCCCCGACGAGGCGGCGGCCGCAGCCAGCGGAATGCTGGGCATGCGGGTCAAGGGCTTCACCGTGGACCAGGTGCTGGTCGAGGAGCGGCTGGACATCGTCCGCGAGTTCTACGCCGGGGTCATCGTGGACGACCGCGCCCAGGCCCCGCTGGTGATATTCTCCAGCGTGGGGGGCACCGGCATTGAGGAGATCGCCGCCGAGCACCCGGAGGCAGTGGCCCAGACCCACGTGGACATCGAGTCAGGACTGATGGATCACCAGGCTCGCAACCTGGTTCGCCGGGCGGGGCTGTCGGGCGGGTTGCAGCGAGACATCGCCGGCATCATCGCCAGCCTGTACACTGTGGCTCGCACCTGCGAGGCCCGTGCCGCCGAGATCAACCCGCTGGTGCAGACCACCGACGGCAAGTTGTACGCCGCTGACTGCCGCATCACCGTGGACGACTACGCGGTCTTTCGCCACCCGGACCTGGGGATCACCTTTGCCCGCGAACTGGACCGTCCACCCACCGAGCTGGAACGGATCGCCTACGAGGTGGAGGCCAAAGATTACCGGGGTACGTTCTACTTCATTCAGATGGCGGAGGGCTTCGAGAAGGGTCAGGGATACGTTGGCTTCCACGGGGCGGGGGGCGGTGGCTCGATGATGAGCATGGACGCCATGCTCAACCAGGGCTTCAAGCTGGCGACCTACGTGGATACCAGCGGCAATCCCCCGGCCAGCAAGGTCTATCGCGCGGCGCGGATCATCCTCTCGGCTGGCCCGATTGATGGCTACTTTGGCTCCGGATCGGGGGTGGCCAGCCAGGAGCAGTTCCACTCGGCGCGCGGGTTGGTCAAGGCCTTCCTGGAGGAGCAGATTGACGTGCCGGTCGTCGTCCGCCTGGGCGGCAACGCCGAGGACAAGGCGGTCGAGATCCTGGAGCGGCTCAACGGCCGCGTGCCCGCGCCGGTGGAGGGCTATAAGAAGGACGACTCGCCCGACTTCTGCGCCCAACGGCTGCGGGCGCTCATTGAGGAGGGGAAACTGATCGAGGTGGCCCCGCCGGCACCGCGCCCCGAAACGGAGCCCTACACCTTCGAGACCGTCACCGGTGGAGTGGTTGCTTTTGACCACGCTGTGTGCCGCACCTGCGAGAGCAAAATCTGCGTCAAAGAGTGTGCGCGGCAGATCCTCAAGCTGGAGGACGGCGTGCCGGTGCTCAACATCACCCGCGAGGAGGCCAGGCAGGGCCGCTGTGTGGAGTGCCTGGCTTGTGAGGTGGAGTGCTTCTTCCAGGGGGCGGGTGGCGGGCACGTTGATTTGCCGATTCCGGGGTTGGAGGAGTATCGGCAGGGTGTGGGATAAAAAAGAGCGACAACAGCCGGGGGCGCCTGTTTCGAGGCCTCTGGGCCCTTGGCCTCGGGTGGCCAGCCGCGAGGGCTGGCCAGCACTCCTCCGGAGTTACGTTGTCACTCAGTTATATTGTACTACTATTGGGGCAATCTGTCAAGCGAGCGAGACCAGGTTGTGCAGCGGTTCATCATCGTGGGGTAGCAGGCCAATCGCATTGACCGTCATCATCGTGGAGAGGATTGAGGTGGAACAAGAGCTTTTCAGGTAGAAAAAAGGAGCGGCGTCTTGCTGGGTGTGGTTCCACGGCTCACGCGCCACCAGATGGCGGAACATCGTGGCACCCAGCAAGGTATTATTGCCGACTCTCTGTCTTCAGTGTAGCAGATGTGCTCCGAATTGTCAAGAATGGTGTTACAGTTTTGATGAATATCAACAGTACGGGTGACTACTCAGGCGTATCGGGGGAACACGGAAACACGGAGAGCATGGAAGCACGGAAGTTCCGTGACTCCGCACCTTCCGTGATTCCGTGTTCCAAACTCTTGGGAGGAATAATCCATGTCCATCTTAATTGACCAAACCAGGCGCGTGCTGGTGCAGGGCATCACCGGGCGAGAAGGAATGGCCCGCGCCAAGCTCATGAAGGAATACGGTACCAACGTGGTGGCTGGAGTGACGCCGGGCAAGGGCGGCCAGGATGTGTTGGACGTACCCGTGTTCGACACCATTGAGGAAGCCTGGGAGAAGGTCGGGCCCATTGACGTCAGTGTGCTGTTCATCCCCGCGCCGCTGGTCAAGGATGCGGCGCTGGAGGCCATTGACGCCGGCGTCAAGCTGCTGGTCATCGTCCCCGACCGCGTGCCCATCTACGACGTGCTGACCATTTCCAAGTATGCCAGGCAAAAAAGCGCCAGGTTCGTCGGCCCCAACACCCTGGGCGTGCTCAGCCCCGACAAGGGCGTGCTGGGCATGATGGGCGGCCAGGCGGTGTCGGCCCGTGAGTGGTTCTTCCAGGGGCCGGTGGGCATCACCTCGCGCAGCGGGGGCATCACCTCCTCGATGGCCTACTACCTGGCCAGGGAGGGCATCGGGGCGACGACGCTGGTGCACGTCGGCGGGGACGCGGTGGTGGGCCTGCCCCATCCTGAGGTGGTCAGGCTGTTCGAGCAGGACCCCGACACCAGGGCGGTGGTCATGTTCGGCGAGATTGGCACCTCGCAGGAGGAGCAGGTGGCTGATCTGATCGAGGCTGGCGAGTTCACCAAGCCGCTCATCGCCTTCATCGGTGGGAAGGCGGCCAGGTCCGGCACGCGCTTCTCCCACGCCGGGGCCATCGTCGAGGGCGGACGTGGTACCCATGAGGGCAAGGTCAGTCGCCTGCGCCAGGTGGGAGCTACGGTGGTGGATTCCTTCGGCGATCTGCCCCAGGCCACCAAGCGGGTACTCAAAGAGATTGGCGTGCTGTAGGCGGGTTTCGAGTTTCGGGTTTGCAGTTTCGAGTTCACTCAGATCGGATGCAGATGCCGCTTCGCTTACGCGCAGATTCTCGCAGATAAGATCAAGAAACAGCGTTTATCAGCGTTCATCTGCGTCCTGTACAAAGGACTCGAAACCCGAGACTCAAAACTCGAAACTCATTAAGGAGAGAGGAGATGTCCGAGGAAACCTGGAAAACTGCCATCACCAGGATCGAGCCGAACAAGGTGGTCGTGCGGGGCTATCGCATTGACGAGCTGATGGGGCGGGTGCCCTTCAGTCACGTGGTTTACCTGGTGCTGCGGGGCGAGCTGCCATCGGAGGCCCACGGCAAGATGATGGACGCCATCCTGGTGTCCAGCGTGGACCATGGGGCGACCCCGCCCTCGGCGCTGGCGGCCCGCACGGTGGCTTCCGGCGGGGCGCCGCTGACCACGGCGGTGGCGGCCGGCATCATGACCATCAACCGCCATCACGGCGGGGCCATTGAGGGCTGCATGAACGTGCTGCTGGACCTGGTGGCCTACCAGCACGACCAGGGGTTGGACGCGGCCACGGCCGCCCGCCAGAAGATGGCCGAGTTCCGCGCCCAGAAGATCCGCGTGCCAGGCTACGGCCACCGCGTCCACACCGACGATCCGCGTACCAAAAAGCTGTTCGCCATCGCTGAGGAGGTGGGGCTGGCCGGCGAGTACGTGGAGATGGCCCATGCCCTGCGGGCGGCGATCAAGGACAGCCTGGGCAAAGACCTGCCCATGAACGTGGACGGGGCCATCGCTACTGTGCTGTGCGAGATGGGCTTTCCGCCAGAAGTGGGCAACGGCCTGTTCGCCATCTCGCGGGTGGCCGGGCTGGTGGCCCACGTCACCGAGGAGCAGACCCGCGAGCGCCCCATGCGCCGCATCCACCCCACAGCGCACGAGTACGACGGGCCGGGGGAATTAGAGATTAGAAATTAGAAATTAGAAATTAGAGGTTGGAGGAGGCGACCATGCGAGAGAGGCTGCTGGAGCTGATCCCTGAGTTCGATTTGATCCAGGATGCTGACCTGCGGGAGAAGACGATCAGCACCTGGGAGGCGGCTATGGAGGAAAGCGGTTGGACGCCGGACGGGCTGGCGCGGATGCCTTTCACCTTGCTCATCAACCCCTGCCCGGCTTCCTACATTGACCACGTCCGCGCGGTGACGCTGAGCGCGGTGCGGGTCGCCGAGGTGTTCGCGCAAGTTTACGGCCACCGGGTGCCGGTGGACATGGACTTCCTCGTCGCGGGCGGACTGCTGCACGACATCGGCAAGCTGCTGGAGTACGAGAACCGCGACGACGGGGTGACGGTGCAGACCTGCGCCGGCAAACTGCTGCGCCATCCCTTCACCGGCCTGGAGCTGGCGGCCCGCTGCGGCCTGCCAGTCGAGGTGCAGCACATCATCGCCACCCACGCTGGCGAGGGGGACAAGGTGAAGCGCACCACCGAGGCCACGTTGGTCAATCACGCCGACTTCATGAGTTTCCACAGCATACAGCGCATGTTGGAGAAGAAGGAACTGGCGGCGAAAATGTAGTCTTCTTGTGCCACGAATTGCACGAATTAACACGAAGAGGTAAAAAAATCCGTGTCATTCGTGGCGAAGCCTTGTGTTGAGCTTGTCGAAACAATGGAGTGAGCTATGGCAGGAAAAACCATCATTGAGAAGATCATTCAGGCTCACAGTCGGGAATCGGTCGAGCCGGGCAAGATCGTTTGGATGGACCTGGACGTGCGCACCGCCCGCGACTTCGCCGGAGCCAACGTGGTGCAGAACTACCGTGAGCACTACGGCGACGCGCCGCTGGACGATGTGAGCAAGACGTTCTTCACCTTCGACTGCGTTGTGCCGGCCAACACCATCCCATACGCCAACAACCAGCACATTTGCCGGCTGTGGGCGCGCGAGAAGGGGATCAAGGTCTACGACGTGGACGCTGGCATCGGGTCGCACGTGGCCATTGAGGAGGGGCTGGCCGTGCCAGGTTGCACCTTCGTGGGCACCGATAGCCACCTCAACATCCTGGGCGCGATCGGGGCTTTCGGCCAGGGGATGGGCGACCAGGACATCGCCTTCGCCTTCAAGACGGGCAAGACCTGGTTCGAGGTGCCGCCCACGATGAAAGTCATCATCGAGGGCGCGGTTGTGTATCCGTGCACGGCGCGGGATCTGACCCTGGCCGTGCTCGGCCGGTTGGGCTCCAGCGGTGCGCTGGGCCGGGCAGTGGAGTTCTACGGCCCGGCCATTGACGCCCTGGGCCTGGCCGGGCGGATCACCCTGGCCAGCCAGTTGACCGAGATGGGGGGCATCATCGGCTTTATCCCGCCATCAACGGGCAAAGAAACCAGGTTTTTTCCGAAAAACCTGGTTTCTGAAGTGTACGCCGACCCCGATGCCGAGTACATCGAAACTGTGCTGGTGGACATAACCGGCCTGAAACCGCTCGTTGCCTGCCCGCCCAACCCGGCCAACGTCAAGCCGGTGCGCCAGGTGGCCGGGACGCGGGTGGACTCGGTGTTCCTGGGCTCGTGCACCAACGGCCGCTTCGAGGACTTCGCTGCCGTGGCCGAGGTGGTGCAGGGCCAGCGCATCCAGCCGTGGGTGATGGCCTCGGTCGTGCCGGCCACCCGCCGGGTGTATGAGCGCATGCTGCACGAGGGGCTGATCGCGACCCTGTTCGAGGCCGGGTTCATCATCAGCAATCCCGGTTGCGGCGGCTGCGCCTCGGGCCAGATTGGCATGACCGGCCGGGGGCAGGTGCAGGTCAGCACCAGCAACCGCAACTTCCGCGGCAAGCAGGGCGCGGGCGACACCTACCTGGCCAGCCCGGTGACCGCGGCCTGGGCAGCGCTCAAGGGCGAGATTACTGTGCCGGCAGTGTAAGCTTACTGGTTTCAGGTTGCGAGTTCCAGGTTTCAAGTTCTGCAACCTGAAACCTGGAACTTTGAAACCTTGCCTGCTCCCACTGGACGACCGCGTTCAGCGGCCAGACGGTGGATGCGGTGGCCCACTGCGGGCAGAAATGGAGAGCTGAGCATGAAAGATACCCGAATCAAAGGCCGTCTCTGGGTGCTCACCGACCCGAATGGCAAACTGTACGACGACGTTGACACCGACATGATCTTCCACAACAGCCACCTGCACATCACCGATGTGGAGGAGATGGGCCAGTACGCGCTGGGAAACCTGCAGGGCTGGGAGGATTTCGCTGAAAAGGCCCAGCCGGGTGACGTGATCGTGGCTGGCAAGAACTTCGGCGCGGGGTCGTCCCGGCAGCAGGCGGTGGATTGCTTCCGCGCCCTGGGCATCGGCGCAGTCGTGGCCGAGAGCTTTGGGGCGATCTACAAGCGCAACGCCATCAACAGCGGCTTTCCCATCGTCTCACTGCCTGGACTGTCCGGAATGGCGGGCGAGTTCAAGAACGGCGACGACCTGGCTGTGGACTTCGAGACCGGCCAGTTAGCGCTCGACGATGGGGAGACTTTTCGGGCGCAGCCGCTCTCCCAGGTGCAGATGGACATTTTCCAGGCGGGCAGCCTCTTCGCCTACGGTGAGTCACTAGGGGGGTGAGAAGCACGTGCACGAGAATCCGATTGACCCTGCCTTCTTCGACCTGGAGATTTACGCCATTTACCGGGCCATCTGGGAGAACTGGGGTGACGAGGCCTGGAAAGTGGTCTGGCGGGCGGGGGAGGTGCTGTTCGACGAGGTACACGAGCGGCTGGAGTTGGATACCACCACGCCGCTGGCGGCCATGGAGGGGCTGGCAGAGTACCTGGTAGGCGTGGGCTACTTTGCTGACCTGCGGGTGCGGCAGACGGCGGAAGACGAGCTGGAGTACGAGATGGTCGAACCCGCCATCCTGCCCGGCGCCGAGCGGATCATCGCCGAGGGGGGCGTGCCGGCGCACATCTCCACCGCGCTGATGTTCGCTGGCCTGCGCAAGCTCTTCGGCCTGCGGGCGGAGATGATCGGCGAGCCAGTGTTCACCCCCGACGGGCGGGCCATCGAACGCTGGAAGCTGTTCGAGATCACGGAAGGAGCCGCTGGCGAATGAGGATGTGATATGCCTCCCGGTCAAGCGGGCACTCGACAGCATCGAGGAACTCTCGACGTGACAGGCGCATCTGCTTGGCCATCTGGCCGATGTGATAGCTCGTCAGTTCGCGCTGGTCGTGCGAGATAAAGGTGCGAGCCACCAACTGGCCATCCAGGTAGAGGCGGTAGATGCGGTGGTGTGAATCGCGCCGTTCGAAGCCTAGCTTGGTTGTAAGGGCTTTCTCCACCTGGCGGACTTTCAGCGTGCTCATGCCGGCGTGCCCTTCTCGTCAGTCGCCTCGGCGATCAGAAGCGCGCGCAGGCGGGTCAGTCGGTCAGCCAGGTAGGGGGACAAGCGGTCGGCGTCCGCTTCCAGATCGGCCCGATAGTCTTGCACGGCCAGCCAGTAGTCCCGGCGGGCAGCTTCCAGAGTAGGGCCTTCGCCGTAGAGGTCGAACTGGTCGTCAGAGATGAAGTAGCGGTTGCCATTGAAGCGAATTTGCACCGCGATGCCGTGGATCTCACCCCTGACGCCAGCATCAGTCAACATCTCTAGCAAAGCCTCGTACTCCCCCGCCGGTATGATGGCGGCCAGTGGCTTGCCCCGCCGCTCGACGATGTAGCGCTGACTGCCGTAGGCAACTTCGTTCAGTACGTGGGCCAGCTTTTCGCGGGCTTCGGTGGTGCCAATAGTGATAGGCCAACTTCGTTGGCGCGGCATGAGGACCTCCTATCGGGATAATGTACGAACTGTACAATTCGTACACCATTATAGCATCTTAGCACCCCTTTGTCAAGTTTCAGTAAGTCACAGTCGCTCGCGGCGGATTGCCAAATCCGTCGCCCAACCGCTGGATCTGGCGATCCAGCGAGAGCAAGCTGTGATGTGCTGAGTTTCAGGAGGAGCGTTATGGGACATACTTTTGCGGAAAAAGTGCTGGCCCGCAAGGCGGGGCTGGACAGCGTCGTGCCGGGGCAGATCGTCACCGTTCGGCCTGACAAGCTGCTGACGCACGATAACACCTCGGCCATCGCGGGGCAATTCCGAAAGATCGGCGTGAGCAAAATGGCCGATCCCGACATGAGTGTCATCGTGCTGGATCACGTCACCCCGGCGGCCAGCGAGACTTACGCGGCCAGCCACCAGGCCACTCGCCAGTTCGTCGCCGAGCAGGGCATCTCGGCCTTCTACGACATTGGCGAGGGCATTTGCCACCAGGTGTTGCCGGAGAAGGGGCACGCCTGGCCTGGCGCGGTCATCGTCGGCAGCGATTCGCACACCCCGACTTATGGAGCGTTCGGCGCCTTCTCCGCCGGCATCGGGCGCACGGAAGCCGCGGCGGTGATGGCCACCGGCCAGATCTGGCTGCGCGTGCCGGAGAGCCTGCGGATCATCGTCAACGGGACGCTGCCGGATCGTGTGTCGGCCAAGGACGTGATCCTCCACGTCATCGGCGACCTGCGTGCTGATGGGGCCGACTATCGCTCGGTGGAGTTCGCCGGTGAGACGGTCCGAAACATGAGCATCGCCAGCCGCATGGTGCTGACCAACATGGCCGCCGAGATGGGAGCCAAGAACGCCGTCGTCGAACCGGATGAGAAAACGTGGGCGTGGCTCAACAGAAACCAGGTTTTTCGGAAAAAACCTGGTTTCTCACCCACCTATTATGAGGAGGTTCACGCTGACCCGGACGCAACCTACGAGCGGGTCATTGAATACGACGTTAGCGGGCTCGTCCCGCAGGTAGCCAGGCCGCACACGGTGGACAACGTGGTTCCGATCGCGGAGGTGGTTGGCACGCCGATCAACCAGGCCCTGGTGGGCACCTGCACCAACGGTCGTCTGGAAGACCTGGCGGCGGCGGCCGAGATCCTGCGCGGCAAGCACATCGCGCCCAGCGTGCGGCTGCTGGTGCTGCCTGCTTCGCGGGAGGTGCTGCTGGCCGCCATCGAGCGGGGCTTCGTCAGCGACCTGGTGGCCGCCGGGGCGACGCTGCTCAACCCTGGTTGTGGGCCTTGCCTGGGCGCGCACGAGGGTTGCATGGCCCCCGGCGAGGTGACCATCTCGACGGCCAACCGCAACTTCAAAGGGCGGATGGGTTCCAAGGAGGCGTTCATCTACCTGGCCAGCCCGGCCACCGTGGCCGCCTCGGCACTCAGCGGCGTCATCACGGATCCGAGGGAGGTGTAGCGATGCAGACGAAAATCACCGGCCGCGTGTGGAAGTATGGCGACGACGTCAACACCGACGTCATCTTTCCTGGCAAGTACACTTACAGCATCTCCGATCCGAAGGAGATGGCTCAACACGCGCTGGAGGACCTGGATCCGACCTTCGTGGCCCACGTGCAGCCTGGCGACATCATCGTCGCTGGCAAGAACTGGGGCTGTGGCAGCTCCCGCGAGCAGGCAGTGACCTGCCTCAAGGAAGCTGGCGTGGGAGCGATTGTAGCTCGCAGCTTCGCCCGCATCTATTTCCGCAACTGCATCAACGAGGCGTTACCCATCGCCACCTGCGACGCAGTGGACGGCGTCGAGTCCGGTGACGAGGTCACCATCGACTTTGCCGCTGGCACGGTGACCACGCCCACGGGCGACTACGCTTTTCCGCCGCTCTCGCCGGAGGTGATGGAGATCCTGAACACCGGGGGGCTGATTCCTTACGCCCGCAAACAACTGGGCCTCGAGTAGCCCTGTGAAACGTCATCGCTGGCCCGGCGATCTGGGCCGAGGGGCAATCCTGTTGGCGGTGGGGAGCGCCGGCGCGCTGCTGGGGCAAGCCCTCCACCTTCCGGCTGGGGTCATGCTGGGAGCGTTGTTCTCCAGCGGAATCTACCGGCTGGCCGGGGGTGACGCTGGCCCGTGGCGCAGTCGCTACGGCCAGATCGGCCGGCTGCTGCTGGCCACCGTCATCGGCGCCGCCTTTGGCCCCGACGTGATCGCCCCGCTTCAGGCGGCGTTGTTGCCCATGATGGTGGTCACCACCGTCATCGTCGGCGCCGGGCTGGCCCTGGGCTGGGCGCTGGCCCGCTTTACGCAACTGGACATCGCCACCGCCCTCATCAGCACCGTGCCCGGCGGACTGCCGGCCATGGTGGCCATGGCCGAGGAGCGAAAGGCAGACACTACCATAGTGGCGGCCTTTCATTTCTCGCGGCTGACCACCATCCTGCTGGCGGTGCCGGCCCTGGTGCCCCTGTTCACCTCGACCCACGCCGCCACCACCGCGACCATCCCGCTGACCGAGCCGGTTGGCCTCTGGCGCACAGGGGTCGTGCTGGCCCTGGGAGCGCTGGGCGGTCTGCTGGCCCTGCGGGTTGGCGTGCCCACCGGCGACATGATCGGCCCCATTCTGATCGTCGGCGGGGCGAACCTGCTGGGCGCGGGGCTGGGTCCGTTGGTCCCGGGCCTGAGGCAGGCGGCCATGCTGCTCATCGGCACCGCCGTGGGCGCCCAGATGTCGCGACAGAGTCTGCAAAAGCTGCGAGAGGTAGCACTGCCGGCGGCGGTCATCATTCTGGTGCTCATCGTCATGGGACTGCTGCTGGGCCAGGGGTTGGCGTTGGTCGCGCCACTGGACTTGATCACTGCTCTTCTGAGCAGCGTGCCCGGCGGGGCCAGCACCATGCCGGCCATCGCCCACGACCTGGGCGGTGACATGCGCCTAGTGGCCGCGCTCCACCTGACGCGCCAGTTAGTGATTTTTATCCTGGTACCATCCCTGTTAGGCACTCTGTTGCGCGGCCAGCGCCGAAAGCGCATCGCCACAGCAAAGCCTGCCTGCAAATGAGTTCACGACGTTGGTCAATTTCAATCCAGGAGGATAACAGACTATGGCCAAGTACAAAATCGCAGTGATGCCCGGCGACGGCATCGGCAACGACGTGATGGACGCGGCCAGGATCGTGCTGGACGTGATCGCCCTCGACGCCGAGTACGTCCCGGCCGACATCGGGTGGGAGTTCTGGTGCACGGAGGGCGAGCCGCTGCCGCAGCGCACTATTGACGCCCTCAAAACCTGTGACTGCGCGTTGTTCGCCGCTATCACCTCCAAGCCCAAGGAGGAGGCGCAGAAGGAGCTGGTTCCTGAGCTTCAGGGCAAGGGGTTGGTCTACCGCAGCCCCATCGTGCGCATGCGCCAACTGTTCGACCTGTACGTCAACCTGCGGCCTTGCAAAGCCTTCAAGGGGAATCCACTGAACTACCGAGACGATCTGAACCTGGTGGTCTTCCGTGAGAATACCCAGGGCCTCTACGCCGGCGTGGAGTTTCACCCCTTGCCAGAGGAGGTGCGGGCAGTGCTGGAGGCGCACAGTTTCCGGATGGCCGACTTCCAGAGTGTGTCGTCGGACGACATCGCCCTGTCGTGTCGCATTTTCACCCGTCAGGGTTGCCAGCGCATCGTCCGCCGGGCCTTCGAGTATGCCAGGCGGTACGGCTACCCCACCGTCACCCTGGTGGAGAAGCCCAACGTGATCCGCGAGACCAGTGGGCTGATGGTGCGCGAGGCGCGGAAGATCGCTGCGGAGTATCCTGGCATCGAGCTGTGGGAGACCAACGTGGACGCCATGGCCATGTGGCTGGTCAAGAATCCGCAGGATTATGGGGTGATCGTCTCCAGCAACATGTTCGGCGACATCGTCTCCGACTTGGCGGCGCAGTTGGTGGGTGGGTTGGGCTTCGCCGCCAGCGGCAACATCGGCGACGACTTCGCCATCTTCGAGCCGACCCACGGCTCAGCGCCCAAATACGCCGGGCAGTACAAAGTCAACCCCACGGCCATGCTGTTGGCGGTCAAGCTGATGTTGGACTGGCTGGGGGAGACTGAGACGGCGCGAGCGCTGGAGCAGGCCATCGCCGACGTAATCGCCGAGGGCAAGGTACGCACCTACGATTTAGGCGGCGGCAACACCACCCTGGAGGTCGCCGAGGCCGTGGCGGCCAGGCTGTAGAAGCGCATCGGTTGCACTCCATCAACCAAGCGACGTCCCCGTGAACACCTTTTCGCGGGGGCGTTGTCTGTTACTGGGCGCTCCTGTGGGGATAAGTTATCGCGCCAGTGCGGCGGAGCGTGCGATGAAGGGGGAAGTATCCCATCTCCAGACCTGGCCATCGCCGTCTCCGAGGAGCGTTAGGGTTTTTCCTACCCCCCGTTAAGGGTTTTCCTGACACCCATTAAGGATTTTCCTACCCCAAAATTCAGGAATTTCCCTATTGCAACTTCATCAAGAATCTGGTATAATAGTACGTAGTGGAGCAGCCCGCCAGAACACGCTTTCAGCATCGAGGCCCGACGGCTCCGAGCGCTGGGTGGGACGGAGAGGTCTCATAGCGATGGTAGTTATTGCAGGAGCAGCACCGTGAGGACTGTTTACAGCCCATGTCCCAGTTCAAAGGTATTCCGCTTTTCGACTTGCCTGCGCCAACGTGAGGGGATGGTGTGTCCTTGCGTTGGCGTTTTGCTATGTATGCGGGGATTTGGCAAGTGGGATTAGAGGATCTCTAAAACCACAAGTCAGGGGAGGAATGCAGATGGCCGATTGCGACAAAGCTGACCTTGAGAAGCTCACCAGAAAATACTGGTCTGACGATAAAGGAGCTGATTGGTATGTTGTCCATTTGTTGCCTAAGGAAATGGCTTGCGCTGCGTCCGAGACCAGGCTATCACTAGACCAGTACGATATGCTTGTCCTGCTGGTAGGCCATTCGGTAGAACCGTTGCTGCAATCTGTTTGGGCCTACAAACCTAAACAGGTATTGCTAGTCCTGAACGAGTGGTATGGTCCCGGCCAGAGTGGCAACGCCTGGGGACAAGAGATCAAACGGCTCATTGAGTCCCTGCCCGTACCTCATGCACTGCCAAGCAAGCCAAAAGTCATAGAACCCTTCGAAGTTGTCAAGGCTGGTTCAACAGAGGTCTTTCAAGCTCTCCTGAGACGAGTACCCGATCGGGGAGGAGTCCTAATAGACGTCACGGGTGCCAAGAAGAACATGGTCGTTGGGGCCTACTTGTTCGCTGCTTTCGCCAATGTGTCTGTCTCCTATGTAGACTTCGATGACGACAAATACGACAAAAAGTATAACAGACCCTACGGCTACGCCTGTCAGATCGGCTTGCTCAAGAACCCGTATGAGACCTTTGCGCTAAGAGACTGGGAGCGTGTTAGAGAACTGTACGGGAGATACCATTTTCGGGAGGCTCTAGAACTCTTGGTTGGTCCAAGCGTGCAAGGCGAGGCGGGAACAATCCTTCATGCGGTTAAAGAATACATGCCCGAAGCTGTTGGGGCGGTAGAGAAGATGGGTGCAGTATTGGCGTGTTACATGCTCGACTTTTGCAGCGGCCCGTGAGGGCCAAGAACGTTAACAACAGCAGATAATCAAGGCTTGGTTTTGGGAGCGAGGCGCACTGCTCCCATCCCGGCCACTTTGAGTGGCCAAGCTAGAAGGAGCCACCTGGGTTTTGGCAAGAGGCGTATCAGTAGCAGACCGCTGCCAAGAGCGGGGCCATCAGTTCACGCAGGGATTGTCCTTGAGTCAATCCTGCGCCGATGAAGCAAGCCAAAGCCCACAAGCTCTGTGCTTGGGTGGCCCGACGCCAGAACGGTGTGCTGCCTTCGAGATCCATCTCGAGTTGACGTTGAAGCTTGTACAAGAGCGCTTCGTCGTGTGGGGCGGCGCGCAGTAAGCTATAGGTGACGGCGACGAGGCCAATATGCCGGGATATGGCCCGGAAGTCCCGCACCTGATACTTGTCCAACCCCTCCTCCTTGCCCTCTTGGTGGTAAACTTCAACGGGCCAGCGGTGGCGGCGGATACGCGTGATACCGACGGATTGCCAAATCAAGCGATTCGAGTTGTAGAAACTGGGCGAGTCGGACAGGTCTGGCTGATTGAAGTTGATGACCAGGCGTTGCTTGCCGAAGTTGTGGATGCGATGCGTGTGGCAGTAGCTATAGTAGGTTTCCTTCTCGCCCTTGTAGGTAATCCCAATCTTGTGGAAAACCGGTTTGCCTCCTGCAGCGACCGCCTGGAGATGTTCCTGCTTGAGCTGGCCGGCGAACTCCTCCAGCGTGAGACGGCCTCTCTTCAGGATGACTTCATCGTCACTGGCCAAGGTACCCACGTAGGGCAGTTCCAGCTCTTGGTCCAGAAAACGGCAGAAGGCAGGTTGGGTGTACCAATTGTCGAAAGTCACGGGCAGCTTCAAGCCGGGGTTCTCATCTACCCACTTGCGTAGCAGATGCCGGGCAATCAGCAACTTGCTCTGATAGAGAGCGGCTACTTCCGGCTCGCCCTGCTTTCGGCTCCACACGCCCAGCAGATACTGACGCCATTTCTTGGGATTACTTTCTTTGAGGGCGAATTTGCTCTCCCTCAGTCGGATGCCTGCGGCCTGCAAGCCCTGCTCGATCTTGTCCAGGTCCGCCGGTTTCCATAACTGAGAGCCTTTCGTAATTCAGATTCTTCCACAAGAGTGCCAAATCGAGTAAAATA
>CAZVCJ010000007.1:56201-58327 GCA_964625745.1 uncultured Anaerolineae bacterium | reverse complement strand
AGTATACGTTAAATCATGAACCTGTCAAACCCAACTTAGCGGAAAGTAGGGTTATCTTCATAGTGGATAAAATGCCCTTTGTCGTCGCGGGCGATGCCGTAGAGGTGGAAGTAGGCGGCGTCCAGTTCGCAGCGCAGCAGGAAGCGGCGTTCCTCGTCCCAGCGGAAGGGCGGGCCGTGGTAGCCGCATTCCTGGGCGAAGGGTTGCAGGTCCCAGGCGGCGTATGACGGTTCTGGAACTCGAGTCCTGATGAGATCTATGTCCATTTGGATGTAATTCTGTGGAGAGATGATGGGAAGTTGCTTAATGAAATAGAAGCTCAAGTTTATCCACCTGCGCGTTTGACGCAGGTGGCTTTCACTGGCTACTGAACGACAGCCTGGCAGGCCGCACCAGCGCTTGTTGTTCTATTGGCCCTTGCTGTCCTGACCCCATTGAGACAATCGCGTTATCTGTATCGAAGACTCAGCACCTCCGACATTGAGATCAGACTGCTTTCCATCTCAATCGGTGGGTGGGCCCTCACGAAGTATTCGTCGCTGAACACTTCGCGCAGCATTGGCATGGGAAACATGTTCGGCTCCAGTGGAAACTGCGTGCGATGGGCCGACAGGGCGGCCACTTTGTGTTCCACAAATGCGGAGACATCTATCTTGGTGGTCGCACCCGTCTCCGCTGCCTCGTTGGGCAAGCCCTCGACGGCATCCCCTGTCAACGTGGCATCAGCGCCGCGCCCCTCAAAGGTAGTCGGTGCATGGGGCGAGAGGATCATACAGGTGACGTCCTCGCTCGCCACCACATGTGCTTCGCGTGGTCGGCGGTATGCCAGCCCCTTTTCGCCAAAGAACTGCCCCGACCCGACCTTCGCGCGCGTATGTAGAGTCCCATCTGCATCCTCTTGGATGATCTCCGCCTGCCCGGAGAGAACCAAATAGAGCTTCGTGGCTGGCTCGCCCTGCTCAACGATGTAGAAACCTTTGGGAAACCACTTGACATCCACATCGTCGCTGGAATAGCCCAGCATTGCTGCTTCCTCGGCAAAGAGCAGGAGCGCGTGCGCAAAATCAATCGTGCCGTGAAACTCCTGCTCGATCTCCCCCAACCATTTTACGAGCTGTTCCGCAAGCAAACGCCGGCTGCGGGGGAAGTAGCTGTAATAGAGCCGTCCAGGGGTGTGGAGTGACAGGCCCTCTTCGAGCTGTTCGGGAAACTGCTCGGCGTCACCTGCCAGATGGAAAGCCGTGGTGGTCAGTTCGCTGATGGTGACGTGGTCGGGATGGCCGTAGGCTCCATCAGGACCGAAGGTGATGACAACATCTGGCCGGAAGGAGCGGATGATCTGCGTCAGGTGCTTTGTCAACGGCAGCGGGTCGTTGTCCCGCAACGCACCATCGCCGTAATCCAGACAAATGGCGTGCTGGACGCCGAGCTGCTGGCAAGAAAGCTGCAGCTCTTGGGCGCGCACACGGCCAAGCGTCCGGCGCGTCGCCAGGCGAGCATCGTGAATCTGTCCCGCCTCCCCCTGGGTGGCGGAGACGACCATAACCTCGGCGCCCTGCGCGGCGTGACGGGCCAGCGTCCCCCCGGCGCAAAAGATCTCATCGTCAGGATGGGCGAAGACGGCCAGAATGCGTAACCAGGCTTGCTTACTCGATTTGGTCTCCATAGAGAGTGTCTCCCTTCTCCCCGCCTGTTGATTCGAGTCACCACAGCGATTTGCCGTGCATCTTACTTCGCTCAAGACTGAACGACTTGTACCTTCATGATGTCTGTCGTGCCGGGGCCGCTGCCCGCCGCTCCAGCAGTGATGACTACCACGTCGCCGTGTTTTACCAATCCATGCTCTTGCGCCGTCCGGACCGCACCAGAGATCGTTTCATCGGTGCTGTCGGTGCGCCTGGAGAGCAGTGGGCGAACCCCCCAATAGAGGGCCAACTGACGCTGAACCACAGGGCTAGGCGTAACGGCGATTATGGGGCAGCGAGGGCGATATCTGGAGATGACCCGGGCGGTGTGACCTGAGATGGTGGGGGTGATGATTGCCGCCGCTTCCAGATCACTGGCCGTCTCGCAGGTGGCGTGGCTGACGGCGTCGGCAATGGAGATCACCGGGCCGTGTCCTGAGC
>CAZVCJ010000007.1:0-56101 GCA_964625745.1 uncultured Anaerolineae bacterium | reverse complement strand
CAGGTGGCGTGGCTGACGGCGTCGGCAATGGAGATCACCGGGCCGTGTCCTGAGCGTGTCGAAGGGCCACGGGGCGGGCGGGGCCTGGCTACACCTGCCAACCCACCTCGCTCAGCCTCTCTGGCGATCCTGACCATCGTCTGCACGGATTCAAGAGGATACTTACCCACCGCCGTCTCGCCAGAGAGCATGATGGCATCGGTGCCGTCCAGGATGGCATTGGCCACGTCGCTGGCCTCAGCCCTGGTCGGCCGCGGGTTACGCATCATTGAATCCAACATCTGGGTGGCGGTAATCACCGGCTTGCCCACGGCGTTGCATTTGGCGATGATCATCTTCTGCACGATGGGCACAGCCTCCGGCGGGGTCTCGACCCCCAGGTCGCCGCGGGCCACCATGATCGCGTCCGCCACCTCGATGATCCCATCAATGTTGTCCACAGCCTCCGGCTTTTCGATTTTGGCCACCACAGGCACAGGGGAGTCGGAGGCGGTCAGAGACGGCTCGACTGAGCTCGCCGAAGTCCTTGCCGGACTTTGCTTCCGGATCATCTCCTGCAGCTCCTGTACCTCGCCTGGGTTGCGCACAAAGGAGAGGGCAACCCAGTCCACCTGCTGCTCCAACACGAAGCGCAAGTCTCGACGGTCCTTATCGGTGATGGCAGGAATGGCGTGAGAGGCGCGGGGCAAGTTCATCCCCTTGTTGGTCTGGAGCAAGCCGCCGGTGATCACCCGACAGGTGATGTCCAGCTCCCCGGTGGAGAGCACCTCCAGTTCCAGCAGTCCGTCGTCAATGAGGATGCGGTCGCCGGCTTCCACGTCTCGGGGAAGCTCGGCGTACTGGACGGGCACCTCGCCGACGTGGCCCACGATGGGCCGCGTGGTCAGGATTACCTTCTCTCCGGAAACCAAAAGCACCCCCTCACCTTCCATCTCTCCAACCCGCAACTTGGGCCCCTGCAGGTCGGTCAGGATGGCTATGGGTTTTCCCACCTCGGCGGCGACAGCACGGATGCGCTCGATGTTCTCGCCGTGGTAGGATTGGCTGCCGTGGGAGAAATTCAGGCGAGCCACGTCCATGCCAGCCAGTATCAGTTCCCGCAGCATTTCAGGAGCACGGCTAGCCGGCCCGATGGTGCAAACGATCTTGGTGCGCAACATCCGTTTAATCCTGCTGATCCGTGTTCTTACTCTGTCGGCAGAGGGACCACCTCGACTGCTGCGGGCCCTTTGGGGGTTTGCTCGACCAGGAACTCCACTTTCTGCCCGTCTTGCAGGGTGCCGTGGCCCTCGATGCTGGTGTGGTGAACGAAGATGTCTTCACCGCTGGCCTTGGTAATAAAGCCCCAGCCCTTGATGGCGTCGAACCATTTCACCTGCCCAATGAGCTTAACTCCAGGCTCCTCAGCAGCGCGGCAGCGAGGACAGAACTTAGGCTCGAACAACTCGGCGCCGCGTTCGGCCATTCCCCGCTGCTCGGTGACGGTGAACACGAATTGAGACCCACACTGTTCGCAAGTGAGCATTTTGTCTGTAAACTGCATTTCGCCTCCTTAACTTGTCAAACCAGGATTTGACCTTCTGGCAGGATAGACCGTGCCCTTACTATATGCTATTTCCAGGCTTTTGTCAAACAAAAGGAGCCTGAGATCTGTGGGTGCTATTGTCTGCTGGGGTTGCTGCGGGTTTAGAACATCGAAGCAGTGAATCTTACCAGTCCGTTGTCCCAAACAAAAGGGCGGCGACCGAATAAGACCCGATCGCCGCCCTCCTCAATGGTAGCCCTTTTATCTTACGAGCTGGCAGCCAGAGACAACCTGGCTTTCTCAATTTGCGGGATAGTCACTTCCTCGGTAGCCTCTTCTTCTTCCAAGACGGCGGCCAGTTCCCCAGCGGCGTTCTCTCTGAAGAAGGCGAATTCCACATCCCCGAAGGTATCTGAAGGGAGTTCGCCCTCATGACCGGGCCGGCCCCGAAAACCAGTTCCCGCCGGGATCAGCTTGCCGATGATGACGTTCTCCTTCAGGCCATAGAGATGGTCATACCGGCCCTCGATGGCCGCACCAGCCAGAACTCTGATGGTATGCTGAAAGGAAGCTGCCGAAAGGAAGCTGTCGGTATTGAGGGCAGCTTTACTGATACCCAACAGGAGTGGTTGAGCCGTAGCCTGGCGGCCGCCTTCGGCTGTCACCTTAGCGTTGCCCTCGGCGAAGGTCGAGCGGTTTACAACTTCCCCCGGCAGGAGCTCGGTATTGCCCGAGGAGGTTACCTGCACCTTGTTCAGCATCTTGCTAATGATCACCTCGAAGTGCTTATCGTTGATGTCCACCCCTTGAGAACTGTAGACCTTCTGAATCTCCGAGAGCAGGTAGAGCTGGGTAGCCTCCCGTCCCAGGATACGCAGAATGCGATGGGTGTTCTTGGATCCCTCTATCAACTGCTGACCGGCCTTCACCCATTCGCTTTCGCTCACGGTCAGTCGCGCCGCTGAGGGCACTTCGTATTCTTGCTCTTCTCGCCTCTCGTAGACTACGGTGATTTGGCGATCCTCCCGCAAGACCCGTCCGCCCTTCTTAACAACTTGCTTCTTCTCGCCCCGGCTGGCGATAGGCTCCCCATCGGCTATCTCGTCGCCGTCCTCGACCAGGATCTTCCAGCCATGCTTGATGTCGTACTCGTCGCGGAAAAGCTCACTACTGACGACCTTGATGTAGCGTATCCCCTCCTCGCGTCGGATCTCTACCATCCCATCAATGTCGGTCATGAGAGCCTCGCCTTTGGGATTCTTGCGAGCCTCAAAAAGCTCCTCCACTCGCGGCAAGCCGTGGGTGATGTCTCCCCCTGAGACCACCCCACCGGTGTGGAAAGTGCGCAGGGTAAGCTGTGTGCCCGGCTCACCGATGGATTGAGCGGCCACGATGCCCACTGCGGTCCCTACTTCAACCATCTTCCCGCGGCCCAGGTCCCGCCCGTAGCACTTGGCGCAGAGGCCGTACCTGAGCTGGCAGGTCATAGGCGAACGGATATAGACCTCCTCAATGCCAGCCGCCTCGATGGTCTCCGCCTCTTCTTCCTCAATCATATCGCCGGCGGAGACTATGATCTCACCAGTCTCAGGGTCAGCAATTGTCCCCGCTGCGACTCGGCCCAGGATTCGCTTCCCCAAAGCCTGGCCGCCCACATCGTCCGCTTTCTTGATCCAGATCCCTCCCTTGGTACCACAGTCCACGGCATTGATGATCGCGTCCTGAGCCGCGTCCACCAGCCGCCGGGTGAGGTAGCCAGCGTCGGCAGTGCGCAGGGCGGTATCGGCCAGGCCCTTGCGCGCCCCATGGGTGGAGATGAAGTATTCCAATGTTGACAGGCCCTCTCGGAAGTTGGAAAGGATGGGCATGGCGATGATCCGTCCCGCCGGGTCGGCCATCAAACCACGCATGCCCGCGAGCTGCCGAATGGGCTGGAAGCCCCCCTTCGTGGCACCTGACTGGGCCATCATCTGAATAGGGCCATGGGGATCAAGTGACTCGGCCACAGCCTCGGTCACGTCATCAGTGGCCCTGGTCCAGAGCTCGATCGTCTTAGTATACTGCTCGTCCTCGGTCAAGAGCCCCCGTCTGTACTGTCGCTCCACCTCTCTGACTTGCTCAGAGACCTGCGCCAGAATCGTGTGTTTGGCTTTGGGCACGGTCAGGTCAGAGACAGCGATAGTTACGCCTGACCGGGTGGCATACTTAAAGCCGATGGCTTTGATCTTGTCCACCAGCTCGCTGGTCGCCTCCAGGCCGAGCTGTTTATGGCATTTGGCCACCAGATCCTTAAGCTGCCCCTTGTCTAAAACCTCGTTCACGAAACGCAGTTCATCGGGCAAGATCAGGTTGAAGATGGCCCGCCCGACCGTAGTCTCGACAGGGCGCTTTCTGACTGTGCGTCGCTCTCGCACGTGCATAACCTTGATCTTGGCGTGCAGATTAACCTTGCCCAGCTCGTAGGCCAGGGAGACCTCATCAAGGTCAATGAAGACTTTGCCCTCGCCCCGGCAGCCGTCCTCTTCTATGGTGAGATAATAGCACCCCATAACCATGTCCTTGGTGGGACTTACAATGGGCTCACCACTGGCTGGCTTGAGCAAATTCTGCGTGGATAGCATGAGCTTTAGCGTCTCTTCCACGGCACCCTTGGATAGCGGCACGTGCACGGCCATCTGGTCGCCATCGAAGTCAGCATTAAAGGCGGCACAGACCAGGGGATGTACCTGGATGGCGTTGCCATTCACCAGGACAGGCTGGAAGGCCAGGACGCCCAAGCGGTGCAGGGTAGGGGCGCGGTTGAGCAACACCGGTTGCTCCTTGACCACCTCTTCCAGGATCTCCCAGATCTCAGGGTGCTCCCGCTCAATGAGCCGTCTGGCTCCCTTGACGTTATTGGCATAGTTGTATTTTACTAGCTTGCCGATCACAAAGGGCCGATAGAGCTCCAGAGCCATACTTCTGGGCAAACCGCACTGGTGTAGCTTCAGCTCCGGGCCGGTGACGATCACCGAACGACCCGAATAGTCCACGCGCTTGCCCAGGAGGTTGCGGCGGAAGCGCCCTTTCTTGCCCTTGAGCATGTCCGAGAGGGATTTCAGTTCCCGTTGGCCACGTCGAGACATGGCCTTGCCTCGGTAGCTGTTGTCAATGAGGGAATCAACCGCTTCCTGGAGCATGCGCTTCTCGTTGCGCACAATGACGTCAGGCGCGCCTAGTTCCAAAAGACGCTTGAGGCGGTTATTGCGGTTGATCACTCGCCGATAGAGATCGTTCAGATCACTGGTAGCGAAGCGGCCTCCATCCAACTGGACCATGGGCCTAAGCTCGGGTGGAATGACGGGCAGCACAGTCAAGATCATCCACTCGGGCCGGTTGCCCGATTTTCGCAGAGCCTCCACCACCTGCAACCTCTTGACTGCCTTCTTGCGGCGCTGCTTTGAGCGGGTGGAACGAACCTCGGCCCACAACTCCTTGGCCAATACGTCCAAATCCATCGCCTGCAGGATCTCATAGAAGGCCTCAGCCCCCATGCCAGCCTTAAAGACCTGACCCCATTTAGCCTTCAGCTCCCGGTGGCGAGCCTCTTCCAGCAATTCCATCTGCGACAGACCCATTAGCTCGTCGCGGTCAGCATCGGCCTTTTGCTTCAGAGCCTCTATCTCCGGAGCTAACTCCGCCCGCAGTCTCTGGATCTCATCTTCCAAACCGTGGCGCAGGATCTCGATATCAGCTTCCACCGCAGTTACATTCTGATCCTGTTCGACTCTGATCTGGCCCTCGATCCTGCTTAACTCCTCTTGCACGGCCCTATTCAAAAGAACCAAATTCTCCAAACCCACCACCTCGCCGCTCTCGACGATGGTCTCCTCTGTGGGCGAGAAGATCAAAGGAGCCCGCACTTTCTTACCCTGGCGACCTTCCACCTTCGTTTGCAAGGCTTGGGCCTCTTTCATGATCCCTTCGGTGGCTGTGGCCAACTTCTCCTCCAGGCGCTGATGAGTGGCCTGCCGGCCCTCCTCCAGCTCCCCGATTTTCCCAGCCACTTCCCGCTCTAGCTCATCAATTCGCTCCTGAGTCTCCTTCTTCAGGTTAGCTTGTCCCAGGACCAATTCCTCTTCGAGGCGATGCAGGGCTTTTTGCCGCGCTTCCTCATCTATCCCGGTGATGATGTACTGGGCAAAGTAGAGGACGCGATCCAGGTATCGCCGCGAGATGTCCAGCAACATCCCCAGGTAACTGGGCACGCGCCGCGTATACCAGACGTGGGCCACCGGGGCCGCCAGTTCGATGTGTCCCATGCGCTCCCGCCGGACCGAGGAGCGAGTCACTTCCACACCGCACTTGTCACAGATTATGCCCTTGTAGCGCACGTTTTTGTACTTGCCGCAATAGCACTGCCAATCTCTTTGAGGCCCGAAGATGGCCTCACAGAAGAGGCCGTCCTTCTCGGGTCTCAGCCGACGGTAGTTGATGGTTTCTGGCTTGGTCACCTCGCCATAGGACCAGGAACGTATCTCATCCGGCGAAGCCAGGCTAATGCGCAAGGCAGCAAAATCTTTTACCTCCAAGTTCTCCCTCCTGATTGGATGTTGGACATTAGATATTGGATATTAGATATTTGGCGGTAGTCTCCAAACAACGGTGGCCCAACAAGCGCGCCACGAGTGAAAGGTCCTCTGTGTCCTGCAACGTGGATACCGCAAAAGTATGCCGCAACACGTGGGCCGATACATCTTCCAGCCCAGCGGCCTTGGCGTACACATTCACCAACCGCTGGACGGTGCGCCTGGAAATACAACCACCTCCCTGACTCAGAAAGAGGTTGTCGGTACCGTCCGAAGCAGACCGGACCCGTAGATAGTCCTGCAAGGCGGCACGGGCCAGGGAATTGAGGGGGACCTGGCGGCAGTTATTGCCATCGCCCTCTCCCACCAGCAACGAACCCTCTCCATTGCCCCGCAGTTGGACATCGGACAAGCGCAATCCGGTCAACTCTCCCAGCTTGATCCCCGTTTGAAGCAACAACTGGACAATAGCGTGGTCGCGCTTGACCAGGCTGGGCCGCCCTTCTTGTATCGCCTGAAAGAGGCTGGCGACCTCCTCAGGAGCCAGGGCGCGAGGTGGGTTTGGCTCAGGTCTGGGAATCAACTGCACCTCGGATGCGGGGTTGCTCTCCGTCAGACCAGTCCCCATGGCAAAGCTGTAGAATTTGCGAACAGCTTGCAGGCGCCGATTGATCGTGGCAGGGGTCCACCCCTCGTTGATCTTCATGTGGCGGCGATATTCCCGGATGTCATCGGGCGTCAACTCCAACAGGGACGACGGCCTCTTGACACCAGCGTGCCAACGGGCAAAGGTTCTCAGGTCGGCCAGGTAGTTCACGATGGTCGTTGATGCCAGAGCCGACCGCGCCAAATGCTCTTCAAATCGGGTTAGCAATTCCTCGACGTTCTCAGCCACTAGCCCATACCTCTGGTCTCCATAAGCGCAAAAAGAGCGACTGAGATTGCCACTCCCATCGCTCTGAGACCATCATTGGTCATTTTATACGCAATAATTATACGCCTTTTGGCCGAAATTGTCAAATCGCTCTAACGCCCACTATTGACCGCAGGTAGGTCTCGATGAAATCGTCCAGATCTCCATTGAGGACTGCTTCGGCGTTGCCTGTTTCGTAGCCGGTACGCAAATCCTTGACCATTTTGTAGGGATGCAGCACGTAGGAACGGATCTGGTTGCCCCAGCCAGCCTCGACGTGCTTGCCCTTGAGGCGCGATTGTTCCGCCCCCTGCTTCTTTTGCTCCAGATCGAAGAGACGGGCCCGCAGAACCTTCATGGCCGTCTCCCGATTCTGGGCCTGCGAGCGCTCGTTCTGGCAAGTGGCAATGATTCCCGTCGGCAAGTGGGTGATGCGCACCGCCGAACTGGTTTTCTGCATGTGCTGCCCGCCTGGCCCACTGGAGCGGAAGGTGTCAATGCGCAGGTCTTCGGGGTTTACGTCCACTTCGATCGCCTCCCCGATGTCGGGCCAGACCTCTACCAGGGCAAAGGAGGTGTGCCGCCGGTGGGCAGCGTCAAAGGGAGAAAGACGCACCAAACGGTGGACGCCTCTCTCCGCCCCCAGATAACCATAGGCGTGATCTCCTTCAACACTGACGATAGCCCTTTTCAGGCCGGCCTCCTCACCCGGCATGCTGTCCAGGATGCTGGTCTTGTAGCCGCGTCCCTCGGCCCAACGCAGGTACATCCTGAGCAGCATCTCTGCCCAATCCTGGGCCTCGGTGCCGCCTGCTCCGGCGTGGATGGCCAAGATAGCGTCCCCTTTGTCGTGGGGACCTGAGAAGAGCAGCCAGAACTCCAGCCGCTCCAACTCGGCCTCGATAGTCTCGACTTCGCCAGCTATGTCGCCAGCCATGGCCTCGTCCTCGTCAGCGATGGCCAAATCGAGGAGAGCCTGGGCATCGGCCACCCGCCATGTCAGCTCCTTCCAGGTCTCCACCTCGTCATTGAGGGAGGCCAGCTTCCGCATCGCGGCCTGGGCTTCATCCGGGTGATCCCAGAAGTACGGTTGAGTTGCTCGCTGCTCCAGCCGCGCTATTTCCTGCTCCTTGCTGGCTAAGTCAAAGACGCTCCTTTATCTGTTCAATGCGCTGTTTCAATTCGTTTATCTCGCTCCTAAGCTCTTCCATGACTACTCACCTCCTAATCCTCTCATTCTACCGCAGGTTCCAAAAACCTGCAGTAGAATTATCCGTGTATTCGTTCCCTGGATCCGTTGGCAGCTTCTCCCGCAGCCTCCGCACCAACTCCTCCATCTGTGCCGCCTCCCAGGCCCCCAGGCGACGGAAAATCTCCAGGGCCATGGCCGCGTATTCCAGAGCAAGGCAATAATCCTCTTGGGCCTCATAGAGGTAACCTAAGTTCCCCCAGGTCTGGGCCATGCCGTGGGCGTCGCCAAGTCTCTCTCTGATCTCCAGGCTCTTCTGGTAGAGCTCGATAGACTTAGCCCATTCCCCCTTGTCAGCATAAGCCAAACCAACGTTATTATAACTCTCAGCCATCAGATGGACGTCCCCAAGCTTCTCGGACATCTCCAAACTCCTCTGGCAGAACTCGATTGCACTATCCCACTCGCCCTTTCGGCAGTAAACCAAGCCAACATTGCTGTAAGTCTCGGCCATCACATGGACGTCCTTGAGCTTCTCTGATATCTCCAAACTCTTCTGGTAAGACTCGATTGCCCTATCCCATTCGCCCTTATTGGCATACGCCACGCCCAGGTTATTGTAGGCCCTGGCCATTAAGTGGGCGCCCCCGATCTTCTCTAATATCTCTAAACTCTTCTGATAGAGCTCGATTGCCTTATCCCATTCGCCCTTGTCGTCATACACCATGCCCAGGTTATTGTAGGTCTGGGCCATTCCGCGGGCGTCGTCAAGCCTCTCCGATATGAACAGGTCCTTCTGGTAGAACTCGATTGCCCTATCCCACTCGCCCTTCTCGGCATACACCAAGCCAATATTGTTGTAGCTTTTGGCCATCAGGTGGACGTCCCCGAGTTTCTTCGATATCTCTAAACTCCTCTGGTAGACCTCGATTGCCCTATCCCACTCGCCCTTGTCGGCATACACTAAGCCAGCGTTGTTGTAGATCTTGGCCATCAGGTAGGCATTCCCAAGCTTCTCCGATATCTCTAAGCCCTTCTGGTAGAGCTTGATTGCCGTATCCCACTCACCCTTATCGGCGTAGACCATGCCTAGGCCATTGTAGGCTTGGGCCATCCCGTGGGTGTCACTAAGCCTCTCGTAAGTCCTCAAGCTCTTCTGGTGGAGCTTGATGGCCCTATCCCACTCACCCTTTCGGTAGTACACTAGGCCCAGATTGCTTAGGATTGCCGCTGTGCCTCCTTCGTCGTCCAGTTGCTGGCAGGCCTCCAGACCCACTTCTCCCCAGTCTATCCATTCGTCCCAGTGGCTGCGCAGGTCCAAATAACGGACCATGGCATCGATGTAGTCTCGGGTCAGCTCCTGAGCCGCCTTTGTAGCCTTTCCTGCAGCCCAGGCCTGGCCGGCGCGGATGTTGCTCAGTTCCTCATCCAAGACGGCCAACCCGTCCTCGATTTCCTTTCCCTCCAACTCCTCTGCAGCTTCCCTGGCCACTGCCAGGTAATGCCGGGCCATGCGCTCGTAGGCCCCCTCCCCCTCCAGCTTCTCCCTGGCGTAGTCCCTGAGCAAAGGGTGCAGCCGGTAGCGTCCTGCCCTCCTTCCCTCCTCGAACAGGGAGAGGTTGAAAAGCACCTCGAGGGCTTTCGATGCCCCCTTTTCCGTCACCTGGGCCACAGCGGCTGCGGCGGTGACGTCGAAATCCTCGCCGCCAAAGGCCCCTAAGGCGGCGAAGAAGCGCTGCTCCTTCGAGCTCAAGCCCTCGTAGCTCAGGCTGAAAGACATGCGCACCCCGTAGTCCCCGGCCCACTGCAGCTCCCCCAGCCGGCTTTTTGCATCCCTCAACCGCTCCAGCAAATCCTCCGCCATCCAGTTTTTGTGCTTTCGCATCTTCTTCGCGGCGATGTCCAGGGCCAGGGGGAGGTACCCCACTAGTTCCCCAATGGCCTCCACCGTACTCCGCAGGCCCTTTAGTCGCCTGTCGGTTACGATGCAGTTGAACAGTGCCCAGACTTCATCGGGGGAGAACTTGTCCAGGTCCACTGGAGTGGCGTGCACTAGGGAGGGCAGGTTGGTGATGCGGCTGGTGACGATGACGGCGCAGTCGCTCAGGGCCCGCAAGAGGGGTGGCAAGGATTCGTCGGAGCGGGCGTCGTCCAGCACGGCCAGGATGCGCTTGCCCCGCAGGATACCCCGCACAGCGTCGGCTCGGGTCTCGATGTTCTCGATGCGGCTCACGTCGCCGCCGTAAAGCCGGGCCCAATTGGCCAGCACCTCGGCCGGTCGGGCCGTGGGTAAGTCAACCCAGAGGACGCCATCGGGGAAGTCCTCGCGCAGCCAATAGACGGCATGGATGGCCAAGGCCGTCTTGCCGAGCCCAGCTAGGCCAAACAGGCCGTGCACCCCGTGTACGGCCACCGTGTCACCCCCGCCCAGGGCCTCGGTAAGTCGTGCCAGTTCCTCCCTCCGCCCTACGAAGGTGGGGATGTCCGGGCGGGCTTGGAAAGGAGCGGAGCGGATTCCCCCTTCGCGTATCAGGCGAGTCACCAAAGCCGTCAAGTCCTCCTGAACCCATCCAGCTACTTCTTCTGGGAACTCGAATGGTGGACGGCGGAAGTAGCCCCCGTCGAAGTCCTCCACACGTTTCAGAAAATCTGACTGCTTAGGCTCCCGCTCCTCATCCCGTACATAGACCAAGATGGATCTGTTCAGCTTTCGAGCCAAGTTGAACTCAAACTCTGTTACTGAGATGCCCTCCGGGAGTTCCCATCCGTAACGCCCACTGAACATGCCCAGGTAGATGTCACAACGCTCCATCATCTCCTGACAGGTAGCACGGGACGGCATGGGCTGAGAGCCGTAGGTTTCAGCACGAAGAGCCTCCCAGCGTAGGGAGTGGATGGCTTCCTCCACCGCCTGCCGCTCCGACTGCATGTCCTCTTGAGTACCACTGATGAACACCCTTAGAACATCCATCATTTGCCCTCATCATTGTCGTCAGAGCTTGTCTACCAGTGAAAGGACATTTGATCGCCCGCAGGTGGTGATGCTACCCGCTAAACAGCCCCTCCACAAAAGCCTGGGCGTCGAATTCAGCCAGATCCTCCAGGCCCTCGCCAGTGCCAACAAAGCGAATGGGCAGGCCCAGTTCCCTGGCGATAGCGAAGACAACACCCCCCTTGGCCGTGCCATCTAGCTTGGCTAAGAAGATGCCTGTCACCTCCACGTCGTCCTTGAAATGCCTGGCCTGGGCGAGGGCATTCTGCCCGGTGGTGGCATCCAGCACCAGGAGGGTCTCATGTGGCGCCTGGTGCACCTGCTTGGCCGCCACGCCTCGCACCTTCTTGAGCTCCTGCATCAAATTGTACTTGGTGTGCAGACGGCCCGCCGTGTCCACGATGAGCATGTCCGCACCACGAGATCCAGCGGCCCGGATAGCATCATAGGCCACGGCTCCCGGATCGGCCCCCGGCTGATGGGCAATGACATCGCAACCAACTCGCTGCCCCCAGATCTTGAGTTGGTCAATGGCCGCCGCTCGGAAAGTGTCGCCCGCGCCAAGGATGACTTTTCGGCCTTGCCCCTGGTAATAATGCGTCAGCTTGGCTATGCTGGTGGTCTTGCCCGAACCATTGGCCCCCACCACCAGGACGACCGTGAGCAAGCGCGGCTCATTGATGCTCAAGGGAGGGCCGCCGTCCAACATGGCCACCAGTTCCTCTTTGAGCATTCCTTCCACCGCTCTGGCATCGCGCACTCGATCTTTGGCGACTCGCTCTCGCAGTCTTTCCACAAGCTCAACGGTGGTGCCCACCCCGACGTCGGCCTGGATCAGGATCTCCTCCAGCTCCTCCCACAGCTCCTCAGTGACCTCGTTGGCCCCAAACAGACCAGCGACCCGCCCGAAAAAAGACTGACGGGTGCGCGTCAAGCTATCCCTCATCTTTTTTGAACGACCGAACATGACGCAGTTTACCTCCAGCGATATTATACTACAAAGGGACGATTATGACAAAGATGCGCGACCAGACGACGTGAATGGTGTTGTTATTCTTGAGTTAAAAGGGCACTTGTGGTATAATCTCGTTCGGGAGGGTCCCATAATGCAGTTGACACATCTTGATGACGAGGGCCGCGCCCGCATGGTGGATGTGGGTGGCAAGCCCGACACCAGGCGAGTGGCGGTGGCGAAGGGCGAGATCACTATGCGTCCTGAGACGCTGGCCCTGATCCAGGACGGCGGCATCCCCAAAGGCGACGTCCTGGCCGTGGCCCAGGTGGCTGGCATCATGGCCGCCAAACGCACCCACGCTCTGATCCCCTTATGCCATCCCTTGCTCCTGACCCACGTGATCGTCGAGTTCGCGCCCCACGAGGCAGAGAATCTCATAGAGATCACGGCCACGGTGAGGACCACGGGCAAGACGGGCGTGGAAATGGAGAGCCTGACTGCCGTCGCTGTGGCCGCGCTGACCATCTACGACATGTGCAAGGCCGTAGATCGGGCCATGCACATCACCAACGTCCGCCTGGTCCGCAAGAGCGGAGGCAAGAGCGGGGAGATCACACTGGAGTAAAGGTCGCAGCTATGCGCATAGACCAGCAAATCGCCTTTTATGAAGAGCAGGCGAGGGCTTTTGAAGCAAAGCGTGGGATGACTTTTGAAGAATATACCCGTGATCTGAAGGGAAGGGCCTCGATTGCGGAGGAAGATGAATGTATGGATTGGGAGGAGGCCCTGGTCTTCTCAAGAAAGTGGAAAAAGATAAAGAGGCAGATAAGCGTAGAAGAACAGTGAAGGGAACTATCGTCGCCGTCTGCACCAGCCAAAAGAAGGGGATACGAAAAAAGAACGTGGGGGAAGCCGAGTTGAAAGTAGACTGGGGCATCATTGGCTACGCCCACGCCGATGACTGGCACCGCCAGGTGAGCCTGCTGGCCCTGGAGAGCATCGAGAAGATGCAGGCCCTGGGCCTCAACGTCGGGCCAGGCAGCTTTGCCGAGAACCTCACTACTCAGGGCATGGACCTGTTGGCTTTGCCCCTCGGCTCACAAGTGCGAGTCGGCAACGAAGCCGTACTCGAAATCACCCAGCACGGCAAGATCTGCCACGACCGCTGCGCTATCTACTACCAGGTCGGCGATTGCGTCATGCCCCGCGAGGGCATCTTCGCCAAGGTGATCCAGGGCGGCCAAGTCAAGGCAGGCGACACAATCGAGACCGTGGAGGCCAATGAGCAGCTATGAACCTGCGATGCTTATCCTGCAAACGAACATATCCTCACGATACCCACCAATGGCGCTGCGAGTGCGGCGGCGTCTTCGATCTGGAGGGCGCCCCTGGCTTCGTCCAGGATGAGATCGAGACGGACGATTTCAGCCTGTGGCGCTATCGGGCCATGCTGCCGGTGAAGTACGAAGAGGGTGTCATCTCCCTGGGCGAGGGCTTCACCCCCCTGGTCGAAACCCAGGTTTATGACACCAGGATCCACTGCAAGCTGGAGTTCCTGGCTCCCACGGGGTCTTTCAAAGACCGAGGTACAGCCGTGTTGGTGAACGTGCTGAAAGGGTTGGGAGTGAAGAGGGTGGTGGAGGACTCCTCGGGCAACGCGGGAGCCAGCCTGGCCGCCTATGCGGCCCGGGCCGGGATCGAGGCCGAGATATACGTCCCAGCCTACGCCTCACCAAACAAAATCCATCAGATCGCTATCTACGGAGCTATGCCGGTAAAAGTGGAGGGGCCTCGAGAGAGAGCGGCCCAGGCTGTTCAGGAGGCAGCCACTCAAGGCGCTTATTATGCCAGCCACTACTACAACCCCTTCACCCTGGAGGGCCTGAAGACCATCGCCTACGAGATCTGGGAGCAACTGGGCTGGCGAGCTCCCGACAACCTGGTTCTGCCCGTCGGCCATGGCACCCTGCTCTTGGGGGCCTACCGAGGCTTCAAGGACCTGCTGGCCGCCGGCCTGATCGAAAAGCTGCCCCGTCTCTTCGCCGTCCAGGCCGAGTCCTGCGCTCCTCTGTACGAAGCTTACCAACGGGGACTGGGCGATGCCTTCCCCATCGAAAAGAACGAGACCATCGCTGAGGGCATCAGCATCGCCCAGCCGGTGCGAGGCCGCCAGATCTTAGCAGCGGTGCGGGAGACCGGCGGCGCTGTGTTGGCCGTGAGCGACGAGGCGACGCTACACGCCCGTGACCAGTTGGCCCGGCGCGGGCTTTATATCGAGCCGACCTCGGCGGTGGCCATCGCTGCGCTGCCGCAGCTTCGCGGTCCCATCGGGCCTGAGGAGATCACCATTGTCCCCCTGACGGGGAGCGGCCTCAAAGTTTAAGCAAAGAGAGACCTGGTTTCTGACCATTGATAAGGAGATTGAAATGAGCAAAGCAAGCAATCGAGTAGTGATCACGGGCATGGGGACTATCAATCCTGTGGCTCTCGATGTGGAGACCACCTGGCGGGACCTCCTGGCAGGTAAATCGGGGGCGGGACCCATCACCCATTTCGACCCCTCGCCCTTCTTGACCCAGATCGCCTGCGAGGTCAAGGACTTCGACCCCCAAGATTACATGGATCGCAAGGAGGCGCGACGCCTGGATCGCTACATTCAGTTCGCCATCGCTTCCACGTCCCAGGCCCTGGAGCAGGCGGGACTCACCATTGATGGGAGCAACGCCGACGATGTAGGCGTGATCATCGGCTCTGGAATAGGCGGTCTTCTGACCATGGACCAGGGCTATCACGACCTCTTCGAGAAGGGCCCCATGCGCGTCAGCCCTCTAACCGGGCCTATGATGATCTCCAACATGGCCGCGGGGCAGGTAGCTATCACTTTCGGCGCGGCTGGCCCCAACTTCTGCGTCGTCTCGGCCTGCGCCACTGGCAGCAACGCCCTCGGCGAAGCCTCCGAAATCATCCGCCGAGGCGACGCCGTGGCCGTCATCGCCGGCGGCAGCGAGTCGCCGTTCGTGCCCTTCGGGATGGCCGCCTTCCACCGCACGGGTGCGCTCTCGCGGCGCAACGATGATCCAAAGCGAGCCAGCCGCCCCTTCGATGCTCAGCGCGATGGTTTTGTCTTCGGGGAGGGTGCAGGCATCGTGATCATGGAGAGCCTGGAGTATGCCCTGGACCGTGGGGCGCGGCCATTGGCTGAAGTAGCTGGCTACGGGGCCACCTCCGACGCCTTTCACATCAGCGCGCCGGCTGAAGATGGAAGAGGGGCGGCCAAAGCCATGGAGAGAGCCTTGAAGAAAGCTGGCCTGGAGCCCACCGAGGTGGATTACATCAACGCCCACGGCACCTCGACCATTCTCAACGACGTGACCGAGACCAAGGCCATCAAGACTGTCTTCGGCGACTATGCCTACCAGGTTCCCATCAGTTCCACCAAGTCCATGACCGGCCACCTCATGGGAGCGGCTGGCGCGCTGGAAGCCATAGTGTGCGTCAAGACCATCCAGGAAGGCATCATCCACCCCACCATCAACTATGAGTATCCCGACCCTGAGTGCGATCTGGACTACGTGCCCAACGTAGCTCGCCAGGCCAACGTCAAGGTAGCTCTATCCAACTCCTTCGGCTTCGGAGGGCACAACGCGACCATCGTGCTCAAGGCATACGAGCCGTGAAATGTGAAGCGTAAAAAATGAATCTATCCAAACTAGAGGAAATACTGGGAATTGCTTTCAGAGACGAGTCGCTTTTGCGAAGGGCTCTCACCCACCGCTCCTATATCAACGAGAACCCCGACCACCCGCTGTCCGATAACGAGCGACTGGAGTTCCTGGGAGACGCGGTGCTTGACTTCCTCACGGCGGAGTACCTCTACAATCGCTTCCCGGAGATGGCGGAAGGGCGACTGACCAGCCTGCGGGCTGCCCTGGTCAAAAGGGAGACGCTGGCCCACTTCGCCGTGGCTATGAACCTCGGTTCATACCTGCTGCTGAGCCGAGGCGAAGCAGAGAGTGGGGGGCGGAAGCGCCAGGCCATCCTCTGCGCCACCTTCGAGGCACTGGTGGGAGCTATCCTCCTCGATCAGGGACTTCAGGCTGTCGAGGATTTTGTCCTGAGGTGCATTGAGCCTGAGATCAGCCGCATCCTTGATGAAGAACTGTACAAGGACGCCAAGAGCATGCTGCAAGAGTTGACCCAGGGCGAGCTTCAGGTAGCGCCTATCTATCGCACCGTGGCAGAACGAGGCCCCGACCACGCCAAAGAGTTCACGATCGAGGTGCTCATCGGCGACAAGGTTTATGGCCAAGGTACCGGGCATAACAAGCAAGTTGCCGAACAGGAAGCAGCTAAGGTGGCTCTGCTGAGACTCAAACCCTTAGGGTTTCTCAAGTTCTGAGGGTCTCCAGTTGACATCAATCCCGATAAGCTGTATAATTTGCTGTGATTTGAATTGAAACAGGGAGAAACGGATTGCGTCTTAAGCATCTGGAATTGCAGGGTTATAAAACCTTCGCCACCAAGACGGAGTTCGCGTTTGAGGACGGGATCACGGTCATCGTAGGCCCCAATGGCAGCGGCAAGTCGAACATCTCCGACGCCATACGCTGGGTGCTGGGCGAGCGGAGCTACGGCGTACTCAGGGCCAAGCGTACTGAAGACATGATCTTCTGGGGCAGCGAAAGGCGCTCCCGCCAGGGCATGGCCCAGGCTTCCATCACCCTGGACAACAGTGACGGTGGACTGCCCACGGAATACAGCGAGATAACCATCAGTCGCCGCGCCTACCGCTCAGGCGAGAACGAATACCTCTTGAACGGCAATCGGGTCAGGCTAAAGGATATCACCGAGTTGTTAGGCAAAAGCGGCCTGGGCCGCCGAACCTACAACGTCATCGGCCAGGGCCTGGTGGACGCCGTCCTGTCTCTGCACCCCGATGAGCGACGAGCCATCATCGAGGAGGCAGCCGGCATCAGCGTCCACCGGGCCAAACGCACGGAGGCCATCAACAAGCTGGAGCAGACCAGGGACAACATCCTCAGGGTCAACGACCTCGTCAACGAGATCGCCCCCCGACTCAAACGCCTGGAGAAGCAAGCCGAGCGAGCGCAGCAGCACCAGGAGTTGTCTCAACGACTGGAGCAACTCCTGTTAATCTGGTATGCCCATCGTTGGCAAAGAGCACAAACCGCCCTGCGCCAGGCCGAGGCCAAAGCCAAACAGCGGCAGGAGCTATCGCGGGAGCGCGAGGCCGATCTAGAGGAACTGAAGCTGCGGAAAGCCGAATTGAGAGCCCGGCAAGGCCGACTGCGACAGAAGCTCAGCGACCTGCATCTGATGGAAACCGACCGGCAAGCCCAATCAGAGGAGAAAAAGCGGGAACTGGCCGTTAGCGAGGAAAGGTTGCGGCTCCTCAATCAACAGAGCGAGGACATCGCCCAGGAAATCGCATCCCTGGAGGCCAACCGCGCAGCTCAACTGGAGAGGGTGGCAGAGGCCCAGGAAGAGCTAAGCCGAGCTGAGGCCCAGCTTCAAGAGCGACTGATTAATCTGCCAGAGACCCAGGAGCAATTGAGGGCCCGCAAGAGGGAGCGGCAGGCCGTCCAGGGGAAACTGACCAGGGTCCAGGACCAGGCCTTCCAGTTGGCTACCGAAGCGGCTGACCGGCGCAACCGCCTGACACAGCTCTCTGAGCGACGGGAGGAAGTGGGCCAGGAGGTGGAAGGTCACCGCGAGGCCCTGGCCGAACATCAAGCCAAGATGATGGCCTTGAGAGAGCAAATCGAGACTCTAAGAGGCGAGCTGGAGGCCCTCGGAACCGAGGCCGATTTATTGGCTCTCCGAAGACAGAAGATAGAGCAAGAGAGTGAGGCTTCGCGAGAACGCCAGGCTCAATTGCAAGCTTCCCTGTCCAGGATCAAGCAAGAAGAAACTGGACTGCAGGCCCGCTACGATTTGCTGGAGCGAATGAGGCACGAGGAGTCAGGCTACTCCGCTGGCGCGGACACGGTGCTCCAGGCAGCCAGGGACGGCCGACTGAGAGGCATCGTCGGGCCAGTGGCCAGGTTGATACGGGTGCCCGCCGAGCTGGAAACGGCCATTGAGGTAGCCTTGGGCCCTCATCTGCACGACATCGTGGTGGAAACCCTGGACGACGCCGTGGCAGCCGTCCGGTTCCTGAAACAGACCAGAGGGGGGCGAGTCATGTTCCTGCCGTTGGACAGGATAATGACTGCCAAGAAACCCGGCCAGTCCATCCCTTCGGCGGAACTCAGGACAAGCAGCGGCGCCGAGAGTGTCGTTGGCTTAGCCGTTGACCTGGTGGAATTCGAGCAGAGGTTAGCCAAAGTGGGACACTACCTGCTGGGAAGCACCATCATCGTCCACGATTTCGAGACCGCCCTGCGACTGCTGGATCGAAACGGCCTCACCGGACCACTTCAAATTGCGGCCCTGACCGGTGAGATGATCGGCTCCCACGGGGCCGTCACCGGCGGGCCGCCGCAAGGCCGAGGTGGGGGCATACTGGCCCGCGAACGAGAGTGGCGCGAGTTGCCCCAACACCTGGCCGAGGTCCAGGAACTCAGCTCCGACCTGGAGAAGAAATGTCAGATTGAGGAAGCCAACCAACGCCGTTTGCTGAAGGAGTTGGCGACCCTTGAAGAGACAAAGGCTGAGATCAAAGCAAGAGAGGGAGCCAAGCTAGAAGAACTGGCTTCCCAGGAACGAGAGGCGGATCTCCTGGACCAAGAGATGGGATGGCGGCAAGCCATAGAGAATCAACTGAAGACCGAGATGAGCGCCCTGGACGAGAAAGAATCGCTCCTCACCGAGGAATTGGCAAGTTTGAAAGAGAGGGAGACCCAGACTCAACAGCATCTCCTGGCCTTGAAGGCGCAGTTGGACGCCCTGAGCGTCGAGGAGCTTGAGGATAGGCTGGCCGAATTGAGGACCTCCATTGCTGTGGCCAGGCAAGCCCACGAAAACCAGAGCGCTGTTGTGCAGGATTTACGAGACGGTTTGATCCGATCGGATAAGCAGGTATCAGCCAAGAGGGATAAGAAAGGCCTGCTGACGGCGGACAGTCTGGAACTGGCCGAACGGATAGAGGATCTACGACTTGGCTTCAAAGAAATGACACACCAGGTCCAGGTCGTGGCCCAGCTCGTCGAGCCAAGCGAAGCAGAGTTGGCCGCTTTGGAGAACGAGCAAGTTGAGATGGAAAAGGCCGAGGCTCGCCACCGCTCTCTGCTCCGCGAATACGAGAGCCTGCAGGGCCAGGCAGCGCTGAAGGTGGAGCGCCGCAAAGACGAGTTGGCCAACTTGTCGCATCAGATCGAGAACGACCTGGGACCTTCGGCCGTTAACGAAGCGGCGCTCAGGGCAGGCCCTTCGGCTACGCTCAGGACAGGCCTGACAGAGATGGAGACCGACGACCATGCCCTCCTGTTATCCCCCAGCGAGGAGGAGCCGCCGCCCGAACTGGAAGAGGAGATCGGACGAGTGAGGGCGCAGATCAAGCGCCTCGAGCCTGTCAACCCCGATGCGCCGGCAGAATACGAGGAGGTTATGGAGCGCTATGGATTCCTCACGGATCAGGCCGGGGATTTGGAAGAGGCAGCCGGGAATCTCCGCCAGGTCATCGTGGAACTGGACGAATTGATGGAGAGGGATTTCAGGGAGACGTTTGAGGCTGTGCGCAGGGAGTTCGTGGGGTATTTTGCGTCGCTGTTCGACGGAGGTGCGGCCGAGCTGGTGCTTACGGAACCCGACGATTTGATGGAGACGGGAGTTGACATCGTAGCCCGGCCGCCGGGGCGACGGGAGCAAAGCCTGGCGATGCTGTCCGGAGGGGAGAGGGCCTTGACTGCGGTGGCCCTGATCTTTGCCATCCTGAAGACCAGTCCCACCCCCTTCTGCTTCCTGGATGAAGTGGACGCTACCCTGGACGAGAGCAACGTCGGCCGCTTTCGGGATGCGCTGCGAGGGCTATCTGAACGCACTCAGTTCATCGTCATCACCCACAACCGGGGCACCGTCGAGGTAGCGGACACCGTCTACGGCATCTCCATGGGCGAGGACAGCGCCTCCAAAGTCATCTCTTTGAAGTTGGATGAAGTTGTGCGGGAATGAATCCCAATGGCACCAACCCTGCCGCAGAAAATCAAGGAGCCGCCCAGTTTCCACCAGGCGGCTCTTTCGCTCATACCCTCACCGCACTTTCCGCGTATAATCGGGTAATATGATGGGGGACACGATGGGATCCTCTATCCCCGCCTCCTCCAACTGTTTGTTCCACTCGTCCACGTGGGCCAGGGTCAGCTTGCCTGGCTCCACTTCCTTGCATAGACATTCTCCGAATCATGTATCCCCTATGCCAGTTCGCGTTCCAGGAGAATGCTGATCATCTCCTCCATAGAACGCTGCTCCATCTCAGCGCGTTGCTTTACCCGATGGAAAATTCGATCACCCACAGCAACCAGGAAGACGCGCTGGTGGAGGTCAAACTCCATCTCGACATCCTCCATCTCATCCCAATAGTCAACCGCCGAGTGCGTGTCCCAGAACTCCCCAGCATCCTCCGCACTACTGAAATGCTCTGGGATAGGGTCTTTCTTACTTCCGCCCATACTGTCTCCTCTCTTTATCATCCATATCCCGTGCGCTAATGGGCAGCACATCGTGGTTCATCTTCAAGATGAAAAACACAGCCAGGTATCGTCCAGCATCAGTCTGACCCAGAGCGAGATAGACATTCTCTCCCTGAACATCACCTTTTGCTATGCGACGGACTTTATTCTTGCCACACAGAACCTCTTCAACCTCGAAGGTTGTGATATGATGCCTGGACTCGATCTTATCAACGAACTTGTCAATCCAGATGATCTTATTGATTCTCAAGCCGATTACCTTGCCTCCTCGATCACCTCCATGACCGAGCCAGCTATAGTTGGCCCGACCGTCAATCACACCCGGCCTCCTGCCATCGCGGCTTCAACATCACAGGATGGATTGCAGGCCTTCCTCACGGGGGACGCGAAAGACAAGAGGCATGGATTCCAGATCTGTCTCGTGGCCTCGTCAGTGTACAATAGTATATCACATAAGACCAGAGATGTCCAGACTACATTGGTCCGTAGAATAACCAAGGAGCCGCCCGGCTTCCACCAGGCGGCTCCTCTGTTCATGCCCTCACCGCACTTTCCGCGTATAATCGGGTAACAGGATGGGGGACACGATGGGATCCTCTATCCCCGCCTCCTCCAACTGTTTGTTCCACTCGTCCACGTGGGCCAGGGTCAGCTTGCCCGGCTCCACCTCCCTGGCTCGGAGGGCTGCGGCCCGGCCGGCACGGCGGCCAAAGACGGTGATCTCAAGAAGCGAGTTGCCCATCAGGCGGTTTCGACCGTGCACGCCGCCGGAGATCTCCCCTGCACCGTACAGGTTGGGGATTCCGGGGACAGACCCGTCGGGCCTCAAGCCCACACCGCCATTCTGATAATGCAACGTCGGATAGACCAGCATAGGCTCTGTGGTGATGTCAATGTCGAAGCGCTTGAACTGATGCACCATGGCCGGCAGCTTCGCCTCGACGGTACCCGGGCCGTGGATGATGTTGATCATCGGCGAATCCAGCCAGACCCCCAGTATCCCCGAAGGCGTCCTCACCCCTTTGCCTCGCTCCACACACTCGCGAATGAGGGCCGAGGCCTCGACGTCGCGGGTCTCGCGGGGGTAGACGAACTGTTCCCCATCAATGTTGCACACCTGTGCTCCCAGCCCCCTCACTTTCTCGGTCACCAATTGCCCCAAGATCTGCTCCGGGTAAGCGGCGCCGGTGGGGTGATATTGCATCGTGTCCTGGTGAAGGAGCTTGGCTCCCACGCGATAGGCCAGGATCAGCCCGTCACCGGTGGCCCCGTAGTGGTTGGTGGTAGCAAAGCCCTGGTAGTGCAAACGCCCGCTGCCGCCGGTGGCGATGATGGTGCACCTGGCCCGCACCACCAGGTGCTCTCCCGTCTCCAGGTTCTGCAGGATAGCTCCCGCCACCTGGCCCTTGTCGTCCATGATCAGCTCGATAGCCGGCGCGAACTCCAGCACGGTAATGTCGTCGGGATAGCTACGCACCTCGTCGCGCAGCACGCGCATGATTCCCGCGCCGGAGTAGTCCCTGGCCGAGTGCATCCGCTGGCGAGAGGTGCCTCCACCGTGAATGCTCACCATCGTGCCATCGGGCTCCTTGTCGAACATGACGCCCAGGCCCTCCAGCCACTGGATGACCAGGGGGGCGTCCATCACCAATGCCTCCACCAGATCGGGATCGTTGGCAAAGTGGCCACCGCCGATGACATCGAGATAGTGGATGGCCGGCGAATCTTTGGCTTTGTCGGCGGCCTGGATGCCTCCCTGAGCCATCATGGTGTTGGCATCGCCAAGGCGCAGCTTGGTGGACAGGACGACAGAAGCGCCGTTCTCCCGAGCCAGAATGGCTGCTGAGGCACCAGCCCCGCCCCCACCGATGATGAGGACGTCAGTGTCGTAGTCTACCTGGGTCAAATCCAGAGCTTCAGATACCAGGTGGCTGCGGCCTTCTAAGATCTCTACTAACTCGCTGGGGGCCTTCTCACCCTTGCTCGGCCCCACCCGGATCTCGCGGAAGCTCTCTAGCCGGTAATCAGGATGAAACCGCTCCAGCACCTCTTGCTTCTGTTCGGGCGTCATCATGGGGAAGGTCTCTTGCAACCGCCCCGGTCGAGTGGTCTCCACTTTCTTGATGGACTCGCGCATTTCAGGTGTATAGCTCATAACGTGTCTCCTCATTCTTGGAGATTGGAGATTAGAGGGTAGAGATTGGGGGCGAATGTCCAGCCTCCAACTTCCAACCTCCAACTTCTTTAATCCGGCTCGATGTCCCGCTCGTTGTATCGCCGGCGCAATTCGCCCTCGCTCAAGGACTTCATCTCCCTCAACGATTCGTCGAACTGGCCGGCCTCGATCTCCGCCACCCGCTCACTCAGATGCCTGGCCTTGGGGGCCAGATATTTGCCGTAGAGGCGGCGGCAGAGGACGGCGATGTTGTACTGCACCTCCTCGGCTGGGCAGCGAGCCGCGCAGAGGCCGCACATGATGCAGTCGAAAGACTTGTCAGCGACGGCGGCGATGTTGCCTCGCATAGCCTCGGCCATGTAGTCCTTGACATCTATGTCCTGGGGGCAGGATTTGGTGCACGTGCCGCAGCTCAGGCAGCGCATCAGCTCAGGATAGATCTGGACCAAGGTCTCGAAAGTTGGCTCTAGCTCATCCAACTTATATGGGGCACGTTCGGCCGGGAAGAAGGGGATTTGGGCGATGTACGTTTCGGGCTCCGCGACCGTCTGACAGGCCAGGGCAACCTTGAGCCTGTAGTCCCCCGCCGTGCGATAGACAGTGGCACAAGCCCCACAGAAGCCTGCCCGGCAGCCCGCCCCTCGCACCAGCTTGTAGCCGGCATACTCCATGGCCTTCATGATGGTCAGGCCAGAAGGCACTTCGTACCTCTTGCCCATGATGTAGACAGGAATCAATTCTTCAGGCATTGCAACACCTCCAAAAGAACAGCGGATCGGCAGGATTGACGGATCAAGCAACTTGGACTGAGCGGAAATCCGCAAATCCTGCGAATCCGTGTTCTAAATCTCACGCGCGTCCACGGTTTCCATACCCAGAGCTTCCATGGCCGACACTAACTCGTTTTGACCAACCTCTGAGACCTTGACCGTGATCAGGCGGTTGGTGGGGTCCTCTCCCACAAAAGTCCCCAGACTGATGATGTTGCCGCCCATTTCGACTATCTCGCGAGTGATGGTAGCCAGGACGCCCTTCTGCTCCGGGACAAGCATGGTCAGTCTGACGCCCTTCTCCCTGGCCCCGAGAAGTTCCAGGAAGATACAGAAGAGGTTCGTCTCGGTAATGATGCCCACCAACTTGCCATTGCGCATCACGGGCAGGCTGCCGATCTTGTTGTCGGCCATGATGCGGGCCGCCTCTTCCAGCGGGGTGTACTCGGTGGCGGTGATCACATCCTTGGCCATTACGTCCTGCACCGTAATCTTGGAGATAAGGTAGTGCAGTTCATGGATGCTCAACGACGTGGCTGGCGAGGGAGAGACGTACAACAAGTCCTTCTCGGTGATGATGCCGACCAGCTTACCGCCCTTGTCCAGCACGGGCAGCCGTCGCACCTTTGACTCCCGCATGAGCTTAAGGGCATCATCAATGGGAGTATCGGGATGAGTAGTAATCGGACGCTTGGTCATCCTCTCACCTACTAGCATTTTCAAACCTCCTTGATTTTGATAGTCAAACGTCAAGCGTCAAACGTCACCATCACGTTTGACGTTTCACGTTTCACGTCTTACGTCAACGCCTCCACCATGGCCAACACTTGCCCCGTGGTGAAGTTCCGCACTGCCGAGGCCTTGTTGGGACAGGCCACCACGCAAGCGCTGCACCCCTGACAGAGAGCCGCGTTGACGATGGCCAGGTTCTTCCAGGGATGCATCTCGCGGGCCTCGTAGGGACAGGCTTCTATGCACAAGCCGCAGCCGGCACACAGCTCCTCGTCCACGTAGGCGATGATGGGCTCTTGCACCATCTCCCGCTGGGAGAAGAGAGAGAGCACCTTGGCCGCCGCGCCGCTGGCCTGAGCGATGGTCTCAGGTATGTCCTTGGGAAACTGGGCCGCGCCCGCCAGGTATACGCCCGCCGTCAGGCTCTCCACGGGGCGCAGCTTGGGATGGGCCTCGCTGAAGAAGCCATGCTCGTCCGTAGCCACTCGTAGGCGCTGACCCAGGTCTTTGGCCCCCTCGCTGGGCACGGCTGCCGTCGCCAGCACTACCAGGTCGGCGGCTACCTCAAGCGGCTTGCCCATCAAAGTGTCCGCCCCCCAGACCATCACTCTTCCATTTTCTTGGAAAATCTTCGACACCTTACCGCGCAAATAAAGCACGTCGTACTGCTCCATGGCCTGCTGCACGAACTCCTCGTAGCCCTTGCCAGCGGAGCGGACGTCAATGTAGAAAACATAAGCCTGTCCTTCGGGCACCTGGCGTTTGTACATGATAGCCTGTTTGGCCACGTACATGCAGCAGATTTTGGAGCAGTAGGGCTTATGCAGCTCTGGGTCGCGGGAGCCAGCGCACTGCACCCAGACGACCTCCTGGGGAACCTTCCCGTCAGAAGGGCGGCGAATCTGTCCACCCGTGGCCAACATCTGCTCGAACTGCAAGCCGTCAATGACGTCGGGATATTGGCCGCCGCCGTAGTAGCCCAGCTTCTCCTTGGCGTAGAGATCGTAGCCGGTAGCAACGATGATGGCGCCAACATCGTCAGTTAACGAGTCACCGAGTGATGAGGTAACGAGTGAAGGGTTAACCAGGGCTTCGCCTCCTCGTTGACTCGTTGCCTCAGTGCCTCGGTGCCCTATTAACTCGTCGCCTCGCCGCCTCACCCGAACCGTGAAATTGCCGACGTAGCCGCCGAGTTCTTCCACCTCGGCCTCGGTGATGATCTGGATATGGGGATGACTGGTCACGGCCTGGATTATGGAAGCCAACAGGTCGGGCGCGGTGTCGAAGTTGAGATAGATGCCGGAGAGCTGCCCCATGCGCCCGCCCAGGTGCGATTCCTTTTCGACCAGGATGACGGGATAGCCAGCCTCGGCGATGTCTAGCGCGGCTTGCAGGCCGGCGATGCCACCGCCGATCACCAGGGCTTTCTTGACCAGAGGCAAGGTCAAGGGCACCAGGGACTCGTCGTAGCGAGCTTTTTCAACGATGGTCTTGATAGTCTCAATGGCTTTGGCAGTCGCCTCCTCGGGTTGCGATTGATGCACCCAGGAGCACTGCTCTCGGATGTTGGCGATCTCGCACAAATAGGGGTTCAATCCAGCCGTGGCCGCCGTCTTGCGGAAAGTGACTTCGTGCATGGTCGGTGAGCAAGCGGCGACGATGACGCCATCCAGGTCATGCTCGGCGATGGCCTCTTTGATGAGGTCCTGCCCTGGATCGGAGCATACGTATTTATAATCCGCGGAGTAGACCACGCCTGGATAGTCGCGTATCTCTTCAGCCACCCGTTCCACGTCTACCGTGCCGGCGATGTTCAGGCCGCAGTGGCAGACGAAAACGCCAATTCTCCTCATTCAGTTCGCTCCCAGGCCCGCAAGTTCAATCCCACACCTCTCCCCCACTCGCTTCCCAGTTCACCCTTCCCTCAGCCACGATGCCCATCTTCCGCAAGGCCCGATACAACCGTTCCTCCCAGATGTCGCCGTGGAGAAGCTCCTGCATCTCCCGCGCCCGCATCAGGCGCTCCCAGGTGGTGACAATGAAAGTGATGCGCCGCCACTTCTTGCTCACGATAGGATGAGGCAGCCGCCTGAGCTCCCCCAGGCGGATTCGGTAGTAATCCTCTTGAGCCTGGGGATGAAGTGCTTCCTGGGGCAAAAGCTCAACTCGCTTGACGATCTCCCACTCCCGGACTTCGGCCCAGTAGTTGATGCCCCAGGCCTCCTCCCCGAAGACCCTGGTCTGATAGAAGGCCAGGATGGGAGCGTTGACGGCCCTGGTCGGAGCGCGCCTGGCGGGGATGCGATACCAGTGCTCGTCCCTGGCGATGGCGAAATCCCGCTGGTTGTTGATGATGGCCACTAACACCGTGGTGTAAGGGCCGAATTCCTCCTTCACGACGAACTCCATCTGGCGAACAGCGACAGCACCTTGGCCGCCGCGCCGCTTCCCTGGGCCACGGTTTCGGGGATGTCCTTGGGCCCCGAGTCCGCCCCCGCCAGGAAGATGCCAGGCCGCACGGTCTCCAAGGGGTGCATGTTGCCGTCGGCCTCGGTGTAGAACCCGAGCTCGTCGGTCTCTAGGCCCAGCATCTGCCCCAATTCTCTGGCTCCAGCCTGGGGCACTGTGGCCGTGGCCAGCACTACCAGATCCGCTGCCACCTCCACGGGCTTGCCGCTCAAGGTGTCCGCCCCCCAGACGACGACCTTGCCGTCATCTTGGAAGATCCTGGACACCTTGCCCCGCAGGTAGAGCACCCGATCCTCTTCCATCGCCCGCCTTACGAACTCTTCGTAGCCCTTGCCCGCCGCGCGGATGTCAATGTAGAAGACGTAGGCCTGGCCGTCGTGGACGCGATGTTTGTAGAGCATGGCGTGCTTGGCGGTGTACATGCAGCAGACTTTGGAACAATAGGGCACACCCAACTCTGGATCGCGAGAGCCCGCGCACTGGACGAAGACCACCTCTTTGGGCACCTTGCCGTCGGAAGGCCGCTTCACCTGACCAGCCGTAGGCCCCGAGGCCGAAAGCAGACGCTCGAAGGCCAGCCCATCAATGACGTCCGGTATCCTGCCGTAGCCATAGTGACCCAAACCATCCGTTGGATAGAGGTCATAGCCCGTGGCCACGATGATGGCTCCCACCCGCTCCTCGACGATGGACTCCTCCTGCTCGAAGTCAATCGCTCCCACAGGGCAGAGCTTCTCGCAGGCGCGGCACCTGCCCCTGACGAAGTAAATGCAGTTTTCGGCGTCAATAACAGGCTTGTTGGGCACCGCCTGGGGTGAGAGAGTGTAGATGGCCTTGCGCTGACCCATCCCGCGCTCAAACTCCGATTCGACTCGCTGGGGACACTTCTCCTGGCACAGTCCGCAGCCAGTGCAGAGGTCCCAGTTCACGTAGGCTGGCTTCTGCCTGATGCGGACCCGGAAATCCCCAACGTCGCCCTCAATGGATTCCACCTCCGAGTACGTCCGGAGCTTGATGTTGTCGTGGTGCCCCACCTCCACCGTGCGCGGGGTCAGGATGCACTGGGCGCAGTCCAGGGTGGGGAAGGTCTCCGACAGTTGAGCCATCCGCCCGCCGATGGAGGGGAGCTTGTCCACCAGCACCACCTGGTAGCCTGAGTTGGCTATGTCTAGCGCGGCCTGCATTCCAGCGATGCCCGCACCAATTATGAGCGCCCGCCTGACAAAAGGTGTCGGGATCTCCAATCCCTCAACCATGGGTTCTCTCCTAAGCCGGTACAGCCATCAACTCCAGACCTTCGAGTTTTCCCTCACGAAGCATTCCGGCTATCTCGTCCATTTCTGCCTTCGCTTCTTTGGAAAGCGTCGTCGTCCCACAGTCTGGTGTGGGGCAGTGGTAAACTTTGACTTGATACAGGACAGCTTTACCGCCAGCGAGGCGAACATCGAGGTAAGCGATGTTCATCCGACCACCACACTTCGGGCAGGTGTCCTCCTGAGGTTCAAAAACAAGCTCCGCGTCCTCGAACTCATCCCAATAATCGGCTAAACTGTGTGTATCCCAAAAGGCCGCTTCTTCTCGAATAGACGAGAACTCTGGAACCATTTGAGCTAGGAACCGTCCAACCATTTGGCTAACGCTGGCCGCGGATCAACGTAGTGCCTGTCTAACTCGAAGCCCTCGCTATCCAACCCCAGGGCGATGCCCAAGAGCTGAGTGAAATACAGAATGGGGATAGGCCGGAATCCGGAGTGCCGACTACTCATGGCCTTCTGCATCCTGTCCAGGTTGAACTGGCAGAGGGGGCAATTGGTGACCACCAACTCAGCCCCGCTCCGCTGCGCCGAATCGAGGATGGTAAAACTCATCTCCGCTGTCACGTCAACCGACTTGACTGCCAGATAGGCTCCGCAGCACTCGCCCCGGTGGGAGTAGTCCACCGCTTCAGCCCCCAGCGCGGTGATCAGATCATCCAGCGCACGGGGATTCTCCGGATCTTCGTAGGCTACCTCGGCCGGAGGGCGGAGCACCATGCAGCCATAATAGGCAGCGACCTTCAGCCCCGAAAGAGGCTTCTTGACCGCTTCTTTGATCCTGTCGAACCCGATTTCGTCGCGCAGTATCTGCAATAAATCGAGAACTTCCAGGTCGCCGCTGTAATCGGCCTCCAGGAAGAAGTTGAGCTTCTCCCGGCTGTCCTCATCCTCACGGATCACCTTGTTGGTGCGTCTGAGGACGTTGTAGCAAGTGGAGCAGGCTACGGCCAGCCGCTCGCCCTCCTGCCGAGCACTGACCAACACCCGAGCTGGCCCAGCCAGGTCCAGCATGTTGTCAACCAGCAGCGGAAAAGTAGCTCCACAGCAATTCCACTCTTCCAACTCAACCAATTCCAGGCCCAGCTCTCTGGTCGAAGCTCGGGCCGAGTTATCGAAACCCTTGCCTTTGGTGTTCAGGGTACAGCCGGGGTAGTAGGGTATCTTCATTTCGCTGTTCTCCATGAACAGAGTGATAGGTTAGCGAGGCGATCAAGGAACTCATTTGCGCAAATATGTGAAAAGAGCCATTTCAACATCGGCAGCAAACCACTTTCCGCTCTCCCTACCCATAGGGTTGCATACTCCATGTTGTTGAAGCGTTTTGGCAATTCTCAAGCAATCGTCAGAAAATTGCTTGTATCCATGTTCATCATACCCCAAGTTCTTCGATATGATGCTGTCAAGAACAGGGCACACATCAGGACGCAAGAAGCGGAGATGCTTCGATGCGAATGATGTTCCAAGACTGTGAATTTGCTTGATTCTTCGCAGTGCGCCTTGGACGTCAGGAATGTCAGAGTTCAAAGCATTTGTTGCGCCGGTAAACTGACGCCGGATCATTAGCGGATCATTGTTTTTGAGAACCCTGCCTGCGATCCCTGGATAGTTTCCCCATTCACACACTCTCTTTATAAAACTTGCCAACTGCTTCTCGGGGAAACCAACAGCACACAAACGGCTCGCTTCATGCTCTAGTTCTCTTGTTCCCAGCCACTCATCTAGGTGATATTCGACAAGTCTCGTAAAATCAGAGGGTCGCAGAACGATTTCGGCAATAGCTATGGCATGGTTCGTAATCTTTTCTGACATCCATACTCCCGTGTATTCTCAGCAACCATCTAGCTTGCCTTATTGCCTCATTGCCTCACCTACGAAGTATACTTACGAAACCCGCCGATGAAAGCCTGTTGGGGGAATTCGGCCAGCTCTTCGGGATGGATGGCCTTGATGTCCAGGTAATCGCCACCTCGTTGGAGCGCTATCTCCCGCAGGGCCTCCATGATGCGCGAGAGGTCAACTCCCTTGGGGCAACGGGCGTAACAAGTTTGGCAGGCGGCGCAGAACCAGATGGTCTCCGACTCCAGCGCTTCCTCCACCTGGCCCAACTGCACCAGGCGGATGACCTGGCTGGGCAGCATGTCCATGGCGAAGGCCACCGGACAGCCCGCCGAACACTTGCCGCACTGATAACAAGCCAACAGGTCCTGGCCGCTGATCTCCTCGACCCTGCGCACCAGATCGTTCCTGAGCACCTCCGCCGATAGCCTGATCCTCATGCCGCTTAATCCTCCAACCGATACTTCGCTTTCCCCTGCTCATAGGCATCCCCACCGTACATGTCGTTGACCACGATGGCTGGGAAGTCCTCCACTCTCAGCTTGCGCAAGGCCTCGGCGCCCAAATCCTCGTAGGCGATGACCTCGGCCTCTTTGATGCTATCGGCGATGAGAGCCGCCGCCCCGCCGATGGCCGCGAAGTAGATGGCCTTGTGCTTCTTCAATGCCTCCCGCACCTCAGGGCCACGGTTGCCTTTGCCGATCATACCTTTTAGCCCCTGCTCCAACATGCGCGGGGCATAGGGGTCCATACGATACGACGTCGTCGGGCCGGCAGCACCGATGGGCCGACCCGGCCTGGCTGGCGAAGGGCCCATGTAGTAGATGATCTGCCCCTGGGGGGCCAAGGGCAATTCCTCGCCCGCGTCCAGGGCGGCGATCATCCGCTTGTGGGCCGAGTCGCGCCCCACGTAGATGGTGCCCGTGATCTGCACATCGTCGCCAGCGTGCAACTGCTCAACTATATCATCCGTCAAAGGGGTGGTGATCTTTTTGGACATTGTACGCCTCCTGTCGTCGTTGGAGTAAGTCAACGAGTTACCGAGGAGTGATGAGGTAACGAGTGTCTCCCCTCGTTGCCCCGTTGCCTCGTTGACTTGTTGCCTTGTTTCCTCACTACAAAACCACTTCCTTATGCCGCGCGCTGTGGCATTGGATGTTTATCGCCGCTGGCATGCTGGCGATGTGACAGGGGAAGATCTCGACGTGGACGGCCAGGGCGGTCACTCTCCCCCCTAAACCCTGCGGGCCGATGCCCAGCTTGTTCACCCGCTCCAGTATCTCGGCCTCCAGTGCGGCCACTTCGGGGTCGGGATGGGGCTGACCCACCGGGCGCAGCAGTGACTTCTTGGCGATGAGGGTGGTCTGGTCAACGGTGCCGCCGATGCCCACTCCCACGATGATGGGCGGGCAGGGGTTGGCTCCAGACCTATCCACACACTCGACCACCCAATCAATGATCCCTTGCCTGCCGGCCGCCGGCGAGAACATCTTGAGGTAACTCATGTTCTCACTGCCGCCCCCCTTGGGGCAAACGGTGATCTTGAGCTTATCGCCTGGCACGATCTCGGTGTGGATCACCGCCGGGGTGTTGTCCCTGGTGTTCACCCTGGCCGAGAAGGGCTGGTCCACCACCGACTTGCGCAGGTAGCCATCTCGATAGCCCTGGCGCACTCCCTCGTTGATGGCCTCGTTCAGGTTGCCACCTACGATGTGAACCTCCTGCCCCAGCTCGAGGAACACGACCAGGAGTCCAGTATCCTGGCACAGCGGCAACTCCCCTCGGTTAGAGATTTCAATATTCTGGAGGATCTGGTCCAGTACCGCCTGCCCTACCGGCGAGACCTCTTTCTCGCGAGCGTTTCGCAGCGCGCCCAGCACGTCCTCGCCCAGGCAATAGTTCGCCTCAATGCAGAGACGAGCCACCTCTTGAGTTATCTTTTCTGTGGTTATCTCTCTCACTCTTCAATCTCCTTTGCCTGGCATACAAAGGGACACCTCAAATGCAGGCTACAAATTCAAGAGCCTGGCCTTCGTGGTGCCCCACACCTCCAAAAATCGCAATGCACTTGCTACTGGTTGTGCTTCGTCCCCTCCTCGCCAAAGAACCCATAACGACGTCGTTGAATTGGTCAGGCCAGAACACCAATGGCTTCCTCCTTGAATCCAGGGCATTGAAGTATACACCCTTTCGATTTTCCTGTCAAAAAACTTTCAGGCTGTGTCATTGCGAGTTATTATCACCTGTCCTCGTACTTGGAAACAGGGAAGACGTAGCTGGCTGAGGCTGCGCCTGTGGGCCAGATAACCTCTTGTTTCATGTTTTGCCATTGCATGATGTAGGTGAGAGGCAACCCCTGGTTGTGGTAATGGTGCCCCATATCATCGGTCCACTCTTTATGCTCTATGCGACCCATGGCTGTCATCAGGTCTGTTTCCTTGAGGGTCTCTTTGATGGTCTCCCGATTGGCGGGCTTTCCCGCCTCATCAATCTTCATCAGGGCATCCAGGGCTATTTGCCAGGCAGCATAACCCTGAGCTCCGTGGTAATCAGCCTCTGTCCCATAGGACGCTAGATAGTCGTCGTAGTATTTCCCAGCGCTCCACTCAACGCCGGCCTGAGTGCCAGACCAGGTAGCTAGGGGACTCCAGTTCGCTGTGGTGAAGATGTAGTTGGCGTTCTCACCAGCTAATTCCACGAACTCCGGCATGGTATAGCCTCCCGCCTGACCCATGTAGGCCATAACATTGACCCTCAGCTCCGCTGCCTGTCGGGCGATCAGGCCGGCATCGGTAAGATAGGAAACGGCCATGATCATGTCCGGGTTAGCTGCCTTCACCTTAGACAGCATGGGCTTGAAGTCTGTGGCAGTGGAGTCATAGGGGGTGTCAACGACGAGCTCAATGCCCCTGGCCTCGAAGCCGGCTCGGAGACCCTCTGCCGAGCTGGTGCCCCAGTCAGTCATCTCGTAAAACAGGGCTACTTTCTTCACCCCCCCTGGCATGAGCACTTCGTCAACAAAGCTCCACATAGCATCAGCGTAGTGAGTCGCCGGCACTCGAGGGCCTGAGAATACCCATTCGTAGCCTGCCGTGGTGATGTCATCTTTGGAGGCGTTGACCAGGATATGAGGAACCTTGAGATCATTGGCCGTGGCAGCCTGGGTCACGCCACAGGCGCTGGAATAACCTCCGATCACCAGCTCCACCTTATCCAGGGTAGCCAACTTCTCCTCAGCCGATTTGGCCGTGGCGGGATCCCCCCTGTTATCCTCGACTATGAAACTGATTGCCCTACCACCTATTTCACTAACACCAAAATCACGATAGGCCAACTGGACGGATTCCCAGTCCATCGTCCCGAAGTCAGCCTTGGGTCCCGTCAGTGATAAGTTAATGCCGATCTTGATGGGGACCGCAGCCGATGGTGCTACGGTGACCGGAACCTCTTTCTCGACGACCACCTCCTTCTCGATCACCTGGGGGGTGGGCGCAGCACAGGCAGTTACGAGGCTGGTCAATACCGCCGCGACTACCAGTAGTGTTGCAACCCTTTTCATTCTTTCTTCCTCCTTGAATATTGAATAGAGTAACTGGAAACGAAACACCCTCGTTTAGCCCATTTCCTGAGAGCCATCACTCCCTTTCCCGCCCTTTCATCCTCCCCGAAGTTAGGGGAGAGAGCGCACGCCGGAGATTAGAAAAAGTCCGAGGTGAAACGCTTTCGCCATTTCCGACCATGGCATCAACCAAAGCCTTTCAGCTCGGACCGATCTTCTGCCCGTCCAGTATGTTGTCTCTCCTGACGTGCACCTTAGCTCGCCAATCGCACGAATCATAGCATATAGAGGTACAAATGTCAAATCGCACTGAAGGTGCTTATGAAAACTTCCTCATGATGTTTTCTCACGAGGCAGCGCATACCCCAGCCGCCTCAATTCCTGCTCATCCTGCCGCCACTTGTCCCGCACCTTGACCCACAACTCCAGGTATACCCGATTGCCCACCAACTGCTCGATCTCCTCACGAGCCGCCCGGCCGATGCGCTTCAGCATCCTGCCCCCTTCGCCAATGATGATGCCTTTCTGGGAATCCTTCTCCACGAAGACAGTGGCTCCGATGTAGGTCAGGTCCTCCCGCCGCTGCTTCCACTCCTCCACGGCCACCGCCACGGCGTGGGGCACTTCTTGATGGACGAACCGCAGCACCTGCTCGCGGATGAGCTCGGCCACGATGAAACGCATGTTCTGATCGGTGAGCTGGTCTGGAGGATAGTAGCGGGGACCTTCGGGCAGGCGGGCCACAACCATGTCCAACAGCTTGTCGCGGTTGTCGCCTCGCGTGGCGGAGATCATCATCCATTGGTTTCGGTACGCTTCGCACTCAACCCAAGCATCGTGTTCCACCAGCTTGAAGTAGGCGGTGCTGTGAGGCTGCACTTTCTCAGGGGGCAACAGGTCGGCCTTGTTGAGCACCAGGATCACCGGTGCTCGACCGTGCTTCTCGATCAGTTGGACGATCTGCTCATCCTCCGCCGTGGGCATCTGCGACACGTCAACCATGAACAGAACCAGGTCGGCGTCGGGGATGCTTTTGGTGGCCGTCTCCACCATGAACTCGCCCAGCTTGTGGCGAGGTTGATGGATGCCAGGCGTGTCCACGAAGATGATCTGGGCGTCGGGCCGGGTCAGGATGCCGCGCAGTCGGTGGCGGGTGGTCTGCGGCTTGGGGGAGACGATGGCGATCTTCTCCCCCAGCCAGGCGTTGATGAGCGTGGATTTGCCCACGTTCGGCTTGCCGATGACGGCCACGAATCCAGAGCGGTGATCGGGGGGCAACTCTTCTGATGTTAGAAGATCAAGGTCATTCATGGTCATTTAACACCTATGTGGGATGTGAGATGTGGGATGTGGGATGCAATCAATTGTCACGAGTCGAACCGGCCCGCAAATCCCACAGGCGGGCGACGTAGCGCATGATGGGCAGGCCGCCGACGATGATCACCGATTCGCTGAAGGCCACGCTGGCAAACACGAACCAGAAGGGCACGCCTCCCACGAAGTAGAGCATCAACGCCACCGCAGCACCGGTGGTCAGGGCGTAGCACAGGGCCGCCAGCCAGGGACCGATCCGCTGGCCGAGGGCGCGAGCCACCAGCCAGGCCAACACCCCACCCAGGCCATCGGTGATGGGCATCCAAACCAGCTCCCAGGCCCCCACGTAAGGACTGGTCAAGTTGGCGATGATAGTGCCCAACACGATGCCCGGTATGGTCACCGGGTGCCAGATGACCAGACCCTTCAAGACTTCGGCGATCCGAAACTGCAGCGGCCCATAGCTCAGCGGGGCCAGGGCTACAGTGAAGACCGCATACAACGCAGCAATGGTCGCCGCATAGACCACCTGTCGCGTTTTAGGCATGAATCACCTCCTATCCGCTATCCATCCGCTGCTCCCACAGCCGGCAAAACGCGCACAGCCCCGGTGCCGTGGTCGGCTGGCCGCACCTCTGGCAATCGTTCAGCTCCAATGTCTTCTCTTGCACCGAGAGCAGTCCCTCCCTCCTGGCTTGCAGAAAGCTGAGATAGAAGCTCAGCTTGGCCCCCGGCGAGCGGCTCTCCAACTGGTTGAGGAGACCCTTGTAGAAGATGGTCGTGGAGCCCACGGCATGGGGGCACTCGTCGTAGATGTAATCAATGCCCCGCACGATGGCGTAGGCCGCCGTCTCTCGCTCGTAGAGGTGCACGAAGGGCTTGACCTTGCGGGCCAGCCGAGGGTGGGTGGAGGGAAGAACAGGAGCCTGGCGACCCAGATAGCCCGCCTGCCAGTGCAGGGTGTTCTGCATCAGGACGGCGGCCTCGTCGTCCAGGTTGTGCCCGGTGGCGATAGCATCGTAGCCACCCTCGTAGGCCACGCGGTTCATGATGTGGCGCTTAACCAGCCCGCAGACCGCACAAGGCTTTCGCCCTCGATGCGTCCTCCGCGCCAACTCTGGAATGCTCGTGCCATACGTCTGCCTCACGTCCACCACGTGCAGCGTCAGGCCGTGCGCCTCGGCGAAGGCCTGCGCCTTGAGCTGAGATGCCGCCGAGTAGCCGTCGTCGCCGCCGATCCCCAGGCAAATGTACATCCCCTCGGCGCGATAGCCGAGCTGCGACAACACGTCCCACAGCGCCAGGCTATCTTTGCCACCGGAAACCGCCACCAGCAGTTGGTCATCGCTGCCGAACATGTGGTACTTCTCGATGGCCCGTTGCGTGTAGCTTATGAACCACTCCACAAAATGATCGGCGCACAGCGCCAGGCGGTGGTGACGCATGCCGATCACTGCCACGCCGCCGCACTTATTACACTTCATCCGAGCACCTCATGTGGTCAGATGGTCAAATGGTCTCTGGTCGGATGGTCTTTCTTTTGATGGGAGGACGTTGGTCATTGGCTATTGAGATTATCCACCTGATATCACCGCCACTAATCTGATCACGTCGCCCTGGCGGATGATCGTCGCTTCGTTGATTAGCTTGCCGTCGCGGACAGGCAGGACAGCCTGAGGGTCCAGCCCCACTTTCAGGATGGCATCTCGCACCGTCATCCCGGCCCGCAACTCCCATTCCTTGTTTCGGAAGGTCACCTTGACCATACTCCACTCCGTGTCAACTGCGAAATCCGTGCACCATCTGACAGGGGATAGTATAATGCAAAAAGCCACCTGCGTCAACTGGCAGGTGGCTTTTCTTTGTTACTGCGGTTCTCTTGAGCCTAGAGCCTCATTACGTCGGTGGCCTGAGGGCCTTTGGGGCTGCTCTCGATGGTGAACTCCACTCGGTCGCCTTCGTTCAGGTTGCGAAAACCGTCACCCTGGATGGCCGAGAAGTGGACGAACACATCGTCGCCGCCTTCGCGCTCAATGAAGCCGTAGCCTTTGCCACCGTTGAACCACTTAACCGTACCCTGGGTTCTTTCAGACATTAGCTGGTATACCTCCTTCCCTGTGAAATGTTGTAGGGCGGAGCAGTTTGTTCTTCGTCGTGCTTACCAGCTCGTGCCGATTGGGCCACGACTGTACAAAGAAAACGCCCGGGGCAATAAGAAGCTCGGGCTGTTCATCATTTGAACTTCAAACAACACCTTACTGCGTCCTACTGATAAGTATTGTACCACACTTTCCCGTTTCTGTCAAATCGGGTCACGGCATTTGGTGATGGGCGGCTTCTTGCTGTTGCCAAACGGCCTGAAATGTGGTATAGTATACCTGGTGTTATCATTGGGGCAGACCACCATCCACGGCAGCACTAGCGCGCTGGGGGCGACGTTGACCGTGGCGTAGAACTCTGCCAGATGAGGTGTCGCGGAACGGCCCGCCCGAAAACCAGAGAACTACAGACCACAGGAGGTATCGAGCAATGGACAAACTAGAGTTGACGTTCAAAGTCGAGAAGGACACCAAGAACACCAGGCGTTACCAGGAAGAGGCCACCGACGGCCCGCCCATCATTGGCACGCTCTACGTTCAACAGTGGGCGCTTCGTAAGCTGACTGGCGGTGACCTTCCTGAGCGCGTGCGCGTGACGGTGACGGTTGATGACCGTGAAACGTAAGGAGGCTCCCCGATGGTAGAACTAATCTGGGAAGGCAAATACGATGCCGACGGCAGGCGCACCGCTCCCCTGCGCCTGCAACTCCCCTTCCAAACCGTTGAAACGGTGAACGAGAGCGCGCAGGAGCGACAGATGGCCCTGGACCTGTTCAGCGCGGGTCGCCCACCTGAGTGGCGCAACCGCTTGATTTGGGGTGACAAGAAGTACGTGCTGCCCGCTCTGCTGGATGAGTTTGCCGGGCAGGTGGACTTGATTTACATTGATCCGCCGTTTAACGTGAGGGCGGATTTTTCGTATCAGATTACTTTAGAAGATGAACGGTTTGTTAAAGAAGCAAGCGCAATCGAAATAAAAGCCTATCGTGATACTTGGGGACGTGGGTTGAGCGGGTATCTGCAATGGTTTCATGAAACCATTGCGTCACTTTACGAACTACTCAATGAAAAAGGCAGCATTTATGTTCATATTGACTACAACATGGCACACTACTGCAAAGTGATATTGGATGAAGTTTTTGGTATTGCAAACTTGCGCAATGAGATTGTTTGGAAACGTACTAGCAGTCACAGTGACTCAAAAAAGTGGGGCTCAGTCCACGACACGATCTTTTACTATTGCAGAGGCCCTGATCTTATCTGGAATCCACTATACACCGAACATGACCCACAGTATGTAAAGAATTTCTACCGTCACGAGGATGAGAGAGGCTTGTATAGACTTGACCATATCATAAGGTCAGCGACTATGGGGCCCCGTCCTAATCTCGCTTACGAGTACAAAGGCTATACCCCTGAATGGGGCTGGCGTGTTGTTCAAAGTAAACTGATAGAACTCGATACAGATAATCGTTTGGAGTGGAGCAAGAGCGGAAGACCTTACCTGAAGCGGTATCTTCACGAACAAAAAGGCACACCAATAACTTCGGTAATAACAGACATCAAACCAGTAGGCGCACAAGCCATAGAACGCTCTGGTTATCCCACCCAAAAACCCGAAGCCCTCCTCGAACGCATCATCCAAGCCTCGTCCAACGAAGGCGGTCTCGTCCTCGACTGCTTCTGTGGCTCTGGCACCACCGCCGCCGTGGCTGAGAAGCTGAACCGTCGCTGGATCGCCTGCGACCTGGGCCGCTTTGCCATCCACACTACCCGCAAGCGGTTGCTGAGCATTGAGAACGTCAAGCCGTTCGTAGTGCAGAACCTGGGGAAGTATGAGCGACAAGCCTGGCAGGCGGCGGAGTTCGGCGGGCCAGAGCAGGCGGCCAGCGTGACGGCCCAGTACCGCCGCTTTATCCTGGAGCTGTACCACGCCCGCCCCATCACGGGCTACAACTGGCTGCACGGCCTCAAAGCTGGGCGCATGGTGCACGTCGGCGCGGTGGACGCCCCCATCTCCCCCGGCGATGTGCAGCAGATCGCGCTGGAGTTCCGCAAAGCAACCGGCACCGGCAAGGACGCGCCCAGCATCAGCGCAGTGGATGTGTTGGGTTGGGACTTTGCCTTCGAGCTGAACGAAGTCGCCAAGCAGCAGGCGGCCCAGGCCAACATCACTATGCGGTTCTTGCGCATCCCCCGCGAGGTTCTGGAGAAGAAGGCGGTCGAGCAGGGAGACATCAAGTTCTTCGAGCTGGCCGCTCTCTCCGTCGAAGTAGCGCAGGAGAAGCGAAAGGTCAGTCTGAAGCTAACCGACTTCGTCATCCCCCCTGACGATGTTCCCGCCGATGTCCAGTCCGCTATCACCCATTGGTCGCAGTGGATTGACTACTGGGCCGTGGACTGGGACAACAAAGGCGACACCTTCCACAATATGTGGCAGACCTACCGCACCCGCAAGGACAAGTCGCTCAAGCTGTGGGTCGGTCACAAGTATGATGCGCCGGGCGAGTATGCGATTATGGTCAAGGTGATTGACATTTTGGGGAATGATACGACGAAGACGTTGAAGGTGAAGGTGGTGTGATAAGAGCAGGATTTACGGAATGAGAAGAACAGGATTTACAGAATGAAAGGATAACGATCTGTTCATTCTGAGAATCCTGCTATGTATGAATGAGAAGACAAAGAATCCGCTCATTCTGAGAATCCTGCTCTAGAGGACTCTAACCGCTATGCCAGAACTCATGCATCAAGAACTGACCAGCGATCTCATTGGCGCTTACTACGAGGTCTATAACCACACTCCGCGCACCTATCCGGAGCACATCTGCGAGCGAGCGATGGTGGAGGAATTGCGCCTGCGAGGCAGGACCGTCACACAGCAGGACGAGTATCGGATTCTCTACAAGGAGCGCCTGGTCGGTGTGCAGCGATTAGATCTATTCGTCGCCCAGGAAGTCGGCGTAGAGATCAAAGTAGCGGAGCGATTGACAGCCCTGCATAAAGCGCAGGGTATTTCCTACCTGAAGGCAATTGACAAGCCAGTGGGGTTGTTGCTCAACTTTGGGAGCAAAGAGCCAGAGTTCAACCGTCTCTATTTCGATCCTGCCAAACGAGCGGTCGCCACCCCTGAAAAGAAAGTGATCACTCCTTCTCCGGATTGGCTCTATCCCGGCCTGGCCTATCAGATCGTGGGCGGATTGTATGAAGTGCATTCCGTGCTGGGAGCAGGCTTCGTCCATCGTATCTACGCCAATGCCAGCTACCACGAATTTGGGCTGTGTGGTCTGGCGGCCAAACCCGCTAAACGAATGCAAGTGACTTACAAAGGCATTGTGATAGGCGACGTGGCCTTTGGTCACATCGTGGTCGAAGGTAGAATCATGGTCTTTCCCGTGGCTATCGGTGACATCAATCAGATTCACCTGGCCAGTTTGAAAGACTGGATGCGGCAGTGCGACATCCAGTTGGGCATTCTGGCTAACTTCGATGCCATTCACTTGGAGCCCGTGTTTGTGAGGGCGTAGGGAAAGAGCAAGATTAGCAGAATTAACAGATGGGAGCACACAAGAAGAGCAGGATCAACAGAATTCAAGGATCATCCAATCCGTTCATTCTGAAAATCCTGCTCTTGATCCGTTCATTCCGAGAATCCTGCTCTCTCTTTGACAACAAGGAGGCCCATTGACAATGCCCCGCAAAAAGAAAACACACCCGGCTCAAATGGCCCTTTTGGAATTGGCCCTCAAAACCGCCCCTTGCGTCCCTGCCATTCGCCAGGAGGTGCGGGGTTGGGTGGCCGATGGCTACAAGGGCGCGACCCCAACCACTGCAATCCTGCTCAACCACTGGTTCCATACCGACCATCGCCTGGCTAACGGCGACAAATTTCAGTATTTCTATTTCCAGCGCGAGGCCATTGAAACCCTGGTCTACCTGTACGAAGTCGCCCACAAGCGTCGCCACAAAGACTTGATCGAGACCTACGCCCAGGCCACATCGCAGGCAGGGGGGCAGTTGCGGCTGCTGCAATATGACGACTATCCCCGCTACTGCATCAAAATGGCCACCGGCAGCGGTAAGACCAAAGTCATCGCTCTGGCCGTCGCCTGGCAATACTTCAACGCCGTCCTGGAAGACGCGGACAACTACGCCAAGACCAGCCTGATTATCGCGCCCAACGTCATCGTTTTTGAGCGGCTGCGCCTCGACTTCGCAGGCGGGCGAATCTTTCACACTGACCCCATGATTCCATCCGAGCTAAAGATCTTCTGGGATATGGAGTTCTACGTGCGTGGGGATAGCGAGCGTGCCAGTTCTGAGGGGGCGTTGTATCTGACCAACATTCACCAGCTTTACGAAGGGAGCGACGCCGCTAGCGCCGCCGACGAACCAGAGATCATGACCACCGTGCTTGGCCCCAAGCCGCCTGCCCAGACGATCCAGGTTGACAGTTTCGACACCCGCATCATTACACGGGGCGGGCCGGTGTTGGTAGCCAACGACGAGGCCCACCACACCCACGATGAGGAAAGCGAATGGAGTAAGACCATCCGCCGCCTGCACGCATCTCTTGCCTCCCCCCCAAAGCCTGCCCTGAGCAAGGTCGAAGGGTTGGGGGGGATAGAGGGGGGGCGTGGCGTCATCCAGCTCGACATGACGGCCACGCCTCGCTACAGCAAAGGCTCGCTTTTTACCTGGACCGTCTTCGACTATCCGCTCAAGCAAGCCATTCTGGACAACGTCACCAAGCGCCCTATCAAGGGTATTGCAAAGCGTATTAGAGAGGCTCCCTCGGATATTCCTAGTGTTCGCTACGAGGCTTATCTGACCGCCGGAGTGGAACGATGGCGCGAATACCGCGACCAACTGGCTCCCCTCAAGCGCAAGCCAGTCCTCTTTATAATGATGAACAAAACCAAAGAGGCCGACGAGGTGGCCGACTATCTCCGCACCAAATACCCTGGTGAGTTTGCTGGGGACAAGTTACTGGTGATTCACATTGATAGGCAAGGGGACGTTTCCCAAAAAGATCTTGAAGCTGCTCGCCAGGCTGCCCAGGAAATAGATTCTGGCACCAGTCCCATCAACGCCATTGTCAGTGTCCTGATGCTGCGCGAAGGGTGGGACGTGCAAAGCGTCACCGTCGTGGTGGGGCTACGTCCCTATACCGCCAAGGCCAACATCCTGCCGGAGCAGACCATTGGCCGGGGCTTGCGGTTGATGTTCCGGGGCAAGCCGGGCGACCCTACCTTTCAGGAGCGGGTTGACGTGATTGGGAACAAAGCGTTCATCCAGTTTGTGGAGCAGTTGGAGCGAGACGAGGACATGGAGTTCGAGACGGTTGACCTTGACAAAGACAGAGTCGTCATCGAGACCATCTTCCCCGACCCGGATAAAACCGCCTACGACATCGCCATGCCCATCCTGAGCCCCATCTTGACCCGCAAACGGACCCTGAGAGAAGAGATCGAGGCCCTGGATGTTTCCAAGTTCAAAACGCCCAGGCTCCCCAAAAAAGAAGGCGATGTCGCCGCCGAAGAGTTTACCTACGAAGGCTACGACATCATCACCCTGGAAAAGCTTATCGAACGGGAATACACCATCCCCGAGGTGCAAACTTCCCAAGAAGTTATCTCTTACTATGCCAAGCGCATAGCCTCCGACTTGAAACTGCCCTCCCAATTTGCCGCCCTGGTGCCCAAAATCAAACAGTTCCTCCAGACCATAGCCTTCGGTGAGCCAGTCAATCTGGATGACCCGATGATGATCAGGGCCATCTCTCATCCCGTTGCCCAGCACGTCACCGTCAGGGTCTTCGTCGCTGCTCTACGAGAAGCGGTTGTCGAAGAACAAACCCCTACCCTGGAGCAAGCTGGACGCAACCTCTCTACAACCGAAGGCTTCCCCTGGTCTCGCCCCACCTTGCCAGCCACCAAGACTGTCTTCAATCTCGTCGCTGCCGACAACGAATTCGAAAAAGCCTTCGCCGCCTTTCTCGAAAAGGCTCCCGATGTGATACGCTTCGCCAAGCTTCCAGAGCGATTCAACTTCACCATCCCCTACACCGACGCGGCGGCCAACCTTCGCTACTACGAGCCGGACTTTGTGGCTGTGACGGATGATGAGGTTCACCATCTGATCGAAACCAAGGGGCGACAGGATATTGACGTCAAACACAAAGACCGTGCCGCTGAGTTGTGGTGCGAAAACGCCACCATCCTAACTGGTAGTGAATGGGTCTACAGAAAGGTTCTACAAAAGGAGTTTGAAAAGCTCCAACCGTCCGATTTTGAAGATTTGATTGCTTTAGACCCCATCGTCTTCTCGTGAGAAGTCACAGCTAGCCATGAGAAACACCACCAGCAACCTCCCCCAAAAACCCAAGTCCTCGCCTCCCTCCTCGACACCCAACCTCCCAAAGTCCAGGAGGCTCTCCAGTTCCTGCTAGCCACCGCCATGCACGAGGCTGGCAAGCAGGCGAGGTGTTCAGCGCGGCGCGGCCAGGGATGAGCAAGGATTGGAACACGAAGGTCACGAAAGCACACGAAATACGCGATTAGTGAGATAGCAGGCTGGCAAGCAGGCGAGGTGTTCAGCGTGGTGCGGCCATAGATGGGCAAGGAGATGGAGAGAAAGATGGATGAAGGAAGAGGTGCGGAAGGTACTTGCGGAAGAGGGCTCGGTTTGAGTACTCGAAAAGCCTTCGTGCTAGGCATCGCCTTTGCAGCAGTTCTGCTGGCTGCCACTGGCTACATTTTAATCGCAATCCCCGCGCTCGCGCCAGCGCCTATACCGCCCCACACATCCTTGCCCAACTCTATCGCTCTGGTAGGCGGGGCTGTAGATGAGCGGACCGGCGAGGAAGTTGCCTCAGCTAAGATTGCGCTTGTCGCCTCGGCGGCCACGTTCACGAAGACCCCGGTGCCTCCGCCCCCCACAGCCGCACCCGGGGCATATCCGCCGCCAGCCACATCCACCCCGACGGGCACGACCACGAGGACCCCGATGCTTCCTTCCCCCACGCCCACATTCGATCCGTATCCGCCGCCAGCTACCCTCATGCCTACCTCAACGGCGACTGGCACAGCAACACCCACTCCCACCAAAACGCCTACAGCTACATTGACCCCGACGGCTACTTCAACACCAACTCGAACTCCCACGCCAACCAACACGCCGACGCCTACTGACACGCCGACCAACACGCCGACGCCGACACCTACCAACACAGCAACTCCCACCAACACGCCGACGCCAACGCCTACTGACACGCCGACCAACACGCCCACGGCGCTGCCATACCGAATTACCTTGCCCCTCATCATGAAGAATTACGCTCCCTAACCCTGGGGCTATCATTGAGGTAAGAAGCCATGAGGAGAACAGGATCACTGATCGCGACACTAGCTGCATTAGCAGGACTTCTCGGCACTGGAGTAGAGACAGCAAGTGACCAGGAAGCCTCCCTCATGCCGAGCGATCGCTGCTGCGCACCATTACCCCTGTCCGCCGGCCCCACCGTCACCGTCTCCACGGAGTCAGAGTTGCGTGACCAGGCCTACAACGCGGCACCTGGCACAACCATCATGGTCTCGGCGGGTACATACAACTTGCAGAACATCGTCCACGTGGTGAACAGCGGCATTGCCATCCGTGGCGCTACCGGGAACCGCGACGACGTGATCCTGGATGCGGGTGGGATGGGCACCGGTCACACTCATGGTATTCTGATCGACGTGGGCGCCGACGACGTGACCATCGCCGACCTTACCATTCGCAACGCCGGCGAGCACGGGGTATCTATCCAGGGCAGCGACCGGCCCACGCTGTACAACCTGCACATCATGGACACCGGCAGTCAGTTGGTCAAAGTCAACCCCTGGGGAAATGGGAGTGAGGATGGACTGCTGGCCTGCTCGCGCCTGGAATACACCACCACTGCGCCCGACGATTACACCAACGGCATCAGCGCACACCGGGCGCACCGCTGGGTGGTGCGGGACAATCAGTGGTATCGCATTCGCACGCCGGGGAACGCGCCGGTACCTACTATTCTGTTCTGGTCTGAATCCTCGGACACGGTGGTGGAGCGCAACTTGCTGGTGAACTGCTACCAGGGCATCGCCTTTGGCAACGCCAGCCACGGCAGCGGGGATCACAGCGGCGGCATCGTGCGCAACGACTTCATCTACGCCTCCTTGCCCCACGACTCGGTCATCGAGATGGTCCACGCGTCGGGTTGGTTGGTGGCACACAACACGGCTCTCCTTCTCAATCCCGATGGTGTGACCTGGGGCATGGAGGCCCGCTTCTCTGATAGCGTGGGGAGCTTTGCTTACAACCTGACCAACATGAGCATCTGGCACGACCGGGATGGTGGTCATGGTGATCCGGTCGGCAACATCACTTATGCCCAGTCCAATTGGTTTGTGAACGCTGGCGCCGGCAACCTGCACCTGCTCCCCACGGCCACCGATGCCATTGATCAGGCAGCGTCGCTGGCTCAGGTAACCGACGACTTTGACGGCGACGCGCGACCCATCGGCCCTGCCCCGGACGTGGGCGCTGATGAGTACGGGGTGGCGTTGTCCACCGCTACCCCAACCCCCAGTCCCACGTCCACAGCCACACCCGGTACGCCGACGTCCACAGCCACGCCAACGCCTACCCAGACGCCAACGCCGACGGCCACATGGACACCTACGGCTACGCCCACCAACACACCAACAGCGACACCAACCGATGCACCAACGCCAACGCTTACCCAGACGCCGACGGCCACATGGACATCCACAGCCACGTCTACCAATACACCAACAACGACACCAACCGATACACCAACGCCAACGATCACTCACACGCCCACCGCCACACCTACGGCTACCCCATACAGGCTCTGCTTGCCCACCATCCTGAAGAATTACGCTCCCTGATACTACGACGAGACTTCGTCATTCTGAGGAGCGAAGCGACGAAGAATCTCGTTTTGTGGTGAAGAATTGCCAGCCAGAAAGGACTGGCTCTGAAACCTGAAGTTGTAGGTTTGGAAAATCAAAAAGCCACCTGCATCAACTACACAGGTGGCTTTTTATACCAGCGGAGCTCATCTCCCGCGGGTGGTGGCGCACGATTTCCTGAGGACAAAGCTCACAGCCCGATTTGACCTTTTCGGCCATCTGTAGTATAGTGTAAACGCCACCGACCGCATGGCGGTGAGCAAGTTGCTGCATCATCTGAATACATAGGTGTTGTCGCTTGGATCGCAGGGCGACCGAGACGGCAGGGTAGGATAGTGCAATGCGCGCGGAAGAACACGCGCAATCTGGCCTTCTGGGAAACGCCCGGAAGGCTTTTTGTTTACAACACCGATCTGCAGGATTTGCGGATTCTCCCTTGGGTCGTTTGATCCGTAAATCCTGCTGATCCGTCGTTCTCTGGAGTCTACCCCGGATGCAGGATCCCCTGATTCGGATAGAGAATCTAACCTTTGCCTATAATCCTCAATCAGAACGGCCGATCATGGCTCTCAGAGACATCAACTTGACGATAGAGCAAGGGGAGTACCTGGCCATTGTTGGCCACAACGGGTCGGGCAAGTCTACCCTGGCCAAACACTTGAACGCTCTCCTGTTGCCGACCCAGGGCGAGGTGTGGGTGGCGGGCTGGAACACGAAGGAGCCAGCCCACACTCACCACATCCGCAGCACCGTGGGCATGGTTTTCCAGGTGCCCGACAATCAAATCGTAGCCACCGTGGTCGAGGAGGACGTGGCCTTCGGGCCGGAGAACCTGGGCGTGGCAGAGGAGGAGCTAGAGAAGCGAGTGACTTGGGCACTGGGCCTGGTTGACCTCCTACCCCTTCGCCAACGCGCCCCCCACCTGCTCTCGGCCGGTCAGAAGCAACGTCTGGCCATTGCCGGAGCCCTGGCCATGCGACCCCGCTGCCTGGTGCTGGACGAAGCCACCGCCCTGCTGGATCCCGCGGGACGGGCGAAGGTGTTGGCCATCTTGCGTCACCTGCGAGGAGAAGGAGTGACCATCGTAGCCATCACCCAGTTCATGTCGGAAGCAGTTGAGGCCGACCGGGTGCTGGTGCTGGATAAAGGGCGCATCGCCCTGGAAGGCCCGCCGCGCCAGGTGTTCCGCCAGGTGGAAGCGCTGCAGATTCTGCAGTTGGACGTGCCTCCGGCCACAGAGTTGGCTTTGACTTTGAGTACACGCCTGCCCGGCTTCCCCTCCGATCTACTGACCGTGCCGGAGCTGGTGGAGGCGGTCTGGGAGCGAGTAGGCGAATGAGCGAATCGGCGAATGGGCCTGGACCGCTGATCAAGGTGCGTAATCTGCACTACACCTACTCACGAGGCACGCCGCACGAGGCCGTGGCCCTGCGGGGTGTGGACCTGACGGTCGAACGCGGGGAGACGGTGGGGCTGATTGGCCCGACGGGATCCGGGAAATCCACCCTGCTTCAGCATCTCAACGGCCTGCTGCGCCCTCAGTCAGGCCAGGTGCGGATTGACGGCCACGACACCGGCGACCCCCGCGCCGACCTGCGCACCATCCGCCGCCGGGTGGGGCTGGTGTTCCAGAATCCTGAGGACCAACTGTTCGAGCGCTACGCCGGGGACGACGTGGCTTTCGGCCCTCGCAACCTGGGGTTGTCACGGAGCGAGATAAGAGAGCGGGTGTGCTGGGCAATGGAAGCGGTTGGCCTGGATTTCGAAGCGTTCCAGGACCGGCTGACCCTGTCGCTCAGCGAGGGGGAGCGCCGGCGGCTGGCCCTGGCGGGCGTGTTGGCCTTGAAGCCAGAAGTCCTGGTGCTCGACGAGCCGACGGCTGGTTTGGATCCAAGAGGGCGAAAAGACCTGCTGGCATGGCTGATTCGCTGGCGTGAGGAACAAGAGGGCACCATCGTCCTGGCATCCCACAACATGGAAGACCTGGCCCAGCTTGCCAACCGCCTGTACGTGCTGGTTGAGGGACGCGCGGTGCTGAACGGGAATCCACGCAAAGTCTTCTCTCGGTCCGAAGTGTTGGCCGGGTATGGGCTGGAGACACCGCTGGCCGTCTCGGTGATGCACGCTTTGCGGTTCCGGGGTTTGCCAGTGCGTGCCGATGCAATCACCATCGCCGAGGCGGCGGCGGAGATTGAGACCTTGTTGAATAGCCGGTAGGACTTCCCAACTTGTTGGGAGTCTTCTCGTCTGCAAACTGACGCCATTGTGGAAACACCCCGAACAAGTTCGGGACTCCGACATGATATGTCTGAATTCGAGTTTTCGCGTAACATCACCATCGGTCAGTACTTGCCGACCAATTCACCCATTCACCGCCTGGACCCGAGGGTAAAACTCGTGGGAGGCGCGCTGCTCTTGGCAGCGGTGATGTTCAGCAGCAGTGGCGTCAGCCTGGCCCTGGCTCTGATCGCTGTCCTAAGCGTGCTGGCTCTGGCGCGGATTCCGCTGCTCCATGCCCTGCGGGGACTGTGGTCAGCGTGGCCCTTCTTCGTCATGGTGGCCCTGTTGCAACTCCTCCTCTACCCCCATGCCCAATCTGCTGCTCAGAGCAACGCTCTTTGGCAATGGGGCCCACTGATGGTCACGGGTGCCAGCCTGTACCTGTTGGTGATCTTGCTGGGACGCCTGATGGCGCTGATTCTGCTGGTCAGCGGGCTAACTTACTGCACCACTGTCACCGAGCTGAGCCACGGCACCGAGCGACTGCTGCGCCCTCTCCAGCGAGTCGGGATGCCTGCCCACGAACTGGCCCTGGTGCTCACCCTGACCCTGCGCTTCCTGCCCCTCCTGGCCCAGGAGATGGAACGCATCATCAAGGCCCAGGCTTCGCGGGGAGCCGACTTCGGTGGAGGCCGCTGGAACTTCGTGCAGCGAGCTCGCCGCACGTTCCCTTTGCTGATCCCGCTCTTCGTGACCAGCCTGCGCCGCGCCGAAGACCTGATCCAGGCCATGGAAGCCCGCTGCTACCTGGGCGGAAGGGGGCGGACTCACCTGATTCGACTGCGAGCCAAACCCATTGACTTCGTTGCCCTGGGATTGGTCGTGGCCTTTGTGGCGATTTTGTTCGTAGCCAACTTCGCGTTTTGACTCATTACCAAAAGAGATGGGTGCGTTTCATTTCGGTTGAGGTTAGACTTCCGAAGTCTTGTCCAACTCATTTGAAACACACCCAAAAGAGATGAGTGCAGTTGTTCTCATCTCCCAAAGAGGAGTATTGTCATTCTGAGGAGCGAAGCGACGAAGAATCTCGTTGCAACAACCACGAATCGCGGGCCGGAAACGAGATTCTTCGCTCCCTTCGGTCGCTCAGAATGACAGATCCGGGGCCGAGCACCATCGTGGCGCCAGTTGGGAGGCAGGGGCGATTACACCCATCTCAAAACAAACAGGAGGTTTAGCAAATGAAACTCACAATCCGTCAGATCGTCGTCGCTGGGGTGATGAGCGCCATCGTCGTGTTCCTGGGAGCGACCCGCCTGGGGTTCATTCCCTTCGTCCTGGGCACGGCCATCACCATTATGCACGTGCCGGTCATCATCGGCGCGGTGCTGGAGGGCCCTGTAGTGGGCACCATCATCGGGGCGCTGTTCGGCATCTTCAGTCTGGTCTGGGCTTTCGTCGCCCCCACTGGTCCGGGGGACCTCTATTTCCAAAACCCCCTCATCTCCATCCTGCCACGGCTGTTCATTGGCCTGACGGCCTGGGCGAGTTACACGGCTTTTCGCCGCGCCAGCGTGCCCTGGGGGCTGATCCTCTCAGGCACGATGCTAGGTCTGGCTGGGGCGTTCTGCTTTCAGATCTCCCAGGAAGACGTGCCGTTGGCTCTGCTCATCGGGGGGATCGTACTGGGCGTCATCGCTGCCTTCATCTATCAGACTTTCCGGCAAGAGGCAGAGGTCACTGCGCTGGCTGTGGCTGCTATCGTGGGCACGCTGACCAACACCGTCTTGGTGCTCAGCGCCATCGGACTGTTGAGCCAGTGGGGGGTAGTCACCCCGCCCGTGCCCTGGAGCGTGTTGCTGGGGGTGGGTGTTACCAACGGCGTCCCGGAGATCGTCGTCGCGGTGCTGATCACCACCGCCGTGGTGCTGGCCTGGAAGCAGATCGAGACCGGCCGCCAGGGCTCGCGGCTGTGACGGGCCAAAGGAGGTCATGTCATGTTGTTCTGCATTGATATTGGCAACACCAACATCGTGCTGGGTCTCTACCGAGGGGAGGAGCTGGCGGCCCATTGGCGGATCGCCACCGACCACCAGCGCCTGGCCGACGAGTACGCTATTCTTCTGATCGAGCTGTTCAGTCACAGGGGCTACGGCGTCGGCGACGTAGACGGCATCGCCATCGCCAGCGTGGTGCCGCCTTTGACGGGAACCTTCGTCAGCCTGAGCGAGAATTACTTTGGCTGCAATCCGTTGGTATTGGACGCCGGGGTGCGTACCGGGGTGCGCGTTCGTTACGACAACCCTCGCGATGTGGGGGCTGATCGAGTAGCCAACGCCGTAGCCACTCATCAGTTGTATGGTGGGCCGGCATGTGTGGTGGACTTCGGCACGGCTACTACCTTCGACGCCGTCTCATCAAAGGGAGACTATCTGGGTGGAGCCATCGCGCCGGGCATCGTCATCGCCATGGAGGCCCTCTTCGCCCGCACCGCCAAACTGCCGCACATTGACTTGACGCGCCCGCCCAAAGCCATCGGTTCCAACACCGTGCAGGCCATTCAATCGGGCGTTCTGTTTGGCTACGTGGGTCTGGTAGAAGGCATGGTGGCCCGTTTCCGTCAGGAGCTGGGCCCCGACATGAAAGTCATCGCCACTGGCGGTTTGGCCGAGATCATCGCCCAGGAGACCGACGTCATCCAGTTCGTGGATCCGTGGATCACCCTCCAAGGGCTGCGGCTGATCTACGAGATGAACGAATGAGGGCGATCACTCACTTCGGATGTTATGACCAGCATTCTGAGCCTGTCGAAGGATGCGGGTCCTGCAAAGCCGCACCCTTCGACGGGCTCAGGGTGCTCAGGTGATCCTATCAAAAGGGAATGGAGGGAGGATGAGCATTCTGCAAGGCAAAAGCATTGTCCTGGGGGTGACCGGCGGCATCGCGGCCTACAAGGTGGTGGAAGTTGCCAGTCGGCTGGTGAAATCGGGCGCGATGGTGGATGTGGTAATGACCGAGGCGGCTACCGAGTTCGTGGGGTCGTTGACCTTCCAGGCCATCACCCATCGGCCGGTGGTGATCGAGATGTTCGCCCTGCTACAAGAGACCGAGATCGGCCACGTTTCACTGGCTGAGCGGGCAGACCTGCTGCTCATCGCCCCGCTGACGGCCAATACGCTGGCCAGGCTGGCTGGCGGCCTGGCCGACAACGTACTGACCGCCACCGCGCTGGCGACTCGTGCGCCGTTCTTACTTGCCCCGGCCATGAACACCGGGATGTGGGAGAATCCCATCACCCAGGCGAATCTGGCCCACTTGCAAGAAGCACGGGACGTCACTGTCGTCGGTCCCGCCTACGGGCGGTTGGCCTCAGGAGCCGTCGGTGTCGGAAGGATGGTGGAAGCCGAGGAGATCGTGGAGGCGGCGCGGTGGGTGCTGGGGCGAGGAGGTGCACTGGCCGGGCGGCAGGTGGTAGTCACCGCCGGCGCCACGCGAGAACCGCTCGACCCGGTGCGGGTGCTGACCAATCGCTCCTCGGGCAAGATGGGCTACGCGCTGGCTCGCGCTGCTCGGGACCGTGGAGCAAAAGTGACCCTCGTCCACGCTCCAACAGCCCTGCCCCTTCCCTGGGGCGTGACCGAGGTCGAGGTCGAAACCACTCAACAAATGCACGATGCAGTTCTGGCTGCCCTGCCCCAGACCGACATCTTGATCATGGCCGCCGCTCCTGTAGACTTCCGACCTGCATCCGTCGCTCGGCAAAAGATCAAAAAGCAGACCGCTGGAGCCGGACTTACCCTGGACTTAGAGCGCACACCCGACATCCTGATGGAAGTCGCCGCCCGGCGCGACGAGCTGGGTCGGCCACTGGTGACGGTTGGCTTCGCCGCCGAGACCGAGAATCTGATCGAAAACGCCCGCCACAAGCTGCGCTCCAAGCGGCTAGACCTGATAGTAGCCAACGACCCTCGCCAGGCCATGGGAGCCGAAGCCAGCCAGGTCACGCTGCTCGACGCTGCAGGCGAGGTCGAAGAGCTGCCCCCGTTACCCAAAGCCGAAGTGGCAGAGCGAGTGGTGAACAGATTAGAAATCAGAATTTAGAATCCAGAAAGAGGTGGGATAACCATGAAAAGAACGCTTCACAACGCCATCACCGACGTGCCTGGGATCAGGGTAGGGCACGCCACCGACCTTGAGGCCCTGACCGGCTGCACTGTGGTTCTATGCGAGGACGGAGCGGTCGGCGGGGTGGATCAGAGGGGAGGGGCGCCGGGCACACGGGAGACGGACGCCCTCTATCCCATGCACCTGGTCCAGCGGGCGCACGCTGTGGTGCTATCTGGGGGAAGCGCCTTCGGGCTGGAGGCGGCCAGCGGTGTGGTTCGCTATCTGGAAGAGCGCGGCGTCGGCTTCGACACCAGAGTGGCGAAAGTGCCCATCGTCCCCGCCGCCGTCCTTTTTGACCTGTCGCTCGGCGACCCCAAAGTGCGCCCTGATGCGGCCATGGGCTACGCTGCCTGTCAGGCGGCCAGTGACGGCCCCGTAGCCGAGGGCAACGTTGGTGCTGGCACGGGGGCAACGGTGGGCAATATCCTGGGTTTGGGCCAGGCCATGAAGTCGGGGCTGGGCACGGCCAGCATCCACCTGGGCGGGGGCTTGCTGGTCGGAGCAATCGTGGCCGTCAACGCCTTTGGCGACGTCATTGATCCCAACACCGGGAAGACACTGGCGGGGGCCAGGGCGCTGGTAGGCGGAGAAATCTTTGCGGACACTCTGGCAGTGATGAAGACCCTGGTAGGCAAAGCGGCTCTACGCTTTGCGGGGCGGGGCAACACCGTCATTGGAATAGTGGCGACCAACGCCCGGCTCAGCAAAGAGGAAACCAACGTCGTGGCTCGCATGGCCGACGATGGCCTGGCGCGGGCCATCCGTCCAGCCCACACCATGCTCGACGGCGATACCATCTTTGCCCTGGCCACGGGGAGCAAAAAGGCCGACATCAACACTGTAGGAGCCTACGCTGCCGAGGTGATGGCTACCGCCATCGTGCGGGCAGTGAAGGCCGCTGAGGGGGTGGGGGGGCTCCCGGCCTGGAGGGATGTCATTGGGGACTGATGTCAATATTATCTACTCCTTCCCCACGGGCGTCAGGTAAATCGTAAACTTGTCCTTTTGACAGAAGAATTACGCTCCCTGACCCTGGGGCTATCATTGCGGTGGCTTTGCTGTTGCCAAACGAGGAGAAACGTGGTATACTATGCTTGGCCACCAAACAGAAAAGGGATTACAGAGGCAGGGCTCTGGTAATCCTGTTACAAATCTCGCGCGAAAATTGGGTGGCAGCGTTCCCGTTTTGTGCTAAAATCAGCTTACTGTGCCCCTGTAGCTCAATTGGACAGAGCGTCTGACTTCGAATCAGCAGGTTGCAGGTTCGAGTCCTGCCAGGGGCGCCAAGGGTGTCAACTTGCCAAAGAATCCACCTGGAATGGGTGGATTCTGGCTCTTTAAGTAGCAGGGGGATATGACAGTGAAAATCGGCGTGATGAGCGCAGCCTTTCCGAGCCTGTCTCTGGAAGAGCTGATAACCTGGGATTCGGACAGCGGGTTCGAGAGGCTGGAGATAGCTTGCTGGCCGTCTGGCGAGGAATGGGAGGTACTGGGTTGACTGAAGTGACAGAGCGGGTGATGGTCATCACGGCTCACCCCGACGATGCGGAGTTCACCGTGGCCGGCACGGTGGCCAGGTGGGTCCGGGAAGGCGTAACCGTGATCTACGTGATCTGCACTGACGGCAGCCGTGGCAGTAATGACCCCAAAGTCAGGCCGGAACACCTGGTCGCCGTTCGAAGAGCTGAGCAAGAGGCAGCGGCCAGGATTCTGGGAGTGGAGGGGGTCGTCTTTCTTGGCTACGAGGACGGTTCCCTTGAACCTACCCTGGCCCTACGCCGAGACCTCTCCCGGGAAATTCGCCGCTACCGGCCGGACATCGTCGTTTGCCCAGACCCCACCGTCCGCTACTACGGCGACAGTTATCTAAACCACCCCGACCACCGCGCCGCCGGCAGTGCAGCCCTGGATGCCGTCTTCCCTTCGGCCTGCACCCGCTACATCTTCCCGGAACTCCTGGCCGAAGGGTTAGAGCCTCACAAAGTGCGAGAGGTCTATATCCGAGGAGCCCTCTCGCCAAACCTCTGGGTGGACATCAGTGACACCATGGAGCTAAAGATCGCAGCCCTCAAGGAGCACGAGAGTCAGGTTGGCTGCAGTCACGGTTGGGAGGAGAGGGTCCGAGCCCGGGATCAGCAGGCAGCGGAGGGGCAGGATATGACTCACGCTGAGTCTTTCAGGCGCATCATTCTGCGTTGAGGTTCGGGATTGGGAATTCGCGGGCCTCTTCATGGAACCAGGTCAGAGTATAGAGATATGACCTGGTCAGCTATCCTCGCCCAACTGTGCTGCTCGGCCCATTCGATTCCTTGAGCACCTAACCTGTCCCTTAGGGCCTGGTCTTTGAGCAAGAGAGTGATCTTCTCGGCCAGGGCGGGCGGATCCTGGCCTGGCACCAGGAAGCCGGTGACGCCGTCCTGCACGGTGAAGGACAGCCCCCCCACCTGGGAGGCGATGACGGGCGTGCCGCAGGCCATGGCTTCCAAAGCCACCATGCCGAAAGATTCATAGTACGAGGGCATGACCACCACGTCGGCTGCTGAGTAGTGATCGGGCAGGGCGTCTTGGGCCTGCGCGCCCAGGAAGGTGACCAGGTCGGCGATGCCCAACTCAGCCCTCAGGTTTTGCAGGCGTTGCATTTCCTTGTCCACCATTGCTGAATCCTCGCTGGTATCTCCTCCCACGATGCAAACACAGATATCCTCTTTCCAATTGGGGAAATCCTGAACCACTATAGCCATGGCCTCCAGCAGGGTGTCGATCCCTTTCAGGCGCTCGATCCGTCCCACGAAGAGGACCATGTGCTTCCTCTCACAGATATCGAGCCGCTCCCGGGCCTCGTCCATGGGAATGGGGCGAAAGAGGCTCAAATCTACCCCGCAGGGGATGACGGCGATCTTGGCCGGGTCGGCGCCATAGATCTGGATCATCTGATCCTTCTCCATGGTAGTAGCGGCCACGATGCGGTCGGTGAAGGCCATGATCTCCGTTTCCACCTCGATGCGTCGCGCTACTTCCATCTCCTCCTCGCTCTGCGCCACGGTGTTCTTCAACCGGCCCAGGGTGTGGAACATCTGGATGATGGGCACGTCCCAGCTCTTTCGCAGTTTCCTGGCCACCCAGCCGGAGAGCCAGTAGTGGCTGTGGATCAGGTCGTAGGCGATGCCTTCTTCCTGAGTGAAGCGCTTTACCCCCTCCACAAACTCGGGCAAGTGGTCGAAGACGAGGTTCTTGTCGTAAGGTGTCTCCGGGCCGGCGGGGAGGTGGATCGTCCGACAGCGCTGGCCCAAGGCCTCGGACACTTTAGGTAAAGCAGGCTTCTGAAGGCGAGTGAAGACGTCTACATAAATGTCCCGTCTTCCAAGCTCGCGGCTCAGGTCTCGCACATAGACGTTCATACCGCCGGTCTCTTTGCCGCCCAGCGCCGCCAGAGGGCAGGTGTGGACACTCAGCATGGCGATGCGTTTGATCATTTTTCGTTCCTCGTGATGAGTAAGCGATAAACCTCTGTCGGTTGGGCGCCGAAGCGAAGCTTGTATTCCTCGTCGCCGCGCAGAAAGTCGAATTTCGCCCGGCCCAACTCGATGGCGTGCTGGATGCAGTAACTCAACAGGACGATGCCTGGGCTGAGCTGAGCGTACTTCTGCGGATCGTACCCGGAGTTGTAGACCTGAATTGAATCGCGGTAGT
>CAZVCJ010000006.1:0-60229 GCA_964625745.1 uncultured Anaerolineae bacterium | reverse complement strand
TCCAGTTGCTTGTAGGCATAGGCCGCTGTGGGGCCGGAATAGGCGTAGCCAGCGTGGGGGCTGATGAGGGCTTTCAACTCCCCCTCCAGTTCCACCTTTTCGGCGTCCGCCAGATAGCCCTTCAGCGTCCGACGCAGTACGTCGGGCTGACCGGGGTACCAATCACCGGCAATGACAGACTGCCGGATACCTCCTGCTTTTACTTCTCTCATCGAACGCCTCCTTGCAATTCGATCTTGCGCTGCTTCACTTTACACTTTTCGGTGGTGATGATGGCGGCGATGGTTTTCACCGTGTCGTCGAGGCTACCATCGCGGTTCACTACTACGTAGTCAAACTCGTCCAGGCGCTTCATTTCCTCCCTGGCCGTGGCGATGCGTCGCTTCAAGCCTTCGGGTGTCTCGGTCTTGCGCTTTTTCAGGCGACGGATCAGCTCCTCCTCTGAGGAAGCGGTGAGGAAGACAAAGACGGCCTCGGGGACGAGATGGCGAATGGTGGCCGCGCCCTGCACATCAATGCGCATGATGACGTCCTTGCCGCTCTCCAGAGCCTCCCGAACTTGCCTCTTGGGGATACCCTTGTGTTGGCCGTAGACGATGGCGTGTTCCAAGAGCTCGTTCTTTTCCAGCATCTCGGTGAACTCCTGCTGGGAAACGAAATGGTAATCCACCCCATCCACCTCGTCAGGTCTCCTGGGTCGGGTGGTGGCCGTGACCACGAAGTGAAAGGGATAGCTCAGCTCCTCCATGCGCTTCAGGGCAGCGTCCTTGCCTACCCCTGAGGGGCCGGAGACGACGACCAGCAGGGGAGTGGGTTCGATGTGATAGGGATTCTGTTCCGACGGGTTTGACGCTCTAATATCCAATATCTAATATCCAGGTTTCGACTTGATTCTGAGAATGGTTTGCGCTATAATTACAGATCATACCTGAGACAGGAGGTACGACTTTGCCAATCTACGAGTATCGTTGCAACGAATGTGGGCGCCGAGTGACCCTCTTCTGGCGAAGCTTCTCGGAGATCGAGGAGGCTTCGCCCCGCTGCTCTTTCTGCGGCGGAGAGGACTTGACCCGTCTGATCTCTCGCGTCGCCGTGGCCCGGTCCGAGGAGAGCCGCCTGGATGACCTGGCCGATCCCAGCAGCCTGGCCGGCCTGGATGAGAACGACCCCAAATCAATGGCGCGCTGGATGAGGAAGATGAGCCGGGAGATGGGGGAGGACGTGGGGCCGGAGTTCGATGAGGTCGTAGACAGGCTGGAGTCCGGGCAGAGTCCGGAGGACATCGAGGAGTCCATGCCCGACCTGGGAGGCGAGCTGGGTACCGAAGGCGAGTTTTAACAGCTAGAGCTTCTCGTAACGCTCCACGTCAACGACGAAGACAGTAGCGCCGCCTACCTGCACCTCCACAGGAGTGGGTATGTACAACTCGCCTGCCTCCATCATGGGTGGTAGGGGATTGACGTACTCGGTTCTGGTGTGGCAGTTCTCCTTGATCAACTGCAACACTTCGTTCACCTTCTCATCCTCGGCACCCACATAGATGGTCGTGTTTCCTGCCCGCAAGAAACCTCCGGTCGTGCTGACCATCGTTGCCCGGTGTCCCTCCCTGAGCAGAGCCTCGACCAATCCCCTGGCATCGTCGCGGTTAACAATGCTTATTATTAATTTCATCTCGTTCGTTCTCCCCGCTTAGCGACTACGTCCGACATCCAACTTCGCTAACTGCTCATTTGCTCTCGCCGGATCGCCAGATCCGGCGGCTTGACAGGCTGAATTCAATTGGTTTCTTGGCCCATCTGGCCCGAATTTGGCAATCCAGGTCGAGCGAGGTGGGCAGCTACCAACTTCGCTTTCACCCCGGCCCTGATCGAGGCCTGGATGACCTCCAGGGGTTGGTTGGCGTTGATCACTAACCAACGGTCGGGCTCCCTGGCCGCCATCTGCAAGTAACCCTCCCTCACCCGGCGGTGGAAAGCCGCTTCCTGTTGATCTATGCGATTCCACTCCGCATGGCCCGCATTGTGCGCTGCCAGCTTGCGCTGCAACCCTTCCTCAACGTCAACATCCAAATAGACTATCAGATCCGGCTTCAGCCCCTCGGTGGCCAGGGCAGTGATGGCGTGCAGCGTCTCTAGCTCCAGGCCGTGGCCGTAACCCTGGTAGGCCAGGGTCGAATCGGCGTAGCGGTCGCAGAGGACGATGCCGCCCCGTGCCAGGTGGGGGCGAATGACCTGATTGACTATTTGAGCCCGCGCCGCGGAGAAGAGCAGGGCTTCGCTGGCGGGCAGCATGTCGGTGTTATGGGGATTGAGGAGGATGGCTCGGATCTGGTCGCCGATGCTTGTTCCTCCTGGTTCGCGCGTGGCCAGCACGGGGTAGCCCTTCTCCTCAAGATACTCGCTCAAGAGCTCTATTTGCGTCGTCTTCCCGCTGCCCTCAGGACCCTCGAAGGTGATGAATAGACTCAAACCAGGTTTCCTCTCTCCAGGGATCTGCTAGCCCTCGAACCACCAATCCACGAAGGCTCTGCCTCAAAGGATTGTGCTGCGTCGGTGAGCAACGGGAAAACGCCACCCGCCTGTCTCGGTCCGCTGTACGCCTCGCTCCTCGACATAACGCTTCGTTGCTTTCATCAAGGGCTGGAAAAACCCTTCGTCGTGCACCACGTAGCCATCGAAGGCGATGTCCAGGAAGAGGGGCAGGTGGGCCTGGAAATTGTCGCGGCATTCCTCCTTGGATAGAAGAAGCACATCAAGGGGAAGAGGGAGGCCGACAGCGCGTCGAATGGCTTGAATCTCCCCCTTTCTGTCGAGAGCTGGTGTGTCTATGGCCTCCACAGCCACTAGAAGGTCAATATCGTGATAGTCGCTATCTTTGGCGAAAGAGCCGAAAATGACGATGGCGGCTATATCACTGCGGCTCTGTCCCAGCCCAGCTTTAATCCTCTCGATTATTTCTTCCCTCGACTGCTTAATCCTTGGCATCTTGGACTTACCTTTTCCTGATCTGCCTTCTTACTTCTCGAATTCCAGCACCATCTCCACAAAATCGGCAAAGCTTTTCTCCTCCATCAATGTCAGTTTCTGCTTGTTTTCGGTATGCAAGATTTGCTCAAAATGTAGACATTGTTCTCACTCCCGATATATCCTCACCCCCCGCCTCGGCTCTTTGCCATGACTGTGGGAGATAAGATCAGCTTGGCGGGCCATCTGATGCTGGCGGCGGCGGATGTAGGCATTCTGAGGGGAGAGGTTTACCGGGCCGGTACCAGTCAGTACCCTTTCGATAGCTTCCTGGGTCTCTCGCATCGCTACGGCGAAGGGGTCCATTTCCGTTGCTTTCAGGCCGAAGATATCCACCAGGCAATTCTGCATCTGCTTGATGGTGTTGGAGCGCAGGACGTAGATAGGGATGCCCCCTTCCTCCGCATCGGCAATGACCCGCGGGCGCTTACGATAATACTGCTTCAACGTGATTACCACCCCAGCCTTGTCCAGGTCGTCTACGACGAGCACGGGAAGGTGAAGACGGCTGGCGACTTGTATCAAGCGATTGCGGGCTATGCCGTAGGGGTAGACGTGCAGGGCAGTCAGGGAGACAGCGGGCTTGGACGGGGGGCGAATGGCTCCCTCCTCCAGGCTGAGAAGCGGTAGCGTCGCCTCTTTGATTTGCACCTCCCCCCGCTCATCTCGATAGCGGATTCTGGCAGGCAGCGAGCGTCCTCTCAGGACAGCGTCCACGGCCGCCGCTACGTTATGATGCACTGCCAGGCGCTGCCGATCCTGGATCTCAACCACCACCCCGAAGGTGGGCGGGGCCTTGCGCTCCAGTATTGACTTCTGAGTGCCTCGACGCCGGGCCTCCTCGTCGCTGAGGGTAACGCTCTGGATGCCGCCTACCAGGTCGGCCAGGGTGGGATTCATCATCAGGTTGTCCAGGGTGTTGCCGTGGGCCGTGCCGATGAGCTGCACCCCGCGCTCGGCGATGGTGCGAGCGGCAACTGCTTCCAACTCCCTGCCGATCTCATCAATGATAATCACTTCTGGCATGTGGTTTTCTACCGCTTCGATCATCACCTCGTGCTGGAGGGACGGGGTAGCTACCTGCATGCGTCGCGCCCGGCCGATGGCAGGGTGGGGGATGTCGCTGTCGCCAGCGATCTCGTTGGAGGTGTCAACGATGACCACCCGCTTGTTCTCGGCCAATACGCGCGCAGTCTCCCGTAGCATGGTCGTCTTGCCCACCCCCGGCCGACCCAGGAGAAGGATGTTCTGGCCCGACTCGATTATGTCTCGGATGATGTCAATGGTCCCGTAGACCGCTCGTCCCACGCGACAGGTGAGGCCCACGATGTCCCCCTTGCGGTTACGGATGGCCGAGATACGATGCAGAGTGCGCTCGAGTCCCGCCCGGTTATCGGCGTCGAACTCGCCGATGCGGGAGACCACGTGCTCGATTTCCTTCCCGGTGACCTCGTTCTCGGTGAGGGTGATTTCGCGGTTGGCAAAACGCGCCTCCGGTTGGCGCCCCAAGTCCAACACGATCTCCAGCAGATCATTGCCCTCGTTGGCCTCTCGAAGCACCTGCTCGATGTGGGGGGGCAGAACCGCTAACAATGCTTCCAGGTCATCGGTTATTTTGAGTTGTTCCATAAGGTAGTCGGGTGGTTCGAGCGTACCCGTGGTCAAGCCAGGGACAGTGCCTTCGGGCTGCGTCCTGAGCCTTGCCCTGAGCCCCGTCGAAGGGTTGTCGAAGGGCTGTGCGTCAGAGATTGGCCAATTGGCCATTGACTCATTGGTCATTTGACATTTCCTTGCGTTTTCATCATCGAGGTTGCTGCCTCTGCTCTCTTCTCCAGCGTTGGTACCAGTTTCAAGGCGGGTTCCTGAATCCGGACGGCGGTATACTTGATCATTACACATTGGCTGGCGAAGTGTTGGAAACCTTTGGTTTCGAGCGGAACTCTCAGCCCCCCTTGATACCTTCGCAAACAGCAGTAGATGGGGAGCGGCGGGTATTCCGCCAGGAGAGAAAGCGATTGGGCGACGAGTTCGCCGGCTCGCTCGTAGGCTTGGGGATGAAGGAGCATTTCCAACCAATGGCCAGTTTGTCCCTGGCGAATCCGCAGGTAGCCCATGATCTCCCCCTTATCCTCCAGCACGTAGCCCTCTCGCCTGGTTTGTCTCAGCCACGGGCTGGGTGTAGCGTCCCACTTTCTTGCCGTTAAGTTCTCTGCTTGTTGCACCAGGCGAGGGGCAACGGTGGCGTATAGTCCTTGTAGCCCCCAACTATCAGCGGCTTGCTGGGGGCGCACGGTTCTTCTGGTGGTGTGTAACAGCTCGGTTGGAATCCGTGCCAGACGGAAGACGTCCTCCCGAGTGTAAATACTGAAACCCACTTGTTGGAAGGCTTCGGCCCCAGGCTCATCCTCAGGCAGGTGGGCGAAGATGCGGTGGATGCCCTGCTCCCCGATCCTAAGGCATAATCTCTCTAACAGGCGACACCATAAGGTTTTGGCATCTCCCTCCGTTGATAAGGAAGGGGTCAGGTAGATTACGTCGGCTTCGGAGCTATCCTTTCTCGTGCGCACCTGGGCGAAGCCCGCTATTTGCCGGCCCTCTTCCACTTCGTAGCATACATAGGTGAGGACCCCCATCCTCTGTAAGGAGAGGCTTCCCACCAGGGCTGCTAAGAGCGGCCTATAAGTTTGAGTCAGTTCCTCCTCCAGGTTAAGCAGCAGGCCTTGGTTCTGCAATCTGCTAATCAAGAGGATATGGCGAACATCGAAGGGTGTGATCACACCTTACCTCTCACTGAGTGTTGATTCATATTGTACTATCATTTGGCCCGATTTGCAAATGTCCTTGATTTGAAATTTGACAAAATGACGAAATACCGATATGATTGTGCTGGATTGTATGAAACCGGAACGGGCGACGAGAAAGTGTTTCCGGCGAGACAGGTGGGTAGAGCAAGGACTATGTGAAACGTGTTGCGTATGGGTGCTGTGTGACGGAACACGCAACACGGTCCGACATGTGGCATCAAACGGAGGTTGCTTTCTACACTGTTGGGCTGTCAAATTCTGATTTATGGAGAGTGATTATGACCATTCAGGTTAACCGCCAGAGCGGGACTCCGCTCTACTTACAAATAGCTGATCAGGTCAAATATCTGATAGCCACGGGTGGACTCCAGCCTGGCGAACGGCTGCCCTCTGTCCGGCAGCTAGCGGCGGATTTGGGAGTCAATTTCAATACGGTTGCCCACGCCTATAAAGAGCTGGGTAGGGAGGGGGGAATCTCCACCCAACTGGGCCTGGGCAGTTTCGTCCCTGACCAGCCCGATCAGTTGCCATTGGCTCAGAGGCGCCGAGAGCTGCTAGGTTCATTGTTCAGCAAGCCTTTTATCGAGGCGCTGCGGCTTGGTTATTCGATGCGCGAGATCGAAGAAGCAGTGATTGAACAACTAACCCACTGGTGGATCGAGACCCGGAGCTCAAACCGTGAGTAGCTGGACAGTGTTACATTCGTCATAACTATTTACCTGCTCCCGCTGCGCTCTAGTCCAGCAGTTTTCGGCGCCTGACTGTGCACTCAGGGCAGCGGACCAGGGCTTGTCCTGAGCCACGTCCTGAGGCCCAGTCGAAGGGGCCTGCCGCAAGACTCCTCGCAATGACACCGGTAGGATCTGGAAGAGCTAAACTCCAACGAACCCGATTGGCAGGTCGAGTTCGCTTTGACTTGGTGGGTTAGTTGGACCATAATGATTGAGGCGCAGGTATTGCTGAGGGGCAAGCGGCATGAAACTCTTTTCCAAAAACATCTCCGGCTGGAAGTGGCTTTATCCAGGCATGGGCGTGAAGCGGTGGCTGCTCTTGCTTGTGCTGGGCATTACGTGCATTAGCCTGGGCTTCGCTTACTTTCTGATCAACATCTATCGGCAACAACCTCCATCAGCTATCTTCCATTATCTCACTTTGCAGTTTGTTCCCCGCCTGGGCCGGGCTGCTCTGGTCGGGGGGCTGGGCCTGGTTGCCGTGATGATAGCAGTGGTGCAGTTAGGCCGTTCGCTGCTGGCGCCCTTCCTGCGGCCGGGCCAGCAAGTGGCAAAGGTGGTCTATCAGCATCGTAAGCGCGGACGGGGCCCTAGAGTGGTCGTCATCGGTGGAGGGACGGGCCTCTCCACCCTGCTGCGGGGCTTGAAGGAATACACCTCCAACATCACGGCCATCGTCACCGTGGCCGACGATGGAGGCAGCTCTGGCCGCCTGCGCCGCGAGTTGGGGGTGCTCCCTCCCGGCGACTTTCGCAACTGCATCGCCGCCCTGGCCGATGCCGAATCGCTGACTACCCAACTCTTCCAGTACCGCTTCGGCGGGGTGGATAGCCTCAACGGCCACAGCTTCGGCAATCTGTTCATCGCCGCCATGGCTGACGTAACGGGTAGCTTTGAGCGAGCTATCCTCGAGTCGGGCCGGGTGTTGGCTGTGCAGGGGCGTATCTTGCCCTCTACTCTGAAGGATGTCACCCTTTGCGCCGACTTGCGTGGCGAAGATGAGGCGGCAAGCGCTCTTAGCCGGGTGGAGGGCGAGTCCAGCATCACCGCCGCCGAATTGCCCATCGAGCGGGTTTTCCTGCTGCCCGCCGGAGTGCGAGCCTATCCTGAGGCCATAAAAGCCATCCTGGAGGCTGAGCTTATCGTCACTGGACCAGGCAGCCTCTTCACCAGTGTGTTGCCCAATCTCCTGGTGGAAGACATCACCAGGGCCATCCGCGCCTCCCAAGCTTTGAAAGTATATGTGTGCAATGTGGCCACTCAGAGGGGCGAGACCGATGGCTTCAGCGTTGGGGACCACATAGAGGCGTTACAGCGCCATGTGGGGCGGGAAGTGTTTCACTACGTGTTGGTGAACGACAACTTCGAGGTCAACCCTGATCCCCACTTTATCACAGAATTGGTATCTCTGGACTACGCGGCCAACGGAGGCTACCAGGTTGTGCCGGCCGACGTGATTGATCTTCAGCAGCCCTGGCGGCATGACCCACGGAAGTTGGCCAGCACTTTAATGAACTTCTACCATTCTCAGCGAGGGGCCTGAGGGGAGACAGGGTAGTCGCAACCGAACTCTTTGCCACAAAGACACCAAGGCACAAAGAAAAGCAACGTGGCTGGCCTCTAAAAAGCTTCGTGCCTTTGTGTCTTGGTGGTAATACTTAATCACAAGGAGGTTACACAAATGACAGTCAAAATTGGAATCAACGGATTCGGGCGCATCGGGCGACAGGCCCTCAAGGCCATGCTGGACTACTACCCCGATGAGCTGGAGGTGGTGGCCGTCAACGACATCGGCGATTTGCCCACCATGGCCCACCTCCTCAGGTACGACTCCAACTACGGCCGCTTTCCCGGCACAGTGGAGGTAGAAGACAGTACCCTGGTGGTCAACCCTTCGACAAGCTCAGGACACCGTGGCCAGGAGATCAAGTTCCTCTCCCAGCGTGACCCGAGCCAGCTTCCCTGGGGAGACCTGGGGGTGGACTATGTCCTGGAATCCACCGGCCTCTTCACCGCACGAGAGGAAGCGGCCCAGCACCTGACGGCCGGGGCCAAGAAGGTGATTATCTCTGCTCCGGCCAAGGGGCCTGACTTGACCGTTGTCCTGGGGGTGAACGAGGATCAGTACGACCCAGAGAAGCATCACATCCTGTCCAATGCTTCTTGTACCACCAACTGCATCGCTCCGGTGGCCAAGGTTCTCAGCGATACCTTCGGCATCGAGAAGGCGCTGATGACCACTATCCACGCCTACACCAACGACCAACGCATCCTGGACCTGCCCCACAAGGATTTGAGGAGGGCGCGGGCGGCGGCGTTGAGCATTATCCCCACCACCACTGGGGCAGCCAAGGCGGCGGCGTTAGCCATCCCAGAGCTTCAGGGCAGGTTCCACGGCATCGCCATGCGCGTCCCCACCCCCACCGTCTCCATCGCTGACATGGTGGCGGTGCTGGGCAAGGAGACGACGGAGGAGGAGGTCAACGGCGCTTTCAAGAAGGCGGCCGAGGGAAGGATGAAAGGTATCCTGGGAGTGTGCGAGGAGCCCCTGGTGTCGGTAGACTTCAAGGAGGATCCGCGCTCGTCCATCGTGGATGCCTCTCTCACCCTGGTCGTCGGAGGGAATCTGGTCAAGGTGGTGGCCTGGTATGACAACGAGTGGGCCTACGCCTGCCGCGTGGCCGACCTGTTCCACTACCTCGCCGAGGTTGGAGATTAGAGACTAGAGATCAGATATTGGAAGTTGGAGGTTGGAGGTTGGATCATCATTCAACTTCCAACCTCTAGTTCCGGGGGAAGACAAATGAAGAAGACGATTCGAGATGTCCAGGTTGAGGGCAAGCGAGTCCTGGTGCGGGTGGATTTTAACGTTCCCCTGGCCGAGGGTAAGGGCTCCGGTGAGCCTGGCCGAACCGTAGCCGATGATACCAGAATCCGCGCTGCCTTGCCGACCATCAATTATCTACTGGAGCACAGGGCAAAGGTCATTCTGATGTCCCATTTGGGCCGCCCCAAGGGAAAGGTGGTGGATGGGCTGCGCCTCAATCCTGTGGCTGAGCGCCTGTCGGAACTGCTCGATAGGCCGGTGGTGAAACTCAATGATTGTGTCGGGCCGGAGGTGGAGACAGCGGTGGCGGCAATGCGGCCAGGCGACGTCATCCTGTTGGAGAACACCCGCTTCTACCCCGAAGATGAATCCAACGATCCGGCCTTCGCCAGGAAATTAGCGTCCCTGGCCGACATTTTCGTCAACGACGCCTTCGGCGCGGCTCACCGCGCCCATGCCTCGACCGTCGGAGTGGCTGAGTATTTGCCCGCCGTGGCGGGCTTCTTGATGGAAAAAGAGCTCACTTTCTTGGGCCAGGCCCTGGCTGCTCCTGAGCATCCCTTCGTGGCCATTCTGGGTGGGGCCAAGATCTCCGACAAAATCGGCGTCATTGACAACCTGTTGACCAAAGTGGATGCTCTACTGATCGGTGGTGGCATGGCCAACACTTTTCTCAAGGCTCAGGGTCATGAAGTAGGCCAGTCATTGGTGGAGGACGATAGCCTGGGTGTGGCCAGGGAAACGCTGGAGAGAGCGGGCGAGAAGCTGGCCTTGCCTGTTGACGTGGTGGTAGCAGATCGTTTCGACGCCGAGGCCAACTCAAAGACAGTGTCTGTGGGCCAGGACTTCGGCGAGCTCAGTCGAGCCGTGCCAGAGGGTTGGCGCATTCTGGACATCGGGCCTGAGACAGTGGAACTGTTTAAGCGGAAGCTGGCCGGCGCCAGGACCGTGGTCTGGAATGGCCCGATGGGCGTGTTCGAATTCCCCAGGTTCGCGGCGGGAACCGAAGCCATCGCTCGAATCCTGGCGGACAGCGGAGCCACGACCATCATCGGCGGCGGCGACTCCGCTGCTGCTGTGGAACAGGCAGGCCTGGCAGACAAAATGACGCACATCTCCACCGGCGGCGGCGCCAGTTTGGAGTTTCTGGAGGGCAAACCCCTGCCTGGCGTTGCAGTGCTCGAGGACAAGTAAGTAAAGGAGGGACAATGCGTACACCGATCATCGCTGGTAACTGGAAGATGAACAAGGCCGTTGACGAGGCCGTGAGCCTGGTGCGACAGATGAGGCGGGGCCTCAACGAGGTGCGTGGCGTGGACAGGGTGCTCTGTCCGCCCTTCGTCGCCCTGGCCGCCGTGGCTGACCTCCTGAAGCCCACCACCATCAAGCTGGGGGCTCAGAACATGCATTGGGAGGACAAGGGGGCCTACACGGGCGAGACCTCGCCGCTGATGCTCAAAGGGCTGTGCCAGTACGTCATCATTGGCCACTCAGAGCGGCGAGGATATTTCGGCGAGACCGACGAGGGAGTCAGCCGTAAGATTAAGGCAGCCTTTGCCCACGGCTTGATCCCCATCGTCTGCGTGGGGGAGAGTCTGGAGCAGTACGAGGCTGGCCAGACCGAGGAATGGGTTTCCGGCCAGGTCCGCGCGGCCCTCGATGGCCTATCGGCTGAGCAGGTGCGCAGCCTGATCATTGCCTATGAGCCCATCTGGGCCATCGGCACGGGCAAAGCGGCCACCGGCGCCGGGGCCAACGCCGTCATCGGCCTCACCATCCGTGGCGCCATCGCCGATCTCTACGACGAGACCACGGCCGAGGCAGTGCGCGTCCAGTACGGTGGAAGCGTCAACCCCACCAACGTCGCCGAGTTCATGACCCAGCCGGAGATAGACGGCGCTCTGGTCGGCGGAGCCAGCTTGAAGGCCGCGGATTTCGTGGAGATCGTGCGTATCGCGGCCCAGGTGAAAGGGAGTAGATAGGTGACGAGTGAGGTAGATGTCACTGATTTAGAAGTCGTGCTGAAGCGGATACGTGCTCAAGCTGACGTGGAGAACATTCGCGTCACCCAACATGCTCAGCAGGAAATGGCTGAAGAGGGCATCATGCTTGATGAGGTTCTTGAAGCCATTGCTACGGGGCAGATCTTGGAAAACTATCCTGAGCATCGTAGAGGAGCCCGTTGTTTGCTCAACGGTCTTACCCAAAATGGTCGTCCTCTGCACATTGTATGCACGACGGCACGACCGATACTCATCATTATCACGGTTTATGGGCCAAAACCGCCAAAATGGATAACTCCAATCCAGAGGAGGCGATAGGCGATGGAATGTAGCATTGAGGGGTGTCCTGGAGAGTATGAGGAGCGGAAGATCGTGCATACCGTGCGCTATCAGGGACAGGTGATTGTCATTGACCGCGTCCCCGCAGAGGTTTGTGTAGTTTGTGGAGATGTGCTTCTAAAACCGGAAACGGTCCGTAAGATTGAGATGCTGCTGCGAACGACGACCCGCCCTGTGAGTGTTGTCCCTCTTTATGAGTATGCGTGAAGGACATTTGAGCTCTATTACCGCCCGCAGGGAGCATCATGTTTAGCCACTGGACCCCACTGATATGGCTCGCCGCTACTCTTGCCCCCCTGTTCTTCATGAAACGCTGGATAAACCGGCACGTCCAGGGGCTGGGTTTGCTCCTTGTTGGAGACAACGAGGCAGCTATGTTTCTGTACTTCGTGCTGCTGCTGCCGGGCATCCTCATCCATGAGCTGAGCCACTGGTTGTCGGCCAAGCTGCTGGGGGTGCGGACGGGGAAGATATCGCTTTGGCCTTCCAAGGGGCGCGGCAATCAAATGCGCATGGGGTCGGTCAGGGTGGCCCGCACCGATCCCTTCCGTAGCAGCCTGATCGGCGTGGCTCCCCTCATCAGCGGCAGCTTCGCCATCTTGATCATCGGTCAACTGATCCTGGGCCTGCGTGGTCTGGAAGAGGTCTTGCTCAGTGGCGAGTGGGAACGGATTGGGGAAAGCCTCTGGGCTTCTCTCAAGGTGCCCGATTTCTGGCTGTGGCTCTACCTCATCTTCGCCATATCCAATGCCATGCTGCCTAGTGAGACCGATCGGGAGCCCTGGAGGCCGGTTCTCCTGTTCGTGGGACTGGTGGCTCTCCTCTTTTACCTGACCGGCTGGGTGCGTCAGATACCAGAGGTGGTGGCGACGGCCTCTTTGACTGGTTTGAGTTATCTGGCCTATGCCTTTAGCCTGACGGTCGTGGTGGATGCCGTCTTCATAACTGTCTTCTTTGTCTTCGAGGAGCTTGTATCCAGATTGACGGGGAAGCGAGTGGAGTATTGAGGTAACGAGGGACGAGGAACGGGTAACGAGGAATAGAGAACGAACTGTGGCCAAGAAGAAAAAATCCAGACGCGCCAAAGCTAGAGCACGCCAAGCTACTGCCGATCCAATCATCCGGGGAAAGGAGGCATTTCACCGAGGCCATTACGACGAAGCCATTGCTGCCTGGGAACAGGCACGCCAGAAGAATCCATCGCCGACCCTGACCGCGGCTCTGGCTGAGGTCTATTTCCGCCGTGGCCTGCTGCGGTTCTATCGCTGGCGCCAGTGCGATGCCGGCCTGCTCGATCTGGACAAGACAGCCCGTCTGGTCCCCGGCGATCCACGCTATGCTTATCACCTGGGTCTGGCCCATCACCACCAGGACAACCTGGGCACTGCCCTCACTGCCTATCGCCTGGCCCTGGGCGCCGACCCGGCCTTTACCCGCGCCGCCGAATTGGCCGCCCTGGCTTTGTTGGAGCAGGGTCAGGATCCCACCCAGGACACAGCCTGGAAGGCGCTGCCCACCGAGCGGCAAGCGGAGCTCAGTCCGCTGGTCCGATTGGTGCTCGGCCAGCCGGTACTCGCCGAATCCCCGGCAGCCACGTCCACTCCCACCGGTTCTGCCGAGTTGTGGCAGGGATTGGCGGCCCTTGAATCTGGGGATGATGGCGCTCACAAAGTATTGCAAAGCATCGCTCAAAGCGATAACCGACCTGCGGCAGTGCGTGCCGTCGTGGCATACACTCTGGGGCTGAATGCACTGCGCCACCATCGGCTGGCTGAAGCTCTGGCTCACTGGGAATCGGCCTGCCGCCTGGGGCTGAACACACCGGCTTTCCGTGATAACTTCTTTCTGCTTTATTACACCAGCGCCGAACAGGCCATGGCTGATGGGCAATGGGCCGAGGCTGCGACTCTGGCCGATGCCGCTCTCAACGTGTCATCTGGCGACCGCGAACTGAAGGACCTGGCGGCTGCTGCCCATTTCCAGGCCGGCCACGCCGACGCTCAGGCCGCCCGTTGGGATCATGCTCTTAAACATTGGGAAAAGGCCAGGGAACTTGGTGATAACAGCCGCGCCTTGCTCCAGAACCTGGCCCTGGCTTACGAAAAAGCAGAACGTTTCTCGGAGGAAGCTGCTGAGCTGTGGCGCGAAGTTATCCGTCGCCGCCCGCGGAAGGCCAACGCGACCGAGGCCCTTACCCCTCAGCAGGTCGCCCTGTTGTGGGGGCACGTGGCCGAATGTTACCGTCGGGCTGGCAATGTGGAAGAGGCGATCACCACCTTGCGCAACGCCGTCAAGAACGATCCCAGCAACACCGACCTGCGCCTGGAATTGGTAGACGCCCTGGCAGCCAGCGAGCGCTGGAGCGCAGCCAGCAAAGAAGTGGCCCGTATCCTCAAACGAGAACCGAACAACATCAGCGCTTTGGTCCACGCTGCCCGACTGGACGAGGGGTACGGCTACCTGCCCCGCGCTCGTCAGATGTGGAAGAAGGTGCTGGAACTCGACCCGAATCACCTGGAGGCCCAGGAGCGCCTGGTTGAACTCCTGCACCAGGAAGGGGATCGCCTCGGCCGTTTTGGAGACCTTGACGGGGCGTTGAAATCCTACCGCGAGGCTCTGACGTACACGCCCGGCGAGTCCTATCTGTACATCTCGCTAGCCGAATGTTACTTCTGCAAAAACGATCCGGACACCGCCCGCCGTGAAATGGCTCAGGCCTTTGCCCTGAACCCTGCCGATCTGGACACTTATCACATGGCAGTGGATGCCTGCCACGTCGCCAACCGCCCCGACGATGCCGAATGGGTCATCACTCAGGCTACGGAACTGGCCGCCCGCCTACCGGCCGCGTTCTACCTGGACCTGGCCAACTGTTGCTTCAGGCGCCGCCAGACCGAGCAAGGCAACGACTATGTGCGGCGCGCCGAGCAGATCGCCGAGGGCAATGCCGACGACCTGGTGGACATCGCCGTCTTTTACCTTGACCGTAAAAACGACAGCCAGGCCCTTGTCTACCTTCAGCAGGCATTGCGTCTGGACCCTGAGCACGGCTGGGCCAACTTGCATGTCGGCGCCAGCTACGCCGCCGCTTTGGAAATGCGCGAGGCCAGGCGCCATTGGCGGCAAGCGCGCCGAACTGCCCGCCAGACCGGCGATGAGGAGTTGCTCCGGGCCGTCGAAATGGCCCGCCAAACCTTCGAACACGCCATTGATATGCTCGAGCGAGGGATGAGTCCCTTTGGTATGTTTGGTGACGTAGACTTGGAGATGTTTGATGACGATGACGACGACGACGACGAATACTGGTGATCCTTACAGTGTGCTGGACCTGAAACGGGGCGCCAGCCACGAAGAGATCCGCCGCGCCTATTTTCGCAAGGTGCGCGAACACCCGCCCGAGACCGACCCGGAGACGTTCAAGGCCATCCGCGCCGCCTACGAGCAGTTGCGCAGCGCGGAGCAGCGAACGGTGACCGATCTTTATCTTCTGCAGGCGCCGCCACCCTGGAAGCCGCCCAAATACCGACGCTCGGCCCGTTTTGACTTGCGCCTGCATCCCGAGGAAGTGCTGACTGCTGCCCAGGCCTTTACCGACTTCGTTCGCGACAGCTTTCGCGACGACTATGAACCGGTGCGTCTATAAGCTTGGGTTGAGTAGCCGCTTGGGTTGAGTAGCCGTAGGCGTATCGAAACCAAGGTGTATCGAAACCCATGAGTCACAAACGACACGTTTGGGAAACTATTTCCGAGTTGGCCTTACGCGTGGGCGATCTGTCGGGTGACAGCCTGGCCAAACTGGAAGAACAACTGAGCAAGCTGGGTCGCGAGCAGTACAAGTCCAACACTCTGGCCCAGGCCCAGGCCGAGCGATTGCAAGTAACTCTGGAATCTCTTCAGTCAGCCGTGGCGCGCCAGGAAGCTGCCCAGCAAGAAGCTGTTCAAAAGGCCCGGCTGGGCGTGTTGAAGGCTCTGCTACCAGTGCTCGATGGGCTGGAGTCTGGCCTGGAGAGTGGCGAGCGCCAGGCTGCCCCCCTAGCCCCCCAAGGTTGGGGGGAAGGGGAGCACGAAGTCCCCCAAGGTTGGGGGGAAGGGGGGCAGGACTCTCAGGCGGCGGCCATCCTCGCTGCCTGGCTCGACGGCCAACGCCTGCTGCGCGACCGCCTGCTGGCCATCCTGAACGAGGCCGGCATCCAACCCGTTCCCACTGTTGGCCAGACCTTCGACCCCTACCGCCATGTAGCCGTGGGCACCGTCGAAGACGAATCCCTACCCGACGGCCACATCGTCGCCGAGGAACGGCGGGGCTACACCGCCGGCGACCAAGTCCTCCGCTACGCCGAAGTCGTCGTGGTGAAAAACAGGGCAACGAGGAACGAGGAATGAGTAACGAGTGACGAGCAATATCCAATACCCAATTACTAGAAATGAGGATGCAAAACAAACCATGAGTAACGAAGACGCCATCATCGGCATTGACCTGGGCACCACTTTCTCTGGCGTCAGCGTGGTGCAAGACGGCCGCCCGGCCATTCTCCCCAATAAACAGGAACGGATCATGCCCTCCGTGGTGGGCCTGTCGCCAAAGGGCGAGTGGCTGGTGGGCACGCCAGCCCTCAATCAATGGGTCTTGGCCCCCGAAGCCACCGTCCGCTCCATCAAGCGTGACATGGGCACCGACCGCACCGTGACCCTGGGCGAACACACCTTTACTCCCCAGGAGATTTCAGCCTTCATCCTGCGCGAGCTCAAGCGTGTAGCCGAGGTCAACCTGGGCTACCCAATCAAACGGGCGGTCATCACCGTGCCTGCTTACTTTTCCGACGCGGCCCGGCAGGCTACCAAAGATGCTGGCCAGATCGCCGGGCTGGAGGTTATGCGCATCATTAATGAGCCGACGGCCGCTGCCCTGGCCTACGGCCTGGACCGGGAAGGAGACCAGGTGGTACTGGTCTACGACCTGGGGGGCGGCACCTTCGACGTGTCGTTGGTGGAATTGGTGAGTGGAGTGGTGGAAGTGCGGGCCAGCCACGGCAATACCCGCCTGGGCGGCGACGATTTTGACGCTCTGCTGGCCGATCACCTGCGCCAGACTTTTGAAAAGCAGCACGGCGTGGATCTGCGGAACGACCGCCGAGCTATGGCTCGCCTGACCCGCGCGGCCGAAAAGGCCAAGATCGAGCTTTCCTCCCGTCCCTTCGCCTGGGTGCGTGAGGAATACCTGACGGAGAAAGGGGGCAAGCCGCTGCACCTGGAGGTGGAGGTCAACCGCCACGAATTTGAGAAAATGATCGAGAGCCTGGTCGGCTCCACCCGCACCTCCATCCAACAGGCCCTGGCTGACGCCAAGATGACCATCAAGGACCTGGACAAGGTGCTGCTGGTGGGCGGCTCCACCTACATCCCCGCCGTGTGGGAACTGGCGGCCGACGTCACCGGCCTGGATCCGCGCCAGGAGGTCCATCCCTCCGAAGCGGTGGCCCTGGGTGCTGGTGTCCAGGCGGCCATCATCGCTGGTCAGCCCATCGAGGCTGTCTTGGTGGACGTGACCCCCCATTCTCTGGGTATCGAAGTGGCCGAGTGGAGCTGGCGCGGCTGGGTGGATGACCGCTACAATGTCATTATCCATCGCAATACCACCATTCCAGTGACCAAAGAACAGGTCTATAGCGCCGTTTACCCTGACCAGGACACCGTACATCTAAAGGTCTACCAGGGCGAGCAGTCCATTGCCAGCAAGAACACATTGCTGGGCGATTTCATGTTCACCGATCTGAAACCGGAGCGGAAAGGCGAGCATGCCCAGGTGACTGTTCAGTTCAGCATGGATGTCAATGGCATTTTGCACGTCAAAGCCACCGACCGGGGCAGTGGTCAAGAAGCAGGTATTACAGTAGCCGCCTCGCAGGAACGGCTGACCCAGGAGCAGATCAGCCAGGCCCAGAAACGGCTGGCGGAAACCATCCCGGCGCTGGTTCTCGACGAAGGGAGCCAGGCGATGGTGGACCAGGGGCGCAAGTTGCTACAGAGTGGCGAATTGGAGCCCGAAGACGCCGAAGATCTGGCCGAAGCCCTGGCGATGATTGACGAGGCCTGTCGTTTGGGGGATGAAGCCGAACTGGACAACTGGATGGACGAGTTGACTGATTTGCTCTATGAGCTGGAGGAGTGACGAGATGGTACGAGAAACCTTTGACCGAGAACTGCAACGCCTCCAAGATGAGGTATTGGTTTTGGGCAGCATGGTGGAGGAAGCCATCATTGAATCGGTGGAGGTTCTCAAGAGGCGGGACGTGGAGGGCTCTCGGCGTCTGATCGCTCAGGATCGTGTCATCAACGAGAAGCGCTTCGCTATTGAAGCTGACTGTCTGGTCCTCATCGCCACCCAACAACCCTTGGCTGGTGACCTGCGCACCGTTGCCGCGGTGCTAGAAATCGTTACAGAGCTGGAACGGATTGGGGACTACGCCAAGGGCATCGCCAGAGTCAACCTGATGATGGGCGAGAAGCCTCTGCTCAAGCCCCTCATTGACATCCCCCGCATGGCCGAGAAAGCGCGGGACATGCTCCACCGGGCGCTGGACGCCTTCGTCCGACGAGACGTGGCCCTGGCCCGGGCTATCCCCGCCGAGGACGATGAGGTAGACGCTCTCTACAACCAGGTCTACCGGGAGCTGCTCACCTTCATCATGGCCAACCCGCGCACCATAGACCAGGCTACTTACCTGTTGTGGGTGGCTCACAACCTGGAGCGCGCCGCCGACCGGGTGACCAACATCTGCGAGCGGGTGGTCTTCACCGCCACGGGGGAGATGATGGAGATGGATTCAGAGGAGGGCCTGATTGGGCTCGCCTGACGCTGTTGTGCTTCTTTGCCACTGATAGTGGCGTATCCAGCGAAGGTGCAAGGGCGCAAGGAGAGCGGGGATTTCCCCCGCTTTTTCTTTTGGCCACCGATGGCGCCTGACCTTTTTTACTTCCCCCGAATGCTGGATACTGCCGATGTGCCCAGGATTGCCCAAGTAGCCGAAAGCTGCTATAATCTAGGTGAAGCAAAGTAGCGACCGGAGGAGGTGGAAATGCGCATCATTATCACAGGGCACAAAGGACAGTTGGGCAAATCGCTGCAAGGGGTGCTAAAAGGGGAGACGCTTTTCGGCCTGGATCTACCGCAACACGACATCACCGACAGGCAGGCCGTCGCTCAGGCTATGGCCGATTTCGCCCCCCAGGTGGTGATCCATGCTGCAGCCGTGACCAACGTTGATGGCTGCGAGCGCGATCCCGACGCAGCTTATAGAATCAACGGCCTGGGCGCCCAAAACGTGGCCCTGGCTTGCCAAAAGTGCGGCGCGGCTATGGTCTACGTCAGCACCAACGAGGTCTTCGATGGAACCAAGGGTGAGCCCTATCTGGAGTTCGACCAGACCAATCCCATCAACGCTTACGGCAGGTCTAAGCTGGCGGGTGAGTTTTTCACCCGAACTCTCCTGAATCGCTTCTACATTGTGAGGACCGCCTGGCTCTACGCCCAGGGCGGCAACAACTTCGTGACCAAGATGATCAGCCTCGCCGACGAGCGGGGTGAGTTGCGCGTGGTAGCCGACGAGATCAGCTCCCCCACCTACGCCCCGGACCTGGCGGAGGCCATCGCCAAACTGATCCGCACCGACCACTACGGCATCTACCACTTCACCAACGAGGGCGTGTGCTCCCGTTATGACTTCGCCATCAAGATCCTGGAGCTGGCAGGGCGAGGGCACATTCCCGTTCACCCCATCGCCTCCGACCAGTACGCCCGCCCTTCTACCCCTCCTCCTTACACGCCGATCCGCAACTTCTGCGCCGCCACCGCTTTGGGAATCACCCTGCGCCCCTGGGAAGAGGCCCTACGAGCCTATTTCACTGAGCAGTGAGATGTCAATACCCAATACCCAATCTCAAATCTCAAATCTCAAATCTCAAATCTCAAATCTCCAACTTCCAGCTTCCATCATCGTTCCCAACTGGAACGGCGCCCACCACCTCCCCACCTGCCTCGACTCCCTGCGCCGTCAGAGCCACCCCAACTTTGAGGTCGTCGTGGTGGACAATGGCTCCACCGATGGCTCGCTGGAGCTTCTGGAGAAGGATTACTCGGAGGTGAAAGCGGTGGCCCTGCCGGAGAACCGGGGCTTTGCTGGTGGGGTGAACGCCGGCATCCGCCAAGCCCGGGGGGAGATCATCGCCGTCTTCAACAACGACGCTGAGGCAGACCAGCACTGGCTGGAGGAACTGGCGGGGTCCCTGGCCCGGCACCCTGAAGCGGGGATGGCCACTCCCAAGGTGCTCCTCTTCGACCGTCGCGACGTCATCAACACGACTGGGGATTTCTACGGAGTGGATGGAGTGCCGGGCAACCGTGGCGTTTGGCAGCGGGACGAGGGGCAGTTCGACCGCGAGGAGTACGTCTTTGGAGCAGCGGGCGTCGCCTCGGCCTATCGCCGAGCCATGCTGGACGAGGTGCGCCTCTTCGACGAGGACCTGATCTCCTATTGCGAGGACGTGGATTTGGCCTGGCGGGCTCAACTGGCGGGCTGGAAGTGCGTCTACGTCCCCAAGGCAATAGTCTACCACAAACTGAGCGCCACCGGCGGAGGGAGGATTGCCAGCTACTATTGCGGCCGCAACTTTATTTACCTCATTGCCAAGAATTACCCGACGGCCTTGCTGAGAAAACACTGGCGGCGGATTGTCCGTGCCCAGGTTGATATCGCGTGGAAAGCTCTAAGAGCCTGGCGGGGGGAGGCTGCCCGGGCCCGGCTGCGGGGGCAACTGGCCGGACTGTGGGGTTTGCCCCGGATGCTGGCCAGGCGCCGCGTCGTGCAAGCCAGCAGGCGGGTTTCCAATGAGTATCTGGAATCAATATTGACTGATTCACAGCACCTTGACGGAAAGGAAGTTCCGAGTTTTTGAGTTTCGGGTGTGTCATTCCACCACCCGAAACCCGAAACCTGAAACCTGAAACTCGTATAGATGTCTCATGACAAGAAACGAAACAAACAGCAGGCCAAAGCCTGAACTGCTTCTTTCGATAATCATCCCTGCTCACAATGAAGAGCAGCGGCTGCCGGGAAGCCTGGACAAAATCGTGGCTTTCCTTGAGGAGCAGGACTACGAAGCCGAGGTGATCGTGGTCGAGAACGCCAGCCAGGATAACACCGCGGGTGTGGTCGAGGAGTTCGTGGCCCGTTATCCCCTCATCTCCATGGTCCGAGAGGAGCGGCCAGGTAAGGGGTTAGCCATCAAGCTGGGCATGCTGGCCGGGCGGGGGGAGTACCTGTTCTTCTGCGACGCCGACCTCTCCATGCCCATCGAAGAGGTGGCCAGGTTCCTCCCGCCAGCCCTGGACGATTACGACGTGGCCATCGCCTCGCGGGAGGTGGAGGGAGCCCGACGCTACGGCGAGCCAGACTACCGCCATCTCATGGGACGTGTGTTCAACTTCCTCGTCCGCCTGTTGACCGTGCCCGGCTTTCAGGACACCCAGTGCGGCTTCAAGTGCTTTCGGCGAGCGGTGGCCCGCGACATCTTCCCTTATCAGACTATTGAGGGCTGGGGCTTCGACGTGGAGGTGCTGTTCATCGCCCATAAGCGGGGCTACCGCATCGTCGAGGTGCCCATCAACTGGTACTACATGGCCAACAGCAGGGTCAGTCCCATCAAGGACACCCTAATGATGCTGGGGGAACTGCTCAAAGTGCGGCTCAACGACTGGCGGGGGATGTATGCCCGTGCTGATTGAATCTGGCTCCACGTTGCTCCGGCTGGGATCGTCGGATCCAGCCGTTGTCAGACCACCTCGAAGTCTCGCTGCAGGACATAGTAGCTGCGCCGCAGTTTGTCCTGCATCCTGAGCCTTGTCCTGAGCCCCGTCGAAGGGCTGTCGAAGGGCCGCATCTGGCTGACGAATTCGGTCACGGTGTAGCCCACGGCGAAGCAGCGTTCGAATACCTCCCGGGTGTGGGCCCGCCAGTGGCGGGCCAGTCCCATGTCGGCTGCTTTGATGGCTTGCAAGTGGGCCGGGATCTCGACCAGGACGGTCTCTGCCTTTGGCTCAGAGGGGACCGGGGATGGCCACACCAGGCCGTCGGCCCCGGCCGTCGCCGGATTGAGCAACTGGGCTCCGCTTTCGAGGACGGTGTCCAGAGAGGGCCGGTATCCCTGCCCCCCCTCTTTTCCCCCCAACTTTGGAGGGGATGAAGAGGGGGCGGCCAGGCGGTGGACAACTCGTTGGCTGGCGACCCACCATTCGACCTGGAGTCGGTCGGTGCTGAGTCCTACGTTGAGGTCGTCCTCCAGCTCGCCGTAAAGGTCGCGAAGGTAGGTGTGACAGACAATGCCCAGCTTGCCGATGTTGAGGGCGGCGTTGAGGCTTTCCAGGGGATCGTAGGTCCAGGTCGCCAGATCCAGCCCCTGGGCCAGGGCGTGCTCCCGCTGGACCAGTTTGAGCCGGTATCCCACCCCTCGGCCCCGCCACTCTTCCAGCACGCCCATCATGTGGGAGCAGTGCTTGAGCTGCTGGGCAGTTGCCTCGCACGCCCCCAGGAAACCGAAGAGGAAACCGACCATCTCTCCCTCTTCGTCGAACGCGCCCAGCGCCAGCCCGCCACTCTTCTGGGCAGTGAGGAGGAGGTGCAGGGGGACGACGTCGGTATCGTTCAGTCCCCAGACTCGCCTCTGCAACCCCTCGCACTGGTGGAACTGCTGGATGGTGGTCAGCTTCTTGATGGAGACGCCCTCTTTGTGCATAGAGCCAACCTCCTTGAATCTCGATGTCTGGCCAGACCTGGGATGATTATGACACAAGGGGGCAATTGCCTCAATCAGAAACCAGGTTCCTTAGCCTACACTATTCGGCAGATCACCGCGATTCGAGCATCGGCAGGATTACGGTGAAGATGGCTGTGTATGCTTGATTAGCGTCCATGTAGTCCCCGTTCCAGCCGCCGATAGCGTATATCTCGGTGTCTACCATTGCCAGGCCTAAGCTTCTCCACTGTCCACTCACGGGAACGTCAAAGGGCTCCCATTCGTCGGTGCGGACATTGTACTTGACTCCGTCTGCCACCTCTCTCTCCCAACCGCCGCCGATGACGTGGATGATGTTGGCGGCCACGGCGACGCCGCATCCGGCCCTCCCAACTGGCATAGGCGACTTCACTGCCCAGGGATTCCCTCGTCCATCGTCCTGGCTGGGCACGTACTCCTCATTGGCGACCAGATCATCCTGGCCATCGTATCCCCCTATCACGTAGATCTTGCCGTCGGCTACGGCAGCGCCGGCAAATCCCCGCGCGGTGGGCATGGGAGTCTTGGCCGCCCAAACGTCTTGCGCCGGATCGTATTCGTAGACGGAATCCAGATAGGCGGAGCCATCCCAGCCACCGAACAGGTAGAGCTTGCCCTCCAGCGCGGCCAGGGCGTAGGCGCTCAGGGCCACCGGCAATGGAGCCCTAGCCTCCCAGACGTTGGTTTCTGGATCGTAGGCTTCTACAACGGTGGTTGGGCTTCCGGAGAGAGTGCGCCCGCCGGGCACGTAGATCTCGCCCCCGATGAGGGCGGCAGTTGCGTCGGCGACCGCAGTGGGCTTATCGGCCAGGGGCGTCCAGCCATCGGCCTCCGGGTCGTATCTCTCGACAGCCCTGGTCACGCCGTCGGCAGACTCCCCTCCGATGACGTAGACGCGGCCCTCGTAGGCGATGGCGGCCAGTCCTCGTCGGGGGGTGGGCAGGGGAGCCCCGGCCTTCCAGCGCTGCACCGACGCGCTCACCGTGGCTGCGGCCGCTTCGGAGGTGAGCATTGCTTCCCTTCCTGCCGAATTGCGGAATGGACGAGTGACCGTCTGGGAGATCACCGCGATCACCAACAGGGCCACTACCACAATCACTATCCCAAGCTGCCAGGTAAATCGAGGCACTGGCTGTTGCATTTCGGCTTCCTCAGGCAATTGAATGCCCTCGATCCAGCCCTCTTTGATGGCGTAAAGGGTGGCTTCGGTGCGTGATTGCACCCCCAGTTTGGTGAAGGTGTTTCGCAGGTGAACCTTTACCGTGTTGACGCTGATGAACAGCTCCTGGGCGATCTGCTGATTGCTAGCTCCGGTTGCTACCAATCGAAGGACCTCCAGTTCGCGCTCGGTAAGGCTCTCAGGCTCGTCGGCCATAGTGATTCAACCTCCCAAAGTCATCTATAATTATGGCACAGAATCCGTTTGAAATCAAACCCGCAGGTATTCGGCGAAACAGATCAGCAGGGAGGCGGTGGTGTATTCGCGGGCGGAGAGAATCGTGCGTCCCGCGTCAGTAGTAGATCAAGGGGCCATGAGTGCCAGTGGCTGGCTTTTCAAAGCAGTTGATGCAGGTGGCTTTTTGCCCAGGCTTCCCTTTTTTCGCCACTTCTGGTATCATAGGGCAGAGTGAGGAGAACACCATGCCACCCCAAGAAGTCCTCATCTTGGCTATGACCAAAATGCTCAGCGGCATCTGCACGGCCGGGTTTACCCGCCAGCCAGACCCCGTCAGCGGCCTGCGCTGGGTGAGGCCGGTGCGTGACTTCGGCACCGTTCTGCCGGGCGATATGACCGACGCCAACGGCCGCCTGGTGCAGTGCAGCGACGTGATTGAACTGAACCTGGTCGCGCCGCGTCCCGACCCGCCCCACGTCGAGGACTGGCTCACCGATTTCGTCCGCCACCGGCCACGGCTGCTGCGCCGTCTGGAGGGCGAGAAGCGGGCCCGTTTCTTCGCCAGGCATCTCGACCGTGCCCCGGAGGACGTGCTCATCCACCACACCCGCTCGCTCTGCCTGGTGCAGCCAGAGCAGGTGTGGGCGCGCTTCTCGCTGGATGCCTACTCCGGCAAGTACGAAGCGCGGATGGGCTTTGTGCTACCGGGCGATGCCAATCATCCTCGCGCCACCAAACAGCGCGGCGTCTCCGTAACCGACCTCAAGTGGCACGCGCTGGGCCGGACCTGGCTGGGCAACAAGGGTGGATTGCTGACATTGGACCACGATGTGCTCTTGGCACGACTGGGTGCCGAAGCCCTCTACCTGGCCGTAGGGTTGAGCCGCGAATGGCAGGGGGAGTACTGGCCGCTCGTCGTCGGGGTGCACGTCGTGCCGGATTACGAGGTGAATGACCAATGACAAATGCACTGGACGAGCTGGAGATCGCTCCTCGACAAACTCTCCAACTGGCAAGCAATCAGCGCAGTCGCCTGCTCAACTTCCTCCTGCGTTGGGACCACGTCGCAGAAGCTCACGCTTGCCTGGACATCCTCATCCCCCGTGGTCCTACCCTCGTCTCGCTGCTCGACCTGCGGGTGAGGGCTTTTCTGGCCCAGGACCAGCCCGACGACGCGCTGACGGTGATGCAGGAGCGACTACGGCTCAAGACCTCCCTCACCGCCCGCTCGCTCCTGGCCCGCGTCCACCTGGCCCGAGGCGACGTGGAGGCCGCCCATCAGATCGCCCGCGCCCTCGTTGAGGAACATGAGGACAGTGTGACGGTCTGGGGATTGCTGGGCGAGGTCGAGCTGGTGCGAGGGGACACGCAAGCCGCGCTGGACGCCTACCGCCGCCTGAACGAGTTGCGTCCCCAAGGGCGCTCCTACTTGCTGGGGATGCTCTCCCTCTACCAGGCCCTCGACGACTGGGTGACTGCCAGCGGCTACGCCGTGCGGTTGCTGCGCACCGCCGACGAGGAGACTCCTCTCTCTGTCACCTACCTGCGCCGGCTGCGCGACCACTTCCGGGCCAGCGGCGAGGAGACCCGCGTCGCTGACCTGGAGGCCGAGCTGGAGCGCCGCTACGCCGACGAACTGGCCGAACTGCGAGCCGCCCTCTTCCCAACCCCTCGAGAGCGACCCGCCATCCCCACACCCCGCGACCTCCCCCCCGATTTCGGGGGGGAGCGAGGGGGGGCAGAAGAACCTTTGCCTACCTTCGATGAAATCCCTGTCTCCGAAGAGGAGAGGTCACACATCGCCGAGGCCGTCCACCGGATCTTTGGCTTCGAGAATCTCCTGCCCGGCCAGTTGGAGACCATCGCCTGCGTTCTGCGCGGCGAGGACGTGTTGACCATCCTGCCCACCGGCGGTGGCAAGTCGCTATGTTACCAGCTCCCGGCACTTCTCGCTGAGCAGGGCACATCGCTGGTCATCTCGCCTCTCATCGCCCTGATGAAGGACCAGGTGGATTCACTACCCGCAAACGTGCGACGGCGGGCGACCACTATCAACAGCAGCCTGGAGGGGGACGAACTGCGGTGGCGGCTGGAGCAGGCCGCCGAAGGAGCCTACCGACTGGTCTACGCCGCCCCGGAGCGGCTACGCCAACCGACCTTTCTGCACGCGCTGCGGCGCGCGGGCGTGGACCGGCTGGTGATTGACGAAGCGCACTGCGTCAGCGTGTGGGGCCACGACTTTCGGCCCGACTACCTCACCATCGGGCGGGCGCGGCAAGCGCTGGACAATCCGCCGCTGTTGGCCATGACCGCGACCGCGCCACCGCGCGTGCGGCGCGACATCATCAAGCACCTGGGCGACATGCGCGTCATCGCCGGCGATGTGACCCGTCCCAACCTGCGACTGGCGGTGTTCCACGCCCGCAACGCCGACGACAAATTGCGCCATCTGTTGGCCTTCTGCCAGGCTGAACCCGGCAGCGGCATCGTCTACGCTGGCACCCGTGCTCGCTGCGAGGAACTGGCCGCGCTGCTGCGCGGACGTGGCATCGTCGCCGGTCACTATCACGCCGGCATCGCCGACCGGGCCGGGGTGCAGGACGACTTCATGGCTGGCCGCATCCGCGTGGTCGTGGCGACGATTGCCTTCGGCCTGGGCATTGACAAGCCAGACATCCGCTTCATAATTCACTTCATCCCGCCCGCTTCGCTGGAGTCCTATTATCAAGAGGCTGGCCGGGCCGGGCGCGACGGGTTGCCCGCCCGCTGCTTGCTGATGTACACGCCATCGGACCGAGCCACGCTGACCCGCCGCACCCGTCAGAACGCGCTGCCGGTCGAATTCCTGCGGGCTGCCTACGCTGCCGTCAAGCACCGCCTGGGAAATGTCTCCTCCGGTCGGGTTGCGACGGCGGACCTGGAGCGCGATCTGCAGGCCGACGACACGCGAGTGCGCGTGGCCCTGAGCCTGCTGGAGGAGGTGGCCCTGTTGCGACGCGGCCCCGACGTGCCCCGCGCGGCCATCGTTTGCCTGACGACCAGCGATGTGCCTGCCTCCGCGCCTGAACTGTCGGCCTTCTGTCAGGCCGCCCGGCTGCGGCCCGGCCAACCGCTGACCCTGGATCTGGTGGACGTGGCACGGCAGGCCGAGTTGCCCCTCAATGACATCGAACATCAAGTGCTGGCCTGGGCCGACGCCGGTTGGTTGAGCTATCGCCCCGCTGGACGCGACCTGCTGCTGGAGTTGCTGCCGCCACCAGTGGACGCCGCCGAGCGAATCGCCACCCTGCTGGAGCGATACGAGACCATCCAGGCTCAGCGTGTGGACGAGATCGCCGCCTATGCCCGAACCGTGCGCTGCCGTCACGGCTACATCAATGCCTACCTGGGCGGTCGCACTATTGAGCGATGCACTGCCTGTGACAACTGCGTCGAAATCCAGCCGCCGCCGGCTGCCGGTCTGCCCGATGAGCGGGAGCAGTTTCTCACCATCCTGCGCTGCGTAGCGGCCGCGCCGTGGAGTTGGGGGCGGCTCAGTCTAGCGCGCATCCTACGCGGCGATCCGCAGGCACCAGATAAGGCCCGTCACCACGGAGGCTTTGGGGCGTTGGCCTTTCGCTCAGCGACCGCCGTTGGCCGCCTGCTGGATCGCCTGGAGGGCGGCGGATTCCTGCAAGCACGCCAGCTCGATCATGGCGGTGTTGTGCTCGACATCACATCCACAGGCAAGGCGGCGCTGCAGAACCCATCTGCGCTGGACGATCTGATCCGTCCGGTGAAGGAGCCACCGCGCAAGTCACCCCAAGAATACGAAGAGGGACCGGACGCGGATGAGACGCTGTTCCAGGCGTTGCGAGCGTGGCGGCTGGAGCAGGCTCGTGCGCAGGAGGTGCCACCCTACGTCATCTTTCACGACAGCCACCTGCGCGCCATCGCCGCGCACCGCCCCGTCACGCTGGAGGCTTTGTCCGAGTTGAAAGGCGTTGGCCCAAGCAAGCTGGAGAAATATGGGGCTGCGGTGATCGAACTGGTGCGCAAGCATCTGGCAGGAGAAGCGAATGCCGTGCAAACTCAAGATTAAGTTGTTGTAGCCTCAGGGGTTTTTGCTTGCCAGGGATCGAACGCTGGGGACTTGACGTTGGACGTGGCGTGTGGTATACTAAAGTCGGCACCCTGGTGTACAAGAGACTCGTGAACAAGTCCGTGTGGTATCCTGGCGTTGAGGAGATGCACCATTGGTCGCCAGGGGCTCACAGGGACTATGGAGGAAAAGAATGAGCGTAACGCAGATCAAACAGATCATCAGGCGTGAGCTACCGGCGATTATGCGGGAAGACGTGGAAATGCAGCAGTTCATCCTGCATCTGGCCCGCACGCAGTTTGCAGACAAGACGGAAACCGAAAGCCGTTTTGACCGTCTGCTGGACGAACTGCGCCGGGACCGTGAGGAGCAAAGCAGAAAGTGGGATGAGCAAAACAGGAAGTGGGACGAAAACCAGAGGGTGATCAACCAAATGTTGCAAGAAATCCGGGGGTTGTCCCGCAAGCACGACAGTACCATCGGGGCATTGGGGGCGCGGTGGGGATTGTACACCGAGCAATCCTTCAGAAGCGCCTTGAAGGCTATCCTGGAGGAGTCCTTTGCCGTCGAGGTGCGAAACGTCACCGAGTTTGACGAGGCGGGCTACGTCTTTGGCCATCCCGACCAGGTAGAGTTGGACATCATTATCAAGGATGGCCTGTTGATCATCTGCGAGATTAAATCTTCAATGAGCCGCAGCGATGTGTATGCCTTTGGCCGCAAGGTCGAGTTTTACGAGCAAGAACATCAGCAAAAGGCTACCAAGAGGCTGATCATCTCACCAATGGTGGACGAGTATGCCCAACGTGTGGCGGAAAAGTTGGGGATAGAGGTGTACAGTTATGCAGAAGCTGTGGAGGCGCTTTAGTCAGACACAGACCTTAGGGTTGTGGAAGCCCTAAGGGTCTTTTCTCTTTTTCGTCGAACTTGACAGTTTTCCTTGGTTGCAGTATCCTCTAGGGGCGACTGAGCCAAGGAGATAGACTTGCGAACTTATGTCCCAGCAAAGTTGGGCGAATATCTGAAGATGATCATTTTACCCCTGGCGGTAGTCATCGCCACCGTGCTCCAGTTGCCTCTTGTGCCCCCTGGGGTTGTACATCTCCTGACTGCTCCCACGGCCACCCCAACCCTGACCCCGACGGCGACAGCGACCCCGACCCTGACAGTGACCCCGACTCCAACCTCGACGGTGACTCTGACCCCGACGAGCACCCCCACTCAGACCAGGTTACGATGCGTACTGTTGCCCCAGGTTGGGAACTCCTCGTCGTCTACGGCGACTCCTACCCCAACCACCACGCCCACGTCAACTCCTACCCCGACTCCTACATCAACCCCTACCCTCACTCCAACTCCCACGCCAACTCCTACCTCCATGCCTACGCCGGATGGAGTAGAACGGGAAGCGCGAGTTCCTATTCTCATGTACCATTACATCTCCGTCCCCCCGTCCGATGCCGACGATGTCCGCCGTGATCTCTCCGTCACGCCCCAGGATTTCGAGGAGCAGTTGCGCTATTTGAAGAAAGCTGGCTATCATTCCATCACCTTGCGTGACCTCATCTACTATCTGGCCATGGGCAAACGCCTGCCTCGCAAGCCGATCATTCTGACCTTCGATGACGGTCATCGGGATAACTACACTCGCGCCTACCCCCTGCTCAAGAGGCACGGCTTTGTGGGAACCTTCTTCCTCATCACCGCCCCCATTGATCAGGAGAACGAGGAATACGTCTCCTGGGATCAGGTCAAGGAGATGAGCACCGGTGGCATGGAGTTCGAGCCCCACACCTACACCCATCCCGATCTCAGGGACCAGCCCGTTGATTACGTGGTCTGGCAGATCATGGCCTCCAAAGAGGCCATTGAGGAGCGCACGGGCAAGACGTCGCGTTTCTTCTCATACCCGTCGGGCAGGTATGATCAGCAGGTAGTGGATGTCCTGCGCTCGGCCTACTTTTGGGGAGCGGTCACCATCAATCAGGGCGATCGGCAATCCTCCCAGCAGCCCTTCGAGCTGAAGAGGATTAGAGTCAGGGGAGGCGACACCCTGGATGATTTCGTTATGAAGCTGCACCTCGACTGGGAAACAGGGCTTCCAGAGGAAGTGCCTTCTTTCATGCCCTTGATGCGCAAAGACCTCGAAGATGTATTTTGATGCCTTAACTATGGCTGCCGTGGCCGACGAGCTACGAGCTCAGATCCTGGGCGGGCGGGTGCAGAAGGTTCTCTTCCCCGATGATCTTTCGGTAGGGATGGAAGTCTATGCCCACGGGGAGCGCAGATACCTGTTGGCCTCGGCTCACCCTGAGCACGCCCGCCTACACCTGGCAGGGGAGAAGCTGCGGCGCGGGGTGGAGAAATCCACGCCGCTGCTACTTCTGTTGCGCAAATACGTGAGCGGGGGACGGATCGCGGCCATCGAGCAGCCACCCTTTGAACGGGTGCTCCACATCGGGGTGCAGCACCCAGAGGGCAACACCACCCTGATCGTCGAAACCATGGGCCGTTACAGCAACATCGTTTTGGTGGCTGAAGAAGGTCTCATTTTGGAATGTATCAAGCGGGTGGGGCCTGAGATGAGCCGCTACCGCCGTATTCTGCCCCAGCACCTCTACGTTCCCCCGCCGCCCCAGTCCAAGCTCGATCCCACCGACGTCACCGAATTGCGCCTACGGGACATCCTGTTCGAGGCTTCTCCTGAGTCCCCCATTTGGAGAGCATTGGTGGCGGGCATCGGCGCTGTCAGCCCTCTCATAGCCAGGGAAGTGGTCTGCCGGGCCCTGGGCGATGCTGCGACGACCGTCTCGCAGGTGATCGAAGTCTCCCCTTTGCTGGAGGCTTTTCAAGAGATGCTGATGCCAGTGTGGGAGCACCGCTGTCAGCCCAGCATCGTAAGGGAGGACGAGCGCGTGGTGGCCTTCGCTCCCTATCCTCTGACCCAGTATGGCGATTGGGAAGAGGTGGAGAGCATCAGCCGGGCAGTGGAGACTTACTACGGGCAGGCGGTCGGCGAGGATGCTTATGCGGCAGCCAGGCGGAGAGTGCGAGAGGCTATCGTTCGGGCCAGGGAGAGAGTGCGGAGGAAGCGGGAGGCTTTGGAGAGATCGAGGGTCTTGCAGGCGCAGGTGGAGGAATTGCGCTGCCAGGGGGAGATGATCCTGGCCTATGCTCACCGCATCAAGCCTGGGCAGCGGGAGCTGACAGCGCCCCTCGACCCCGACGAGCCGCCCCTGCTGATCGAACTGCACCCGCATCTCTCAGCGGTGGAGAGTGCCCAGCGTTACTTTGGGAGATACAAGAAGGCCAAGAGCGCGGCCGGGGAGATTCCCGCCCTGTTGCGGCGGGCGGAGCTGGAGATGCGCTATCTCGATCAGTTGGAGACCGATCTGGATCTGGCGGCCAATCGGCCTGAGATCCAGGAGGTCGAGGCCAGTTTGTCCGAAGCCGGCTACATCAGGGAGAAGCGCCGACGAAGGAAAGTGGGGCGCAGCCAGCCGCTGGCGGTGAATTCTCAGGATGGTTTGCTCATCCTGGTGGGCAGGAACAGCCGTCAGAACGAAGAGGTCACCTTTAGGCGGGCTGCTCCTGACGACCTGTGGCTGCACGTCCGGGGCGCGCCCGGCGCTCACGTTGTCGTCAAGACTGGGGGGCGAGAAGTGCCGGAGGCCACCTTGCGACAGGCGGCCCGGTTGGCGGCATACTACTCCCAGGCGCGGGGTTCGACCGACGTGGACGTGGACTACACCGAACGACGATACGTGCGTCCGATCAAGGGTGCTGGCCCCGGCCTGGTGACTTGCAGTCACGAGAAGACGGTCCGGGTAGCGCCGCGAAAGCCGGTCTAAAAACATGGACGGTTTCGTTTTCTGAAACCGGCCAGGCTTTCCTATTCTACCTTGATCTTGGTGGCTTTCTTCCTGGGTTTTTCTTCGGTAGATTCGATGGCTGCATCGAGCAGGCTGCGCATGGCCAATAGCATCTCCCGACGAGCAGCTTGGGTGTGTTCGCGGAATTCCTCAGTCAAGTGTGGCGAGAGCTTCTTGTAACTCGCCCTGCAACCTCTGATGCCCTCGGCCAGCCAGTCTTCGAAGACGAACTCCTTAGCGTGAACGCCTTCTTCTGCCATGCTCCTCACCTCCTGGTAGAACACGGATGTGCAGGATTGGCGGATAGTGGGCCATGCCCCCATGGCCCACGCCTGCGCAGCCGATCCGTAAATCCTGCTGCTTGTCCTGAGCCTGTCGTTCATTACCCGACACCTTCACCCTTCTCGAACCTGCGGGAGGGTCACTGCCCGAAATGTCGGGTAGTGAAAGCCTGTCGAAGGGATCCGCTGTTCTTCTTGGGTAATTATACTACGGTCTGTTTTAGCAGTCAAGGATTCCCCTTTATCAACCCTTTCACCGCCTCCAGCACTTGCTCCACCGTGATGTTTCGCACGCACGGGTGCTGGTGCAGCTCGGCGGGGGCGTAGTCGAGGCGGTTGCAGGGGATGCAGTGCATCTCAGAGGTGACGACGATGTGATGGGCTGGATCGCCCCAGGGACCGAAGGCGCGGCTGTCCACCGGGCCGAAAAGGTGCACCGTCGGGACGCCCAGGGCCACGGCGAGATGTAGAGGCCCGCTGTCCACTCCGAGCACCAATCGGCAGCGGGCCATGATGGCTGCCAACTCTGACAAACTCGTCTCCCCGGCGGCCACGATGGGTCTCGTGATCATTCGTTCGGCGATGGCCCTGCATAAGGATGCCTCCTCTTCTGCGCCGGTCAAGATCACCTTAGATTCGTACCGTTGAGCCAGGGCATCAGCTACCTGAGCCCAGGCTTCGTTTCGCCACAACTTGACCGGCGCCCCGGCCCCAGAGTGAACGCAAATCAGCCAGTCGCTATCCCCAACACCGTGCCTCGCCAGGTAACCTTCAGCGAACACCTCATCTTCAGTGATCAAATTGAACTCCAGCGGGGCCCTCGTTACTCGTAACCTGTTACTCGTTACCCACTCCACCAAAGCCAGATTTTGTTCCACCTCATGGCGCCCGGATGAATAGGGGACGATGTCGGTCAGAAAGGGCCGAACCTCGGCGATGTCGTAGCCCACGCGGCGGGGGATGCCGGCCAGATGAGCCAGCAAGGCCCCCCACCAGTGGTCGAAGCGGAGAACGATGGCCAGGTCGAAGTTTTCTCGCCTCAACAGTCGGGCATATCGAAGAAGAATGACATAAGGTTTGAGAAAGAATCGCTTTTTCTGCCGGGTGAAGCCGGGGAAGGGGCAGAGGGCGATTTCGTCAACGTGGGGGTTGCTCTCGACGATAGCTGTTGACCAGGGGCCGACGAGATAGGTGATGAGAGCCTGGGGGAAGGCTTCGTGCAGCAGCCGGAGGGCGGGGGTGGTGAAAAGGAGGTCGCCCAGGTGATCGGGGCGGATGAGTAGGATGGATTGGGGAGACGGGTGGCTCTGGCGGCTTGATAGCTTCAGGGGCCTGAGTAGATTCGGTATTAGACGTAGGAGGAACAATCGAACTTGCTGGCGTGGTGTTCTCGAATGGAAGTTAGATGTTGGAGGTTGGAGGTTGGATTTCTTGTCTCGTAGTCTAACTTCCAATTTCTAACCTCCAACATCCAGTTTCTCATAGATCTGCTCTAATCTGGGGACGATGAGCCGCCAGTCATACCGCTGCTCGACGAAGCGCCGGGCTGCTTGCCCCAGCTTTTCCCGCCGGGCGGCATCGCCAAGGAGCTCCATCACCCGCCGGGCGAAATCCTCCGGGGTGTCGGCCAGGGACAACTCCTTACCAGATTCGAGACCCTCGAAGCCCTCGCAGCCCAGCGAGGTGGAGACGATGGGTTTGCCCATAGCCATGGCCTCCAGTACCTTGAGGCGCGTGCCGCCTCCCATGCGCAAGGGCACCACGTAAACACAGGCACCGGCGATGTAGGAACGCACGTCGTCTACGTAACCGGTGACTGTTACCGCCGGATCGTTGGCCAGGCGCAGAACGCGGCGGTGAGGGCTCTGGCCGACGATGTAAAAACGCGCGTCGGGCAGCTTCCTTCGCACCAGAGGCAACACCTCCTGGCAGAACCAGAGGACGGCATCCACATTGGGGCGAAAGTCCATTTTGCCGGTGAAAATAAGGGAACGAGGGGGTAGCGGTGAGGGCTGAATGTCGTTGGAGGTGTAGTATGCTACGTCAACGGCGTTGGGGACAACGGTAACGTCGAGGCCTGGTACTAGCCGTTGCAGCGCGGCCTTGTCGGCCTCGGAGACGGCCACCACCTGATCGGCCAGCCGGCAAATCATGGTCTCGTAGCGGCTGAGCTTTTTCCACTGGATGAAGGAGTAAAGGGCCGCGACCCAACGCCTGGGTTGCCGGGCGTCGGTCTCGAAGGCTCGCTGTTGCAGGACGTACTCGGCGTTGTGATCGTCGAAGACGGAGATGAGAGTTTGGAGTTTGGAGTTTGGAGTTTCGAGTTCCAACTTCCAGTTTCTAACTTCCGACATCCAGTGTGGTGCCATCTCAATGCCTTCGATCTGCACCACATCGAAGGGGACTCGCCGCAGTGTGGCGGCTAACTTGGCACTGAACTCCGCCGACGGCAGGCGCAGGGCCATGTCGGGCAGAGGGGAGAGGAACAGCGATAGGAAGCGTTTCAGTGGGGAACGGCGGGGAGCCCGGACGGTTTCGATGCTACGACAATGTTGGTGCAGTGGAGTTGCCGTGACGATTTCATCCTGAGAACTCACGAAGGAGAGCAGGTGGATCTCGTGGCGCGGGGCCAGGTTGGCTATCAGATTGTAGTTTCTTATGGTTGTGCCCTGGTGAGGGGGATAGGGGAGCTGAGGGGTGAGAAACAGTATCCTCATTCTCTGCCCTTCTCTGCCACGAGTGATACTAATTTTCGCCAATTTTTATTTTTTCGTGCTGATTCGTGCGACTCGTGGCGAATTTTTCAACTGTCAGTCGCTTTTGCCGACGCGCTGGTAGAGCGCCAGTGTCTGGCGCGCGGTTTTCTCCCAGGAGAAGCACTGGGCCCGCTTGAGCCCCTTGGCGATCAACTCGGCTCGCAGGGCCTCGTCGGTCAAGACCCGCCAGATGGCCACCGTTAGCTCCGAAACGTCCTCAGGATCAACCAATAGTCCGGCATCGCCCACCACCTCAGGTAGTGATGAGACGTTGGAGACCACTACCGGCGTGCCGCAGGCCATGGCTTCCAGGGGCGGCAGGCCGAAGCCCTCGTAGAAGGATGGCTGCACCAGAAGTTGGGCGGCGTTGTAAAGATGGAGCAAATCCTCGACGGTCACCCGTCCGAGGAAGAGGACGTCGTCGGTCAGCTTGAGCTCGTCCACGAGGGTGAGAACCTTCTCGGAGAGCCAACCCCGCCGTCCTACTACTACCAGTTTCACCTCGACCTTGTAGCTGTCTAACAACTGCCGGTAAGCCTTTAGAAGCGTGGGCAGGTTCTTACGCGGTTCGATGGTGCTTACGAAGAGGATGAAATCGCTCGTGATGTGATGTTTGCTCTTAATCAGCTTGAGGATTTCCAGGTCGTTGACTGGCCGGAAAATGGGATTGGCTGATAAGTAAACGACAGTGATCTTGTGCTCAGGCGCGCCCAAAAGGCGGATGGTATCTTGCTTAGTGCTCTCGGAGTCGGCGATGATGTGGTCGGTCCGTTTCACAGCCTGGTCAATCTGGCTGTAGTAGCGCGCGCTCTCCTTGGTGAGGAAGTGAGGGTACACGAGGAAGGCCAGGTCGTGGATGGTGATGATGGATTTGCAGTGGCGGCTAAAAGGGGGTATAAAATCGGGGCTGTGCAGGACGTCCAGGCCGAGGCCTGAGATCTCAAATCGCAGGGTAAACTGTTCGAAGCGATGATGACTTGGCGTCCAGAGGGATACGCGCTTGAAATTGGGCTTATCAGTAATGAACTGCTTGTCCTTATGGCTCTGTAGGATGATGAATTCATTTTCTCGGTCGCTCTCGGCAAGTCCTTGAATCAAGCGAAGGGTATACTGACTAATCCCCGCTTGACTGTAATAGACCAACCGCGCGTCAATACCGATGCGCATTGGTTAAGTCTCTCCTCCAAAGTCGCCAGACTCACCATCTCGGCTGTCGGGATGGGTTCGCCGCTGGGCAGGCGATCTTCGATGTGTAGGCGAATAGCGTCTCCCATGTTGGCCAGAGGGTCCTCCTGGGACTTGAGTGTTCATGCCTTAATTATAACCATTATGCTTTGTCTGTCAAGGCTGAGTTGTGTCGGGGCAGGTCGGTCTAACGCCCAGCCGGGCGACTGGCGGAAGCCGACCGCGGTTTTGCCAAATGGCGATTTAAGCGGTATAATTAGCATGGCTTCGCGGAAGGAGATGACGTATGCCGAGGGAGACCTTCGACGAGCAAATCGGCGAGCTGCAGGAAGACCTGTTGGCCGTGGGCGATTTGGTGGATAGGGCCATAGAGCGCTCGATCCAATCTCTGGCCAATCGTGACTTAGAGTTGGCCCGGCAGATCATTGATGAAGATGTCTTGATCAATCAGGCTCAGTGCGATCTGGAGGAAAGATGTCTGGTTCTGATTGCCACCCAGCAGCCCCTGGCCCGCGATCTGCGGATCATCGTCGCTGTTTCCAACATCTCAATTGAGTTAGAGCGCATGGGCGATTACGCTAAGGGGATCGCCAAGATCACTCTCATGATTGGCGACCGGCCCCCCTTGAAGCCCCTGATTGACATCCCTCGCATGGCTGAGAAGGGGCGTCAGCTCCTTCACCAACAGTTGGACGCTTTCATCCGTCGCGACTCCGACGCAGCTCGACGCCTCGGCGCTGGGGACGATGAGGTGGATGCCCTGTACGATCAGGTGTACCGTGAACTCGTGTTCTTCATGATGCAGGACCCCAGAACCATCACCCGGGCCACGTATTTGCTTTGGGTAGCCCACAACCTGGAGCGCATCGCCGATCGCACCACCAACATCGGCGAGCGAGTGGTCTTCTTGGTCACGGGCCGGGTGGAAGAATTGAATACGTGAGGTAAGGGGCAGCGCACTTCGCAAGTGTGTTGTCCCTGGCTCGTCAATCACCAATTGGAGGTGGAACATGGACTTGAACCAACTTACTCAGATGGTCACCTGGCTGGACGAGGAGCGCCGGCGCGATAAGACCGACTTGGGCAAACTCCAACAGCGGGTGGAGAGCCAGTCGGCGGAAATCGCCGAGCAGGCCAGGAGGATACAGGAGCAGGAGGGGAGGTTGGCGCGAACTCAGGCCCAACTGACCAAGTTCCCCCAGCTCGAAAAGGCCCTCGAACAACTCAGGGATGAGCTGGTACTGCTCATAGAGCGACACGATGAGCAGCGTCGAAATGCTGAGATGGATGCAGTGCGAGTGAGGCAAGTGGAACAGGCAAGCCAGGCTCGCGTTCTGGGGGAGATGAAGAAGGAGTTGCAAAAGCTGCCTCGTTATGAAGAGGAGCTACAACTGAGAAAAGCTGAGGATCAGCGCCTGGGGGAGAGTCTCTTAAGCTTGCAGCAGCGGATAGCCGACTTCGGTAGAGATCTCGAAAACCGAACGAGGAATTTGCCCTATCTCGAAGAATATCCCCGGCAGAATGCCAAACGGATAGCCGAGCTTCAGGAGGAGACGCCGGAATTGTTCAAGAGGACTGAGGCTCAATCTGCAAAGTTGCAACTGTTGGAGGAGTTACTCAGGAAAAGTGAGCGCCGGATGGAGGAGCTGGACTTACAGGGGAGCGAGCTGAAGCAAGAGCAGAAGGATTTTAGCGAGTCCATCAATCTCGGTGAGCAGCAGCGCGGGAGGCAGATGAAAGAGTGGACCGAGCAGATGGAAGAGCAGCGCCAAAAGTTGGAGAAGCACGACGCTCAGATGCAGCAATCGGCGGAGCTGTATGGGAGGAACAAGCAGGCTTTAGCGGCCTTGGAGAAGTTCGAGGAGCGCCTGAAGCAGGGTCAGGCAGATGTGGCGGAGCTACAACGCTTGGCGGAGAAACGCCAGAAGAATCAACTGGAAGAATGGCAGGCGGAGGACGAGAAGCGATGGAAGAAGAGCCTGCTGATTTGGGAACAGCACTGGCGCACTCAGGAGAGGTGGAACGAAGAGCACGCCGCACGGTTTGGGCCGCTGGAGGAATCTGCCAAAGTGGACCGAGCTCAGATCACGGCCTTGTGGCAGACCTGGCAGGAATACGCTCGCCGCCAGATCGACGAGATGCAGGGGCGCATCGTGCACGCGGGGGAAAAGGTCGAGGAGATCCGCTGAAGGAGTGGATGACGTTTGCGAGTAATCGGCACAGCGGGACACGTAGACCACGGCAAATCGAGGCTGGTAGAGGCCCTGACGGGCATTGATCCGGACCGCCTCAAAGAAGAGAAGGAACGGGAGATGACCATTGACCTGGGCTTCGCCTGGCTTACTTTGCCCAGCGGCGAGTCAGTGGGTATCGTTGATGTGCCTGGCCACAGGGATTTCATCGAGAACATGCTGGCTGGCGTGGGCGGCATTGACGCTGCACTCTTCGTAGTGGCCGCCGACGAGGGGGTGATGCCTCAGACGCGCGAACACCTGGCTATCCTGCACCTGTTGGGGGTGAGGAACGGCGTGGTAGCCCTGACCAAGATGGATCTGATCGAGGACGAAGAATGGCTGGAACTCGTTCAACTCGACGTGGCCGAACTGCTGGAGGATACCGTCCTGGCCGATGTCTCCGTGGTTCCTGTCTCAGTCAAGACAAAGCAGGGATTGTCGGCCTTGCTGGAGGAATTGGCCAGGCTGCTGGAGAACGTGCCGCCCCGCAGCAACCTGGGCCGTCCCCGGCTCCCGATTGATCGCGTGTTCACCATCGCTGGTTTTGGCACCGTGGTGACGGGCACGCTCATTGAGGGTAGCTTGCGAGTTGGTCAGGAGGTGGAGGTCTTGCCCCAGGGGTTGAAGGCACGAGTGCGGGGCCTGCAGACTCACAAGGAGAAGATCGAACGAGCTGTTCCCGGCAGCCGGGTGGCTATCAATTTGACGGGAGTGGGCAAAGACGAGGTGCAGCGGGGTGATGTAGTGACCATTCCAGGCTGGCTGAAGTCCACCATGCTAGTAGACGTGCGCCTGCGCTATTTGGACAACGCCCCGCGCCCCTTGCGGCACAATGCGCCGCTGAAATTCTTCAGCGGTTCTGCGGAGGTAATGGCCAAAGCGCGACTCTTGGACAGCGAAGCCATCCCGCCGGGGGGAGAGGGCTGGGTGCAATTGCGGCTGACTGAGCCGGTGGCCCTGGTCAGGGGCGATCGTTTCATCGTCCGCCAGCCCTCGCCTGCCGTTACTCTAGGCGGTGGGCAGGTGATCGACCCTCATCCCCGCCGGCGACACCGGCGCTTCCGCTCCGAAGTCATTGCCAAGCTGGCGACCCTGGCCCGAGGCAGTTCATCGGAGATCATTCTTCAATCGCTGGAAACCAGCCAGCCCTGCCAGCTCCGCACGCTGATAGAGCGCAGCGGCCTCGTTATGGAAGAAGCGGGCCCGGCTTTGCAGGAGCTATTGGATGGCCAGCAAGTCCTGCTTCTCGACAGCAGGATCGAAAGAATACCCGATATCCAATATCTGATTGCCAACAATCCATATATTATCTCTGCGATGGGTTGGGAAAGGCTGTCGAACAAACTGGCTACTGCCTTGCGAGACTATCACCAACGGCACCCTTTACGCCAGGGTATGCCTCGCGAAGAACTCAAGAGCCAGTTGAGATTATCCACCAAGCTCCTGAACGAGGTGGCAAGCAGGGCCGTGAGCGAGGGCGGGCTGGTGGATCAAGAGGCCATCCTGCGCTTGTCAGAACATCGAGTGAAGTTCGGTGCTGATCAAGAGCGTCAGGTGCAGGAGCTATTGGCTGCCTTCAGGAGGGACCCTTACACCACACCTTCGGTGGCTGACAGCGAGACCATGGTGGGAACCGAGGTGCTGAACGCCTTAATTCAGCAAGGAAAGCTGGTTCAGGTCAGTGAAGATGTCCTGTTTCTGAGGGAAACCTACGAGGAGATGGTCAAGCGGGTCATCGGGCACATCAAAGAGAAGGGTGCTATCACGGTGGCTCAGGTGCGCGACATGTTCGCCGCCAGCCGCAAGTATGCTCTGGCGCTGATGGAGCACCTGGACGAACGAAGGGTGACAAGACGGGTAGGGGACGAACGTCTCTTAAGATAGCTCAGCATCGCGTGTTCTAGCCAAAAAGCCTCCTCAATGGTATGATGCAGGAGGCTTTTTGGCGTATTGTGCCGGAAGGAGAACCCATCCCGGACAAACCGGAATCGAACAAGGTTCAAGCCGCGCAAAAATCTCCAGGGTGTCAACGTTTTCAACTCACTCTTTGCGCCTTCATGCTTTTACAGTCAGATTTTAGGCGTTTTTTGCGCGAATTTAGCTGATAAGACGCTACAGAAACGCCCGGGAACCTTAAAATTTTGAAATTCGGCTGATCTCCTCAATACACTAGATATAGTATGTTATATCCAGAAAGACGCCAATATATAGTATTATCAATTGAGAGGAATGGCAAGTTGTCCCCAGTGAACCTTAAAATCCTCCAAGGGGACTAGCCAAAATTGCAAAAGTAGTGTATAATATGGTGGATGGTAGTGGGAGAATGTGGGGGGGTATGGTTGGGCGCGACAACCTGGGCCATGAAGTGTGGGGACTGCAATCATGTTTTCAGGCGAATGTGAGCATACAATAGATGACAAGGGGCGGCTGATCATCCCCGCCAAATTTCGCACTGACTTGGCCGAGGGCTTGTTTGTCACCAGAGGCTTGGATGGTTGCCTGTTCGTCTTCCCGCTGAATACGTGGAAAGAGTTATCCGAGAAGATGGCTAACCTTTCTCTTGTTAAAGCCAGCGCCCGCCTATTCAGCCGCATGATGTTTTCAGGCATTGAATGTGCGTTGGACAAACAAGGACGAATTCTTCTGTCACCTCCCTTGCGGGCGCACGCCGATATCGAAAGTGAGGTGGTTATTACTGGCGTCAGGAACCGTCTGGATATCTGGAGCAAAAAGCGCTGGCAAGAAATGACTATCAAGATGGAGGAGGAGAGCGGTTCCATCGCCGAGCAATTAGCCGACTTGGGAATCTAGGAGGGCGAGGCATCCCCTGCCCATTATTGTACATCAGTTTTGCAAATAACGCAATTGACTCAAAAGGTGGTAAGTTGAGCCATATTCCTGTCCTTTACCAAGAGGTCCTGGACGGGCTTCGGATAAAGCCTGGCGGACGCTACCTAGACGGCACAGTGGGGGGAGGGGGGCACGCCCGTGGGATCCTCGTGGCCTCCGCACCCGATGGTGAGCTCCTGGGCGTTGATGCTGACCTCATGGCCGTGGCTTTAGCGGGCGAACGACTGGCTGAATTTGGGAAGAGGGTTGCTCTGGTCCGAGGTAATTTCGCTGATCTGGAGGAGATTGCTTTGGAACACGGCTTTTGCCCTGTGGATGGCATCCTGCTCGATTTGGGGCTCTCATCGCTGCAGTTAGAAGCCGAGGGGCGAGGGTTCTCCTTTCAATTGGACGGCCCGCTGGATATGCGCTTCGGCCCCAGCCAGACGACGACGGCGGCTGATTTGGTCAATACTCTGTCCGTGGAGGAATTGGCTGACATCTTGTTTCGGTACGGCGAGGAACCTCGATCTCGGCGCGTCGCTCGGGCTATCGTGGCTGGGCGTCCCATCAATACTACGGGGGAGTTGGCTGCTCTGGTGTCTGCCACAGTAGGCTGCCGCAGGAGGCTCCACCCGGCTACTCGGACTTTCCAGGCCTTGCGCATGGCCGTTAACGAAGAACTGGAATGTCTCGCCGAAGTCCTACCTCAGGCGTTGAGGCTCTTGGCGCCCGGAGGGCGTCTGGCGGTCATATCCTTTCATTCCCTGGAGGATCGCCTGGTAAAGCAGTTTTTCCGTAACGAAGCACGGGATTGCCTGTGCCCGCCAGAAGTACCCGTTTGCACCTGTGGTCATCGAGCAGCCTTAGGAATAGTGACCAGGAAGCCCATCAGGCCATCGGTTGAGGAGGTAGCCGCCAATCCTCGCAGCCGCAGCGCCAAGTTGCGAATCGCGTATCGTTTACCTGAGATTCTGGCATAAGGGGTAGCAGCCCAGCCGCGTTGGGCGTCCAAGGGGGTACTCCGGCTCAGAACGGCCAATGCGATTGGCCTTCTATCCTTGTATTGAGGGGGCCGCTCATGGCTAGCAGTCAAAAGCGCTCTTTGCGTCTGGAGAAGGAGTCTTGGCGGCTGGAAGCCAAGACAACAGCCGGGATTCTCCTGGTTCTGGCTCTGTTGGGCTTGCTCAGTTGGCTCTGCCTGATTCAGGCCAGTAAAGTATCCACGACCAGTTACCTAATCTGGACAAAAGCGGCGGAGAAGGAACGGCTCCAGCGAGAGAACGCCGAGTTGCTGGCTGAGGTCGTGGAGATGCTCGACGTTTCTCATCTGGAGGACTTGGCGCTAGGATTAGGCTATGGCCCCGCTGAGGAGCGGCGGTATTTGGACGTACCTGGTTACCCTGGCGGTGTATCGGGAGGGGGACTGGCTGCGGTGCCTAGCGTGGACGAAAGCGCCGTTGTTGCTCCGGAAGAACCCAGCGGCGAGCCTCGCGGTGTGGCGCGGTGGTGGGAAAAGGTGATCTCTCAATTCGTGGCCTGGGCGGAGATGCAACCCTGATGATAACCAGAGGAAGGATAGCTTCTCAGAACGATGAAAGCAGTGAGTCTAAGGAAAGGGCTTTTCGGCGACTTGCCTTTGTGATTGCCATCCTCATCGGCCTGGCCCTGGTCATCGCTGTTCGACTTTTCCAGTTGCAGGTGATTCAAGGGGCTCTAGGTAGTGGCAAAGAGCTCTCCTTTCCAAACTATACGCCGGAAGTCGCTTCTCATCGCGGGTTGATCATTGATCGCCGTGGCCACATCCTGGCGCTAAACACCTTTGAGTACGACGTGTCCGCGTCCCCAGATGTGATAACGGACACTCAATATGTGGCGAACCATCTGTCGCCAATCCTGGGTTTATCACCTGGCGAGTTGGTTTCACTCCTGGATCCCGAGAAGCCTTACGTTCTCCTGGAAAAGCGCGTCTCGCAAGAAGCAGCCGATGCTATTGCTTCCTTTGGATTCACGGGCATCAATCTGAAGCCGCAGCTCCGACGCAGGTATCCAGATGGAGATCTGGCTGCTCACCTTCTGGGCTTTGTTAACTTGGACTGTGATGGTGGCTATGGCCTGGAGGGATACTACGACCCTCTTTTAAAGGGCACGAGTACTATACCTGGGGGGAAAGTGTATCAGCGAGGCGAAGCTGTGTCCCTTGCCTTTCGCCAACTGGCTCTGCCGCAAGACGGTACCCATCTGGTGTTGACCCTTGACAGGAACGTCCAACACATGGTGGAGGAGGAGTTGGCGAAGGCGGTAGCCACATACCAGGCTGATAGTGGCACCATCATCGTCATGAATCCAAAGACGGGCGCTATCCTGGCTATGGCCAATTTTCCCTCCTATGATCCCAATCGCTTCTACGAGGTGCCGATGGAGCTATTCAAGAACCCTGCGGTGAGTGATCAATACGAGCCTGGGTCTGTCTTCAAGATTCTCACTATGGCCGCGGGCCTCGATGCAGGAGTCGTCACTCCTGATAGTACTGTCTACGATAGCGGCGCGATAGAGGTGGGAGGGGTCGTTATCCAGAACCGCGACCGTCATGCCCATGGCCTGGTGACCATGACTGACGTCCTGGCCTATTCCTTGAACGTGGGGATTGCCTACGTCAGCACCTCCCTGGGTGAAGAGACGTTCTATGCCTACTTGAAGCAGTTTGGCTGCGGAGATCATACGGGCGTTGATCTGGACGGCGAGGCGGCTGGCACCCTCAAGGAGCCGGGTAGTGGGGACTGGCATAAGTACGAGCTGGGCACTAACTCCTTTGGGCAGGGAGTAGCTGTGACCCCTCTGCAGATGATCACGGCAGTGGCGGCGGTGGCCAACCGCGGTTTTCTCATGAAGCCCTATGTGGTAGAGCGAATCGTTGATGATCAAGGGATGATCGTTACCCAGCCTACCAGCGTACGGCAGGTCGTTTCCACCCAGACGGCCGAGCAACTGACGGCCATGCTGGTGGAAGCCGTGGAGCGAGGGGCGAAGTTAGCCACTGTGCCAGGGTATGACATTGCCGGAAAGACGGGAACGGCTCAGATACCCGTTGGCGATGGCTATGATCCAGAGTTGACCATCGCTTCGTTCGTGGGCTACGCTCCTGCCAACGCCCCCCGCTTCATCGTCCTGGTCAAAATAGACAAGCCTCGCTTGGATCCGTGGGGAGCAGAAGTAGCAGCCCCTGTCTTCAGAACTATCGCTGAGCGGCTGTTTGTGCTGCTGGATATCCCGCCCGACAACATAAGGCTGGCTAGCAGATGATCCGATGTTGACCCTTGCCGATTTAGTGGAGGGCCTCACCGGCCAGAGGCCACCCAACCTGGAACAGAAACTGACTGATGTGGTCATAGACTCGCGCCAGGCGTGCCCCGGCAGCCTCTTCGTGGCCCTGAAGGGCGAGCGTGAAGATGGCCATCACTACGTTGCCGATGCGTTCCAGCGTGGTGCGATAGCGGCTATTGTGGAGAAAGAATTAGATATTAGATATTGGATATTGGATATTAAACAGGCGCCATTCCAATATCCAATATCTACCCTCCAACTTCCAGCCTGCTTCATTGTCGAGGACAGCTTGAAGGCCCTGCAGCAACTGGCTGCCTACTGGCGTGGCAAGCACACTCCTCGTGTGGTGGGCGTCACTGGCAGCATAGGCAAGACCACCACCAAGGAGATGATCGGCAGTGTTCTCTGTCAGCGCTTTCGCACCCTGAAGAGCAAAGGCAACTACAACAGCGAGACCGGCTTGCCCTTGACGCTGTTGAAGCTGGAGCAGAGCCACCAGCGGGTGGTCCTGGAGATGGGCATGTACGACCTGGGGGAGATCGCGGAGTTGGCGGCCATCGCTCGTCCCCACATCGGCGTGGTCACCAATGTGGGCCCTTCCCACCTGGTGCGACTGAGAACTATCGAGCGCATCGCTCAGGCCAAGACAGAGCTGGTAGAGGCTCTGCCCGATGACGGCGTGGCCGTCCTCAATGGCGACGACCCCTGGGTGCGCCAGATGGCGGCCAAGACCGACGCCCAGGTGTTTTGTTATGGCCTGGACGAAACTTGTGACCTGTGGGCCAACGACATCGAGAGTCAGGGCCTGGAAGGTGTTCGTTTCTGCTTCCATCACGGCTCTGAGACGATCTATGCCAAGGTGCCGATGCTGGGGCAGCATAGCGTGCACACGGCTCTGGCTGCTGCTGCCGTGGGTTTGATCGAAGGACAGTCTTGGGAGGAGATCATAGATGGCTTGCGAGGAGCGGCGCAATTGCGCCTGGTGGTGGTGCCCGGTCTGCGAGGTTCGACTATCCTGGACGATACCTACAACGCCAGCCCTGCCTCAACCATCGCTGCCCTCAACCTGGTTGAGGAACTGGATGGACGGAAGATCGCCGTGCTCGGTGACATGCTGGAGCTGGGGGCCTACGAAGAAGAAGGACATCGAAAAGTGGGTAGACGCGCCCTGGACGTGGTGGCCGTGCTCATCACCGTGGGAGAGCGAGGACGCTTCATCGCTGAGGAGGCTCTGGCCTGGGGTATGGAAGAGGAAAGGGTCTTTATAGAAGAGGACAACGAGGGGGCTATCGCCTGCCTGCGCGAGATCGTCGCTCCTGGTGACATAATCCTGGTAAAAGGCTCTCGCGGCATGGAAATGGAAAGGATTGTTGCTGCGCTGGCAATATCCAATAGCTGATTGAGATTAGATATTAGAGATTTGATACATGGCTTATGCATTAGCTCTGGGTGCCTTTTCTTTCGTGTTCGCCGTTATCTGGGGTAGTCCGCTGATCGCCTACCTGAGGCATCACCGCATTGGCAAGCAGATCCGCTTCGACGGCCCTAGTTCCCACCAGACGAAGACTGGTACGCCGACTATGGGGGGACTGATGATTTTGATACCGGTCTTTCTCATCGTCTTGGCTGCAGGCTTCGCTGAGGTACTGGCCGGCACCGCCTTTGGTCAGGCGCTGCTGGACAGGCTGGGCGTGGCGCGAGCCGTTTTCCTCGGCCGTTCGATTCTGGTGCCGCTGGGGGTTATGCTTGGCTTTGGTCTCATGGGAGCCCTGGACGACTGGGCCGGGGTGCGAGGCTACCGCAACGGCGAGGGGCTGCTGGGTCGCTGGAAGCTCGTCATCCAGTTAGTGTTGGCCATGATCGCAGCCCTGGCCCTCCACTTTGGCCCTCCCGACCTGCATAGCGTAGCCGTCCCCGGGCTGGCCGAAAAAGTAGACATCGGGCTTTTGTGGTTGCCCATCGCCGTGTTCTTCATCGTCGGTTACTCCAACGCCGTCAATTTGACCGATGGGCTGGATGGCCTGGCTGGCTCCATTGCTGCCCTCTGTTTTCTCTGCTACGGCATCATCGCCTACCTGCAGGATCAGGGCTGGCTGCTGGCCTTTTGCTTCGCTATGGTTGGGGCAATCCTGGCCTTCCTGTGGTACAATGCTTACCCCGCCGACTTATTCATGGGCGACGTGGGGTCGGAGGCGCTGGGGGCGACCCTGGCGGTGGTCGCTCTGATGACCGGGCAGTGGCTTCTCCTACCCATCATTAGTGCCGTCTTCGTAGCCGAAACGCTGTCGGTCATACTGCAGGTGGCCTATTTCAAATTCACCAGGATCAGATACGGCCAGGGTCGGCGAATGTTCAAGATGGCCCCCTTGCACCACCATTTTGAGCTCTTAGGCTGGTCCGAGACGCAGGTGGTACAGAGGTTCTGGTTAATGGCCATCCTGGCGGCCATGCTGGGCGTGGCCCTGGCGATATGGGGCAACCCGCCGCCGGCGACTTAGTCAAAGGGAACAATAGGCAGGATGCAGGATGCAAGAGGCAGCGGAGCGAAGTCCGTTGAATTCTGTAGTCCGTTGTTCCATCATCGGGCTGGCGCGGGAGGGGACGGCGCTGGCCAGGTTCCTGGCCGAACGAGGGTCCATCGTTACGGTCAGTGATCTCAAAAATGAGGAGGAGCTACAGGAAAACATCGCAAAGCTAAAAAGGCTCCCCATCCGTTTCGTGCTCGGTGGTCATCCAGGGGAGGTCTTGGACCGGGCCGATGTCCTTTTCCTGAGCCCCGGTGTGCCGCTGGAGGCTCCCATCGTCTCGGAGGCCAAAAGGCGGGGCATCGCCATCAGCAGCGAGACCAGGCTATTCACCGAGCTATGCCCGGCACCCATCATCGGCATCACCGGCTCCAGCGGCAAGACGACTACCGTGAGCCTGGTTGGCCAGATGCTGAGAGCCAGTGGCTTTCGCACCTGGGTAGGGGGGAACATCGGCCGCCCGCTCATTGGGCACCTGGAGGAGATCGAGCAAGCCGACAAAGTAGTGATGGAGCTGTCGTCCTTCCAATTGGAGATCATGGAGTGGAGCCCGCCCATTGCCGCCATTCTCAACATCACACCTAACCATCTGGATCGCCACCCCTCCATGGAAGCCTACACCGAGGCCAAACTCAACATCCTGCGTTTTCAACAGCCCGGGGACGTAGCTGTTTTAGGATATGACAACCCGATAACTAAATCTCAAATCACAAATCTAAAACCTACAACCTACAACCTACAACCTCGAATAGTGAGTTTCAGTTTGAACGAGGAGGTGGAACAGGGAGCATTTCTGCGGGATGGCGAGATCATCCTGAAACTGGGAGATACGGAGCAGCAAATTTGCTCCGCCGGTGAGATCAAGCTCCTGGGGCGGCACAACCTGGAGAACGTCTTGGCCGCCTGCACCATAGCCGCCGTCGCTGGAGCCTCTCAGCAGGCTGTGGCCGACGTGGCCACCAGTTTCGAAGGGGTGGAGCACCGCCTGGAGCTGGTGCGAGAGCTGGGTGGGGTGTGCTATTACAATGATTCCATCGCTACCTCGCCGGAGCGCACCGTTGCTGCCCTACGCTCCTTCGAGCAGCCCATCGTCCTCCTGGCCGGGGGGCGCGATAAGCACCTGCCCTGGGATGAGATGGCCCGGCTCACGCTTCAAAAGGCTCGGCTATTGATCCTGTTTGGGGAGGCGGCCCCGATCATTGAGAAAGCGATACGAGTTTCGAGTTTTGGGTTTCGAGTTTCGGAGGGTTTCATCCATCGCTGTCAAACTCTGGATGAGGCTGTCACGGTAGCAGCGAGAGAGGCGGAGCCTGGCGACGTGGTATTGCTCGCGCCCGGCGGCACCAGCTTCGATGCCTTCAGGGACTTCGTCGAGCGAGGTGAGCGGTTCCGTGAGCTGGTGAAGGCTCTTTGAGAACATGGATGGGCAGGATTTGCGGGTTCCTTCTCAGCTCCGATATGGGGCTGCGGTCAGAGACCTTGCCCAACCTCAAGACTACTTATGGAGGGGAGGGACAGATGGCAGTATACAGCCGAGAATTCACCAAGAGGATTGATTACCCGTTGATTATCATCCTGGCAAGCCTGCTCCTCATCGGCCTGCTGATGGTCTACAGCTCCAGCTTCGATTTTGGCTACCGGGTGTTTGATCAACCGACTTATTTCTTCGGCAGGCAGATCATCTGGGCACTGCTGGGCACGGCGGGGATGATAGTGATGATGAGTGTAGACTATCACGCCTGGCGACGCTTCTCCATTCCGCTGATGGGCGGCACTTTGTTTCTGTTAGTGCTGCTCCTGATCGTGGGCCAGGAGAGATTTGGCTCTGTGCGCGCTCTCTGGGGGGGATCGGTGCAGCCCAGCGAGTTATGCAAGCTGATCATCATCATCTACGTCGCCGATTGGCTTTCGTCCAAAGGGGAGAGACTTCGTATGGTGACCTATGGCCTCGTTCCCTTTGCTATTCTCATCGGGGTGGTGGCGGGCCTGATCGTGATGCAGCCCGATTTCAGCACCGCCATCCTGATCGTGGTCACGGCTATCGCCATGTTTTTTATCGCTGGCGCTGATATCGTTCAGTTGGTCATCGGCTTCATCTTTGGCGGTGTTACCTTTGGCTTCTTGATCTCAAGATCAGAGCATGCTCTCGCAAGGGTCAAGGTTTACCTGGGTTCCCTGGGTGGCGCTGACGTTGGCTATCACGTTCAACAGAACCTGGATGCGCTGAGGGCGGGGGGGATATCCGGCGTCGGTCTGGGGGACGGGGCCTATAAACTGGGCATTCTACCCCTGGCCCATAATGACAGCATCTTTGCCGTACTTGGCGAGGAGTTGGGTTTGATTGGCTGTTTGCTGGTGGTGGGGCTCTTCGCAGCCCTGGCCTATCGGGGCTTTCAAATTGCTCTGGAGGCTCCCGATGACTTTGGTACGGTACTGGCGGCGGGCCTAACCTGCTGGCTGATCTTTCAGGCTTTGATTAACTTCGCGGTGATCACCAACACCTTGCCCTTCACGGGCATACCATTGCCCTTCATCAGCTATGGTGGCTCCTCTTTGGCTGTTTCCATGACTGGTGTGGGCCTGCTCCTGGGCATCTCCAGGGGCAATGTGGAGGAAAGGCCGGACGAGATTGCGCGTTATGATTTCGGGCGGCGGGACGGGCGGTCACGTATATCCCGTTCTCGCCGTCGTTGAAGCTTTACAATCGCAAGTGACAGGTTGCAGGTTCCTGTACGTGGGCAGCCGGGGAGGGGTGGAGGAGGGAATCGCCAGCCGAGCGGGTTTGCCCTTCGCGGCTATCTCGACAGGAGGCTTGCGTGGCCTGGCACCCTGGACTGTGGTCGGGCACCTCTTCAAGATGATGGCGGGCTTCGTGCAATCGCTGGGCATCGTGCGCGATTTCTCTCCCGACGTGGTGCTGGTCACAGGGGGATACGTGTGCGCGCCCGTGGCTATAGCCGCCTGGCTTCGTCGAGTGCCACTCCTGGTGTTGCTGCCCGACCTTGAGCCCGGCCTGGCCGTCCGCGCCTTGGGCCGCCTGGCGAAGCGCGTCTCTGTCTCTTTTCCGGAAGTGGCAGGGCATTTCGCCAAAAGCAAGGTCGTGACGGCAGGCTACCCTGTGCGAGCCGAGTTCTTCGCCGCCGACAGGGCCGAGGCCAGGAAAGCTTTCGGCCTGGCGGAGGGCCTGAAGACGGTCACGATCTTCGGCGGTAGCCGTGGTGCTCACAGCATCAACCTGGCCTTGAGCCAGTGCCTGGAGCGCCTGTTGGAGGTTTGCCAGGTTATCCACATCTGCGGACCTTTGGACGCCGAGTGGGTGATGGAGAACATGGCCCTGTTGCCTGAGCAGTTGCGAAACCGCTACCGAGCCTATTCCTATTTGCATGAGGAGATGCCTGGCGCTTTGGCTGCGGCGGACCTGGCGGTGGCGCGGGCTGGGGCGGCGACCCTGGGGGAGTTTCCCGCCCTGGGCTTGCCCAGCATTCTGGTACCCTACCCCTACGCCGGCCAGCATCAAGAGCTCAACGCCGATTACCTGGCCAGTCGTGGCGCGGCGGCCAAGATCGCCGACGCCGACCTGGGGGAGAAGCTGTTGCCCACTATTCTGGAGCTTCTCAGTAACGAGGAGGCCCTGGTCGGGATGAGCGGGCGGGCGCGGGCTTTGGCCAGGCCGGATGCAGCTCAGCGCATCGCCCAGGAGCTGCGGCAAATAGGAATTAGAGATTGAGGTTTGGTGATTCATCGTGATTGATTTGAACCAGCTTTATCTGATCGTAGGCTTCGTCGTCCTGTTCGGAGTGATGGGCCTGAGACGGGGCGCCTTCAGGGAACTACTGGCTTTAGTCGGCGTTCTCCTGGCCACTGTGGTGGGAAAGTGGGGGGCACCTTCCCTGGAACCTTGGGTGAACAGAATCCATAAACTGGCTATGTTCGCCCTCAAAGGAGGGCTGGCGACTGACGACCCGGCCGGCGTTCTGGCGGAGATAGGTGATCTGACGCCGCCTGTTACCAGTGATTCCGATCGGTTGATTTTGGGGACGATAGCTTTTGTTCTAATAGTTCTGGCCTTTTATCTTCTGGGAGAGTTTGTCGTTGATTCGCCGAAAAAATGGTCTCAGCGATTGTCCGGCATCGTCTTGGGGGGGGTGAGTGGCTATTTCATCGCTTACTTTTTGGCTCCCAGGCATTTGCCTGCGCCCGAAACGACAATTCGCTTTTCCACCGAAGGCTTGCTTGATCTGCTGACTCAAAACTCGGTAAAAGCGGTGTTGGCGTTCGTGATTATCCTGATTGTCCTTGGCCTGCAAATGTCAACGAAGCCGAGGCGCGATTAGATTTCCAACTTCCAGAAACGAGGTGATGGCCTTTGCAGCCCTTAGAAGTGATGTGGGGGGGGCTCCTCATAACTTTTGCCTTAGTGGGCATCGTTCGGGGCTTTTTGAAGGAACTGGGGGTGACCACCGTTCTGTTGGTGCTCCTGTTTGGCCTATCTCGCCTCGAGGACAGGATACCCCAGGCTCTGACCAACGCTGTGGGTGTCGTCGGCTATACCGTGCCCAAGGTCTCCGAGCCCGCTGGTCAGTCCATCTGGGCTAGCTTTTATATCTTGGTCATAGTTTTTGTGACTCTGATTTCCTATCACGGTGAGACCCTGGCCTTCGAAGGCAGGTCTCCTAAGGGGTACAAGGGCATTTTGTTTGGCTCGCTGACCGGATTGTTTAATGGCTATTTGGTAGTAGGCAGCTTATGGTATTTCTTGGACAAGTATGATTATCCAATAAAGCTCCTTCAGTTTCAGGAGCCCCTGACTGACTTTGCGCAAAGTCTTGTCCCGTTGTTGCCGCTCACCTTGTTGCAGCCATTCTTGCCCTTTCTCGTCGTGTTCACGATCTTAGCGCGGGTCATCAGGTAGCTTTCCCTAATGAAGAATGCTCGTGTTCACCTGATCGGCATTGGCGGCATTGGCCTCTCGGCTATCGCTAAAGTGCTGCTGGAAGAGGGGGGGCGCGTCTCAGGCTCTGACTTGAAGCTGTCGCCAATCACCGATGCTCTGGCCGCCCGGGGTGCAACTATCTACCAGGGCCATCGGGCGGAGAACGTAGGCGATGCCGAGTTGGTGATTGTCTCCTCGGCCATACCGGCGGACAACCCTGAGGCCGCAGCCGCCCGCGTAAGGGGCATCCCTGTCGTCAAGCGGGACTGGATGTTGGGGCGCATGATGGAGGGCCGCTTTGGCATCGCTGTGGCCGGCTCTCACGGCAAGACCACGATCACGGCCATGATCGCCCTCGTGCTAACCGAAGCTGGCCTCGACCCGACCTTCATCGTCGGCGGCATCCTGGGGAATCTGGGCACGAACGCCAGAGCCGGTCGGGGAGAGCATTTCGTTATTGAGGCCGACGAGTATGATCGCACCTTTCTGGGGCTCAGGCCCAGCATCGCCGTCGTCACCAACATTGAGATGGATCACCCCGACTGCTATCCTGGGCTGGATGACCTGGTGGAGGTTTTTCGAGAGTTCGTGCACTTGGTGCCTGCTGATGGGTGCGTTATCGGGTGTGGGGACGAGGAAAGAACGAGGGAGATCTTAGGGGAACGCCTCGGCCGACGCCTCGGCGGAGGCCTCAGGGGAACTCAGGGGAGCGGAGTCATCACTTACGGGTTGGGCGAGGGGGTGGATTGGCGGGCGGTGGATATCCGATCTAACGAACTGGGCGGGCACGACTTCGTTGCTCTGCACGATGGGCATGCGGTGGGCGAGTTTGGCCTGCGTATCCCCGGCCTGCACAACGTGCAAAACTCCCTGGCGGTGCTGGCCGTTGCCCACCGGCTGGGCCTGCACCTGACAGAAGTGGCGAAGACGCTGCGCAGCTTTCGCGGGGTGCTGAGGCGCTTCGAGGTGAAGGGCGAAATGGACGGAATTGTCGTCATCGACGATTATGCCCACCATCCCACCCAGATACGAACAACCCTGCGGGCGGCGCGGGAACGCTACCCGGGGCGAACGATCTGGGCCGTCTTCCAGCTTCACACCTACAGCCGCACCAAGGCCCTGCTGGGCGAATTCGCCGCCAGCTTCGCCGATGCCGACCACGTGGTCGTGACCGAGATCTATGCCGCGCGCGAGCTCGACGACCTGGGGGTGAGCGCAGCCGACATCGTAGCCCGCATGAGACACCTCGACACTCGCTACATTCCAGGCCTGAACGAGGCCGCCGACTATATGCTCGATCACCTGAAGCCCGGTGATGTGCTAATCACCCTGGGAGCGGGGGATGGGTATAAGGTGGGGGAGGATGTTCTGGTCGAGTTGGCGGGGAAAAATGAGCGTTAATAAGATGGTTCTTCGATGAGGTGGAACAAGTTATTGACGAGTTGGGGTTATAGATGTGGATGGATACCGTTTGGACAAGATTATGGCTGCTCTAGGTGATGGGATTCTAACCAATGAACCAATGTCCCTCCACACCTCCTTTCGCATCGGCGGCCCGGCGGATTTATACGCCCTGGCTACCAGCGCCCAGGAACTGGCCGATCTGGTCTCGCTGGCGCGAGAACACAGCATACCTTACCTGGTCATCGGCCGGGGCACCAACATCCTGGTGGCCGACAAGGGCATTCGAGGCTTAGTGATAGAGAATGGAGGACGGGAGACCTATTTCAAGGACGGCGCAGTTTTATACGCCGAGGGTGGGGCGCTACTGAGAGAATTGGCCCGTGAGAGCGCGCGGCGGGGCCTGGGGGGGCTGGAGTGGGCGGTGGGCATCCCTGGCTCTGTCGGAGGAGCCATCGTGGGCAACGCCGGGGCCTATGGGGGGTACGTTGGCGACGTGGCGCGAAAGGCCACCGTGCTCACCCCCGACGGCATGGTGCGCGAGCTGTCGGGCGCAGAGATGGGCTTCGGCTACAGGGCGAGCAGGTTCAAGGGGCAGGCGGGCAAGGGCGAGCAAGAAGTCGTACTCTCGGCAGAGTTCATGTTGCGTCCGGAGCCTGCCCAGGCCCTCGCGGAGAAGATGGCTGATTACGTACGGCGTCGAGAGGCAAGTCAGCCCACGGAGCCCAGTGTGGGCAGCGTCTTCAAACGGACAAAGCAGTATCCGGCTGGATTCCTGATAGAACAAGCGGGCCTCAAAGGGGCGCGCATCGGCGGCGCGCAGGTCTCGCCTAAGCACGCCAACTTCATCGTCAATCTGGGTGAGGCCAGGGCGACTGATGTCAAGACCCTCATTGACCTGACTCAGGAGCGAGTGCGGGAGCAATTCGGCGTGGGGTTAGAACTGGAAATCGAATTGGTAGGAGAGTGGAATGGCTGAGAAGCTCAGGGTGGGGGTCATCTTCGGCGGGCAGTCTGGCGAGCACGAGGTCTCTTTGGCCTCTGCCCAAGGCATCATGGAAGCCATGAATAAGGAGAGGTACGAGATAATCCCCGTTGGCATCACCAAAGAGGGGCGTTGGCTGACCAGCGGCGAGCCGATGAAGTTATTGCAGTCCGGAGGGCCAGGTGTGTCCGCTCAGGTAGCTGAGGCGCAACCCATGAGGCGGGAGTTGGCGCCCAGGAGTAGGCGTGACCTGGTGCCAGGCACTCGCGAAACGGGGTTCCCTCAGGTTGACGTTGTCTTCCCCGTCTTGCACGGCCCGCGTGGGGAGGACGGCACGGTTCAGGGCCTGCTGGAGTTGGCTGACATACCCTACGTCGGGGCGGGTGTGCTGGGCTCGGCCCTGGGTATGGATAAGATCGCTATGAAGGCCGTCTTCGCGAGTCACGGGCTGCCTGTGGTGGAGCACGTGGCGCTCAAGCGCAGGGATTGGGAACGAGACCCTGAGGCCATGATGGAACTTGTCGAAAAAGAGTTGGGTTATCCGTGTTTCATCAAGCCGGCCAACCTGGGCTCCAGTGTGGGCATCTCCAAAGTCCACCAGCGCAGCGAGCTGGCTTCGGCCCTGCACCTGGCAGCTCGCTACGACCGCAGGATGCTGGCCGAGCGCGCCGTGGATGCACGGGAGATCGAGGTTAGCGTCCTGGGCAACGACGAGCCCATCGCCTCGGTGCCGGGGGAGATCATTCCCTGCCGGGAGTTCTACGACTACGTCGCCAAGTACATAGATGACCGATCGGAGTTGATCATTCCCGCCGACCTTCCACCGGCGATGACTCGACGGATACAGGAGTTGGCCATTGCCGCTTTTCTGGTTGTGGACTGTGCAGGGATGGCCCGGGTTGATTTCTTGCTCGACAAGGATACAGGGGAGCTCTACCTCGGCGAGCTGAACACCATACCTGGCTTTACGCCCATCAGCATGTACCCCAAGTTGTGGGAGGCCAGCGGTATTTCATACTCGGAGCTCATTGACCGGCTGATCGAGTTAGCTTTGGAAAGGCATGCCGACGATAGCAGATCGGTGACGTCTTATAGTCCGGAGCAGTTCGAGTAATCGCTCACCTCGCTCGGCCTGGATTGCCAATCCCAGGCTAGATGAGCCGAAACCAGTCAAACTCAGCCTTGTCAAGCCGCCGGAACCGGCGATCCAGCGGGAGCGGGTAGTGGTTACGAAATCGAATAAGAGGCTCCAGTGTCCGCCAGGGAATTGCTATGGCCCGCAAGTCATCGAAGCGAAAAGCGAAGAGGAGTTCCAAAGCCAGGCGAGATCATGCCTACGAAACCGCCAAGCCACAAGTAAAGCTGTCACCGAGGCCCCTGGTCGGTCTCTGGCAAGTCAGAGGGAGCACGGTGCTGAGTGTGCTCTTGCTGGTGGCTCTGGCCTTGTTAACCAGTCAATTCTTCACTACCCACAGGTTCTACGTCTACGAGGCCGAAGTGCAGGGCAACCAGTTTGTTGACCAGAGTGAGATTTACAACGCCAGTGGCTTGCACGAGATGAGCATATTCTGGATCAAACCCGAACAGGCGGAGGCCGCCATCTCCAGCTTGCCGGGCGTCAAGGAGGCCAGAGTCACCTGCCGGCTGCCTAACCGGGTGAGGATCGAGGTGGTGGAGCGCCGGACGCTGATTATCTGGCAAAGGGGTGAGGAGCGCCGTGGGGTTGACGAGCTGGGCGCTATCCTCTCTCTGGAAGGTGAGTTGGAGGGGATGCTCTTGATCCATGACCTGACAGCAGACTCCTTTGAAGTTGGTGATCGAATTGACCCTGAGGTCGTCACGTCGGCGCTGGAGCTGTGGCAAGCCCTTCCGACGGCAGCCCTTCAGTATTCTGAGGACAAGGGGTTGAGCTTTGAACAATGGGGCTATCCTATATACTTCGGCACCGGCGACGTGGCGGAGAAAATGGCTATCCTGAACGCCTTGCTGCGGGACCTTTCGTTTGAGGGGATACAGCCAGAGTTCATAGACTTGCGCTTCAAGGAGAGCCCTTTTTACAGGTATTAGTTGTCGGGTGTTAGGCGAATTGGTATGTGGTTACCGATCATTGGCTTGCTAGTTGGCATTATTATTAGTTATCTCTTTACCATAACTATACCGGCCCAGTACTCGCGCTACACCGCCATGGCCATCCTGGCCGCTTCGGATTCGATATTGGGTGCGGTGCGGGCCCACCTGGAGGGCCAATACGACAACAAGGTTTTCATCAGTGGCTTTGGTGCTAATGCTCTCTTGGCTGGATTTCTGGCCTTCGTAGGCGACCGCCTGGGTGTTGAGCTCTACTATGCGGCTATCGTGGCCTTCGGCGTGCGGCTGTTTAACAACCTGGCCATTATCCGCCGCCATTTCCTCTAGCTCATCCGTTGGTCTCCGGTGATGAGCTATGGGTGAACAGCGAGGATTGTCTTGGAGAGAACTATCGTAAGCATTGACGTTGGCACCACCAAGGTTTGTACCCTGGTCGGCAAGATGGACGATGGGGGCGCCTTGCGCATCGTGGGCGTAGGTGTGGTTCCCTCGAAGGGATTGCGCAAAGGGGTGGTGGTCAACGTCAGTGAGGCCACCGAAGCCATCGCCGCCTCCGTGGAGAGGGCGCAGCGCGTCTCCGGCCATGAAATCGAGCGAGCTCACGTTGGCGTGGCGGGTGCGCATATTTCTTCTTTCAACAGCCGAGGCGTAGTAGCTGTTTCCGGGGGGCACAGTATAACTCAGGACGACGTTAACCGCGTTCTGGACGCGACCCTGGCCATCGCCATCCCTCACAATCGTGAGGTGATCCACGTAGTACCCCGCGGCTATATCGTAGACGGGCAAGACGGAGTGCGTGATCCCATAGGTATGCACGGCTTCCGCCTGGAAGTGGAGGCCCACATCATCACCGGGGCGGCAACCTCCATCCACAACCTGGGCAAGTGTATCAACCAGGTGGGCATCGAAATAGACGAACTCGTCCTGGCCCCTCTGGCTTCGGGGGAGGCGGTTTTGACCAACAACGAGCGGGAGATGGGCGTCGTCCTGGCTGACATCGGCGGGGGCACCACGGACATGGCCATCTTCATTGAGGGTAGTGTCTGGCACACTGCGGTGCTGGCCGTCGGAGGCAACCATTTGACCAACGACGTGGCCGTCGGCCTTCGCGCCCCCTTCGATACGGCCAAGGAGATCAAGGAGAAATATGGCTACGCTTGCCCGGAGGGCATCGTCGCCGACGAGACCATTGACGTGTCCGTCTTCGGCGGGGACTCCTGGCAGGCTGTTTCCCGCCAGTTTCTCTCCGAGATCATCAAGGCCAGAGCGGCAGAGATATTCAGTCTCATGCTGCAAGAGGTGAAGCGCTCCGGCTACGATGGGCTGTTGCCGGCCGGCGTGGTCCTCTGCGGCGGGTCGGCACAGTTGGGCGGGATGAGGGAGTTAGGCCGTGATATATTGCAGTTGCCAACGCGGATTGGTACCCCCCAGGACTTGCAAGGCTTGGTGGATGCACTGTCCAGTCCCGCTTATGCTACCGGCGTTGGCTTGTTGCTCTGGGGGCTGCGCGAGGAAGCCACCCGAGTTCCCACTGAGAGGCCGACTGGCCTTTCGCAGCGTATCCTTCATTGGCTCAGATCTTTTTTGCCAGGTTGAGGTCCAATCCGATAAAGTCTATTAGCTAGTACAACATTGCAAGGAGGAGGAAAAAGATGCAAAGCAGACCGGAAATGGAGAACTTCGCTCAGATCAAGGTAGTAGGAGTTGGTGGCGGCGGTTCCAACGCCGTCAACCGCATGATTAATGAGGGGCTGCAGGGCGTGGAGTTCATCGTCATTAATACCGATGCCCAGGCCCTGATGCTCTCCAACGCCCCCCACCGCATTCGCATCGGCGACAAGCTGACCAAAGGCCTGGGCTCAGGTGGCGACCCTGAGATCGGCCACAAGGCAGCGGAGGAGTCGAGTGACGAGCTCTACGAGGCTCTCAAAGGTTCGGACATGGTCTTCCTCACCGCGGGCATCGGCGGGGGGACGGGGACGGGAGCCGCACCTGCCATTGGCCGAATCGCCAGAGAGGTGGGGGCCCTGACCATTGGCGTGGTCACCAGACCCTTCACCTTCGAGGGCAAGCGCCGCCAGCAGGTGGCGGAGGAAGGCATCGAGGAACTCAAGGGGCAGGTGGACACCCTCATCGTTATCCCCAACGACCGATTGCTGGAGATAGTGGATAAGAAGGCTTCTATCCAGCAGGCGTTCGGGGTGGCCGATGATGTCTTGCGCCAGGGCATCCAGGGCATTTCGGAGCTGATCACTGTGCCTGGGCTCATCAACCTGGACTTTGCCGACGTGCGCTCCATCATGGCTGAGGGTGGAGCCGCGCTGATGGCCATAGGCCGGGCCAGCGGCGACAACCGGGCCGTCGAGGCAGCGCAGGCCGCTATCTCCAGCTCCCTCCTGGATATCACCATTGATGGGGCGCGGGGGATCCTCTTCAACGTCACCGGCGGCCGCGATCTAAGCCTCTTCGAGGTCAACCAGGCGGCGGGGATCATCAAGGAGACGGCGCATCCAGAAGTCAACATCATCTTCGGGGCTGTCATTGACCCTGAGATGGAGGACAGCATCCAGATCACAGTCATCGCTACCGGCTTCGACGTAGCGGATCAGCGGAAGCCCACCGTCGCCAAGCGGGCCATCGAGTTCCCGGTGCGCACCTTCGACAGGGAAGATATAGACATCCCGGCCTTCCTGCGCCGCTAACCTGACCATGATCAGTAGATCCAAATTCTGGGCAGAGCGGACTCCCACGCCCGTGAACCGGCGGCCCTTCGGCAACCCTTCGACAGGCTCAGGACAAGGCTCAGGACAGGCATGGGAGCCGCCTTTGCTGGGAATCTTGGATATACTGATAATTGCATAATCGCATGAGATCAGAACTGCCAGCGACAAAGTAGCCTCTGGAGACAGCGGTTGACCGTGAAACGTGAAGACGTGAAATGTGAATCACGCATCGTGGGCAGTCGGTTAGTTGCGCCTGCCTGTTCACATTCTGGAGATCTCCCATGTTCCCCTGCCATGTAGCTTTTTCCGCCTCTTAGGTGCTCGTGGAGGACTCGCAGTTTGCCTTGAGCACCATTTATCCACTTTCTCCCCCTTTCCCTTCTCGCTGAGGAAGGGGGAGAACTGTTTTCAGCGACCACACAGAAGCTTAAAATTCTGAGATTGAGGCCGAATTTTGAGCTTTTCCCCTTGCCAATCTAGCCCTTTTGTGGTATCATTACTAACAACTCGTTCCACAGTATCTTGTAGTATATTTTCATATTGCATACTACTTGTTGTGGCACGACACGTGAAAGCTCAAGCATCGGTGATCATCAATGGGAGGTCTGGTCTGAAATGAAGTGTCCTTATTGTGGCAGCAAGACCAAGGTTATTGATAGCCGGAATGCAAGTGAGGGCATCCGGCGGCGGCGGGAGTGTTTGGCTTGTGGGCAGCGGTTCACCACCTATGAGCGGGTGGCGCCCATCCGGCTGGTGGTGGTCAAGGCTGATGGGCGGCGGGAGGAGTTCGACCGCGACAAGCTCCTGAGTGGCGTGCGCAAGGCTTGCGCCAAGCGGGCTGTCTCTACCGAGGCCATCGAAGAGCTGGTTGGTGGGATTGAGGGCAAGCTCTACAGTCGGGGGGAGCGGGAGGTGGAGAGCCGGGTCATTGGAGAGATGGTGATGGAGCGGCTGCGGAAGCTGGACGACGTGGCCTACGTGCGCTTTGCTTCCGTCTACCGCCGCTTCGCCGACGTGGAGAGCCTGGCGCAGGAGATCGAGGACTTGCTGGAGAGGAAGAGG
>CAZVCJ010000005.1:6513-67100 GCA_964625745.1 uncultured Anaerolineae bacterium | reverse complement strand
CGTTCCAAAGATTGCGCTCTGTTACCTCAGTTACTCGCACTTTGCCGGTATCCTGGTTTGGCTCGCCAAGCGCTGAATCCCCGCGCTGAGAGAACGAAGCCCCTACAGGGCCAGGAATGACCAGCCCGAAGCGGTGTCCTGAGCCTGCCGAAGGGGGCTTTGCTCTTTTAGCCCGATGGCTTCAGCCTCGGGCTTCCTCTACCTTGCCTGTAACTCACTACTTTGTTGTAAAGCCAGTACAGTAATGGTGAATAAACGTAGTCGTAGGCGCCCAGGTAGCGCACCACCTGGCCACCAAGGCCTCGTTTGAAGCGATAGACTCCCCACAAGCCATCGCTCCGCTTCAGGAACTCCTTTTCCAGTACCTCCTCTTCTTCATCGGGGATGCCCCACAAATCATAGGTCAGGCAGCCGCGTTTCCTGGCCCATTTGATGGCCTCCCACTGGAGGAGGTGGTTAGGCATGAGGTTGCGGTGTTCGTCGGACGAGGCACCGTACATGTACCAGGCCCTTCGGCCAAAGGCAAAAGCCATTATCCCGCCTAAAACCTGGTCTTCAAAAGTCGCCAGGAAGAGTTTAGCCAGGCCCTGGGGTACGAAAAGCTGGTAGGCGGTCTCGTAATATGACTCGCTGTGGATTCCGAAACCATCACGCTCGCCAGTAGTCCGCATCAGATGGTAGAAGCCGGGCAAGTCCTCAGCCGTGCCCTCACGCACGGTTACGCCTTTGCGCCCCGACAGTCGAATATTGTAGCGGGTCTTGGATTTCATGCGGGCCAGGATGGCTTCGGGCTTGGGTGTCAGATCCAACAGGATGGTGCATCGAGGTTGGATGGTCTGTGGGCTGACGCGAAAGCCCAGTTCTGTGAGGCGTTGGGCCAGGGTGGGGCTTTGCCGTGAGCGCGTCTCGACTGAGCTCGACGAAGTCTCAGCCGAACGGTCTTCGGTCAGGTCTGGCTCGATCTTGAGGAAGATGGCGCGGCGCTGGCGGCAAAGCTGGTGCAGAGCCTCCAGCAGAGCCTGGGTCGCCTCTGCATCGGCCCAGTCTGTGATGGGCCCTTTGGGCACATAGGCGATGGTCTGAGGACCCAGGGGGCGGAAGAGCACCTGGGCGCTGGCCCGCCATTGGCCTCGATCCTCGATGGCCAGGTGAGCGACCTGCCAGCCGAATCTTTCCTTCAGTTGGCCCCACTGGCTCGATTGCAGGACGTGACCCACAGGGGATGCGGCCACGAAGGAATTCCAATCACTTTCGTTTGTATCGCCGGTTGAGTGAACGCGCAAAGCTGGATCATCCCTTCCTCGCTGATGATCCTATTATACCACATCTTTCGCCAAGAGTCACTTTTGCACCATTTGCACATTTGCGAGAAGTATGCTATAATATCGCCCGTTTGTGTCAAGGTCAACGAGGAATTTGGGCTCTTTGTCCCGCGACTTACGCTTGTCCTTTTGCGAGAAGTATGTTATAATAGTCCGCGTTTGTGACAGCATCAACGAAGGAGTTTGGGCTTTGCTAACCCAATATATCTTCATCGGTATCTTTGCCATCATTGCCATTCTCTTCCCCATTATTGCCTTAGCCTTGGCCTTCATCGTTCGCCCCAAAAAGCCAGACCCCGTTAAATCTTCCACCTACGAATGCGGTCTCGAGACAATCGGTGAGACGTGGGTACAGTTCAGGGTTCAGTATTACATCTACGCCCTGGTCTTCGTCATCTTCGATATCGAGACCGTTTTTCTTTATCCCTGGGCAGTGGCCTACAACCAGTTGGGCCTCTTCGCCCTGGTGGAGATGTTCATCTTCCTGGCTATCCTGGTGGGTGGCTTGATCTACGCCTGGCGGAAGGGTGCGCTGGAGTGGGTGTAGCAAGAGGAATCTATGTCTGAAGAAGAATTGATTGAAGAGCAGCTTAAACGTAACATCTTCCTCACTACCGTAGACAAGGTCTACAACTGGGGGCGCAAGTCGAGCATGTGGCCGGTTAGTTTTGGGTTGGCCTGCTGTGCTATTGAGATGATCGCCGCGGCGGCTGCTCGCTACGACATGTCGCGCTTTGGGATGGAGATCATGCGTCCCTCGCCCAGGCAAGCCGACTTGATGATCGTAGCTGGCACCATCACTCACAAGATGGCCCCCCAGGTGTTGCGCATCTACAATCAGATGCCAGAACCCAAGTACGTGCTGGCCATGGGCAACTGTGCCATATCGGGCGGCCCTTTCTCGTCTTATGCCGTGTTGCAAGGGGCCAAAGAGATTCTGCCTGTGGATGTCTACGTGCCTGGCTGTCCCCCGCGACCCGAGGCCTTGCTCGAGGGATTCATGAAGCTGCACGACATGGTGATGAATCAATCCATAAAGACGGTGTCGTGGTACAAGTGAGCAGTAACGATAACGAGTGATGAGTAGCCAGTATTCAGTGAGGTAGTGAGGTGACCAACGAGGAGATTCTAAGCAAGCTCAGAGAACGCTTTCCCGAGGCCGTGGTTGATGTGCCGGAGTTGATTGATTTCACGGTGGCTATCGGGCCGGAGAAAGTGGCCGCTGTGGCGCGGTTTCTGCACGACGAGTGTGGACTGGATTACCTGGCCTTGCTGACTGCCGTGGACCGGCCAGAGCGGTTCGAGGTGGTTTACCACCTGTGGTCCGTCAAGGAGCGGACGACCGAGCCCTTTGTGCTGAAAGTCTACATCGAGGACAGGGAGAACCCGGCGGTTCCGTCGGTGACTCCCGTTTGGCGGGGAGCCAACTACCAGGAGCGCGAGGCTTATGATCTCATGGGCATTCGCTTCGAGGGCCACCCCAACCTCAAGCGCATCCTGCTTTGGGAGGGGTTCCCCGGCCACCCGCTGCGCAAGGATTTCGAGAATCGGACCTACACCTTTGAAGAGTTGAAGCCCACGCGACCCACAGGGCCGGACTGGTGAGAGAGGTTCTTGATGAGATATAGAGTCAAGCTTGAGAAAACCGACGAAGGTTATGCGGTCTGGTGCCCTGGATTGCCAGGATGTTGGTCCCAGGGTTCTACTGAGGAAGAAGCACTAGAAAACATAAAGGATGCTATAGAGACATACCTGGCAACGGTCGAGGAACTACTGAGATAGAGTCACTCGCCATTTGCCGGCGATGATAAACCATAAACGATAAACCAACTGGACAACGTATGCTCAAAACAGAGACCATCACACTCAACTTAGGCCCCCAGCATCCCAGCACTCACGGGGTGTTCAGATTGAAATTGCAACTGGACGGCGAAACCGTGGTGGGCCTTGAACCGGTCATGGGTTACCTGCATCGGGGCATCGAAAAGCTCTGCGAGGATGTAACCTACGTGCAGGTAGTGCCATTAACCGACCGTCTGGACTATGTCTGCTCAATGACCAATAACCAGGCGTATGTGACGGCCGTGGAGAAACTCCTGGGGCTTGAGGTGCCTGAGCGGGCAGAGTACATCCGGGTCATCATGGCCGAGCTGACCCGCCTCATCAACCACATGATGGCCGTCGGTTTCCTGTGGAATGAGCTGGGCGCGTACTTTACGCCGGTCCTCTATTGCTTCCGAGCTCGCGAGCACATTCTGGACCTCTTCGAGAGGGCTTGTGGCTCGCGGATGATGTGCAACTACATGCGGCCTGGCGGTGTGTCGGCTGACCTGCCGGAAGAGTTCCTGCCGGCTGCTAAGAAGTTCAGCGATCACTTCAAAGGTTTCATTGACCAGTTGGAGACTTTCCTGAATGAGAACGAGGTCTTCCTGGCCCGGGCCGTGGATGTCGGGGTGCTACCTGCCGATGTGGCCATTAACGCCAGTATCACCGGCCCTATGCTGCGCGCCTCCGGCGTGGACTACGACATCCGCAAGGTGGACCACTACTCCATCTACGACCGCTTCGATTTTGAAGTGCCCACCTGCCCCAGCGGCGACGTCTACGACCGTTACTACCAGCACATCAAAGAGATGCGCCAGAGTGTGCGGATCATTGATCAGGCGCTGACTGACATTCCAGAGGGCGAAGTGATGAACGATCAGGCGGCTAAGGCTTTGCGCCGTCCGCCCCAGGGCGAGGCCTACGGGCGCATTGAGTGTCCCAAGGGAGAGTTGAGCTTCTACGTCGTGAGCGATGGGTCGGCCAAGCCTTACCGCGTCCGAATCCGCCCACCGTCGCAGATCAACCTCAGCGCCCTGAAGGAAATGTGCGAGGGGCACAAAATACAGGACATCGTGATCATTGTGGGCAGTGTCAACCTGACCATGGCCGACTTGGATCGTTAGGGGACAAGGCATGGATGTACTGAATCTATTGTTCGTCAATCTTCGTGAGGCCATCACCACCTGGCTGGCCGGGTTCCTGCCGCTGTGGGCTGCGGGACTCGTGGTGCACTTCGGGGTGGGCCTCATTCTTCTTTTCATCGGACTGGGTTCGGTGCTGGTTCTCACCCTGGGCGAGCGCAAGGTCATCGGGCGATTTCAAGACCGCTTGGGTCCCAACCGCTGGGGACCGTGGGGCATTCTCACTCCTGTGGCCGATGGCATCAAGATGCTGACAAAAGAGGACATCGTCCCCCAGGGAGCCGACTACTGGGTGCATCTCCTGGCCCCTATCTGCATCATCATCCCCGCCGTGCTCATTTACGCTGTGCTGCCGTTTGGCGAGGGGGCGTGGGGCGCCGATCTCAACATCGGCATCCTGTACATAGTGGCTATCGCTTCTCTGGGAACCATTGCCGTCTTGATGGCCGGCTGGTCGTCCAACAATAAGTATTCGCTGCTGGGCGCTTTTCGCGTGGTGGCCCAACTCATCAGCTACGAGATCCCGATGTTGTTGAGCATCGTGGCCGTCGTCTTGCTGACCGGCTCGATGTCCATGGTCGAGATCGTGCGCCAGCAGTCGGTGCCGTATCTCATCACCATGCCCCTGGTTTTCTTCGTCTACCTGCTGGCGTCCTTCGCAGAGCTGTACCGAGCTCCCTTCGACATGATCGAGGCCGACTCGGAGCTGGTGGCTGGCTACTTCACCGAGTACAGCGGGATGAAGTTCGTGATGTTCTTCATGGCCGAGTACATCAACCTGTTCGCCATGTCTGCCGTCATCACCACTCTTTTCCTGGCCGGCTGGCGTGGCCCCATCCTGCCGGGCTACGTCTGGTTCTTCGTCAAGTGCGCGGCGGTCATCTTTCTCTTCTGGTGGGTACGCAGCATGATACCGCGCATCCGCATTGATCACCTGCTGAACCTGGCCTGGAAATTCCTGGTGCCGCTGGCGCTGGTCAACTTGATGGCGGTCGGCCTGGTGGACAAATTGATCGCTGATGGTCTCGTGCAAAGCTTTGTCCTGCTGGTTGCCAACATTGCCATTGCCGCCGTCGTTATCGGCCTCCTGGCCTTTGTCAGTCGCAAGTCGCGATCCAGGCGCCTGCAACGCATCACGGCGCGAAGATAGCAGATTCGCTGATTCGTAAGAGGTATTCATGTTCGGTCTAGGCATAGCAAAAGGTCTTTGGGTTGCGGGCAAGCATTTCGTCCAGAGCTATCTGGGACATACGGGGATTCGAGGAGGCATACGTCCCGACCCCGTGCTGGAAGGCCTCTTCACGGTGCAGTATCCTGAGGAGAAGCTGCCCATGTTTCCCCGCTTCCGCGGCGCGTTGATGCAACTGCGCGATGCCGAGACGGGCGAGCCGAAGTGCACCGCTTGCGGCTTGTGTGTGCGAGCCTGTCCCAATAACGTCCTCGAAGTGGAAGGAGAGGGCAAGGGGCGGGAGCGAAAAGTGACCGCCTTCTGCTACAACCTGGCGCGGTGCCTTTTCTGTCGCCTCTGTGTGGAGGCCTGCACCTTCAGTGCCATCGAGATGAGCCACGAATACGAACTGGCCAGCTATTCGCCGGAGATGGTGTGGGATTTGGAGAAGATGTTGGCCATCGGGGATAAGTACGGCGTTCATGAGTCGGGGAAGGATTGGGAATAGAAGTTGGAAGATGGAAGTTGGAAAATGGAAGTTGTAAGTCCAATCTCCAACCTCCAATCTCTAATCTCTAATCCCAAAAGGTGGGAGCGAGCATGCTGCAAGTTGTCTTCATTGTCTTCAGTATCATAACACTAGGAGCCGCCGTGGCCGTCGTGACGAGCAAGAACCTGTTCCACAGCGCGCTCTTCATGGTCCTCTCCTTTGTGGGTGTGGCGGGGTTGTACGTTTTGCTGGAAGCGGGCTTCCTGGCTGCGGTGCAGATCCTGGTCTACGTGGGAGCCATCGCCATCCTGATCATCTTCGCCATCATGCTCACTCGTCGCCTGATGGCCAAAGATCTGGTGCAGCGCAACGCCCAATGGGGCATCTCAAGCCTGGTGGCCTTGCTCTTCTTTGCTGTGTTAGGCTTTGTCTTGCTGAGAGTGAATTGGCCTGTGGTAGAGGCCGCCGTCTCTTACGAAAGTATAAGCATCCTTGGCCAGGAATTGATGAGCACCTATGCCGTGCCCTTCGAGGTAGCCTCGGTGCTGCTGCTTGTAGCGCTGGTGGGTTCGATTATCATCGCGAGGGAAAGGGAATGACCCTCGGTGGTTCATGCCGGACTACAACTTGAGGTTGATCAAAGTAGACGGATAGAAGAACCACAGGATACAGTGCTGGCCTTCTCTAATCAACGGCAATATGCTATCCTTATCCCGGCCGCCGTTAAGCGTGAGGCCCTTGCTCGTCTGCGTCGGTTAGACAAATCAACAAAGCTGGCTGTACTCCTGATATTTGCTGCTGCATTATTCTTGCTTTTGCGAGATGTGGCTGATCAACTGACGCTGGTGGTCATTGATGAGGAATACCCAGGACATGAAGCCATGTTGAGAGGCCGGTTACTACAACTGCTTCGGGGAACAACTGGGCTGTGGATACCCAAAGAGGTCGTCACATTCGACAGGGTGGGGAGGAAATCTGGAGCACATAGGCGAGCCATCGCCATATCGCGAGGACGTGAAGAGCCCGACCGCAGGGTAACGCTCAATGAGTTGTTGGAAGCGTTGGCACGGGCATAAAAAATGACCGGGGGACGCTTGCGCGACACAACCTGCTTACACCCTGGTGGTGTGCCAGGGATTCACCAGGTCACCCGGTTCTGGACAAAAGTATAGCACAAGAGATCGCATTTGTCAAAAATGGAAATGGCAATGAATATGGTAATCCCTTTATCTTGGTATCTAGTCGTCGCTGCCGCTTTGTTCTGCATCGGTCTATACGGAGTCCTGTCCCGCCGCAATGCCATCGGCATCCTGATGGGCATCGAGCTGATGCTGAACGCCGTGAACATCAATCTGGTAGCCTTCTGGCGCTACATCACCCCCCAGGCGGTCATCGGCCAGGTCTTCGCCATCTTTGTCCTCACCGTGGCCGCAGCCGAAGCCGCCGTGGGCCTGGCTCTGATCATCGCCATCTATCGCAGCCGCGACACGGTCATCGTGGAAGATATTGACTTGATGAAGTGGTAGCCACTTGGAAGTTAGAGGTTGCAAGTTGGAAGTTGGATTGTCCAACCTCCAACCTCCAATCTCCAGTAAGAGGTAATTCATGCAAGAGTTTTTCTTTAACCTGGCCTGGTTGATCCCACTGTTCCCCCTGCTGGCCTTTGGTCTGATCATCCTCTTTTTCAACCGCTGGAAGAGGGTCAGCCACTGGTTGGCTATTGGAGCCATTGCTTTGTCCTTCGTTGTCTCCCAATTGGTCTTCTGGACAGCCATTGGGGTGCATCAACTGGGAGAAGAACCTTTTCACGCGGCGTTTCGGTGGCTTCCCATAGGCGAGGATTGGTTCACCATGGGCGTCCTGGTGGACCCCCTGACCGCAGCCGGCCTTTTTATGGTCCCTCTGGTCTGCCTGATGATCTTCATCTACTCCGTGGGCTACATGCACGGCGATCCCCGCTACTCCCGCTTTTTCGCCTACATCTCCCTCTTTGCCTGCGGGATGCTGGGCCTGGTGGTAGCCGATAACCTGTTGATGCTTTTCATCTTCTGGGAGATCATGGGCCTCTGCTCTTATCTCCTCATAGGCTTCTGGTTCGAAAAGCGCTCGGCTTACCTGGCTGGCATAAAGGCCTTCATTACCACCCGCATCGGCGACGTGATCATGTTCCTGGGGATGCTCTATCTCTACTCCCAGACAGGCTATCTGTCCTACGCCCGCATTTTCGCCCCGGAGACGCTTCACACCCTGGCTGAGACCAGTGTGACCCTGCCCCTGGTGGGGACGTTGCCGATAGCTACGGTGATCGCCATCCTGATCTTTGGCGGAGCGGTGGGTAAATCGTCTCAGTTCCCCCTCCACGTCTGGTTGCCTGACGCGATGGAAGGTCCCACGCCGGTCAGCGCGCTGATCCACGCTGCGACCATGGTCTCGGCTGGTGTGTTCATGGTGGCCCGTATGTTCCCCCTCTTTACTGCTGTGGAACACGGCCCGCAGCTTACGGTGGTGGCTGCTATCGGCACTTTCACCGCTCTCTTTGCTGCGACCATCGCCGTGGCCCAGAATGACATCAAGCGGGTGCTGGCTTACTCTACCATCAGCCAGTTGGGCTACATGATCGCCGCTTTGGGTATCGGGGCCTACGTCGCTGGCATTTTCCACCTGTTGACCCACGCCTTCTTCAAGGCCCTCCTGTTTTTGTGCTCCGGCTCGGTCATCCACGGCATGGAGCACGCCCATCATACCCTCACCCCTCACCCCTCTCCCTCTCAGGGAGAGGGGCATGGGGGTGAGGGTGAATTTGACCCCAACGACATGACGGGCATGGGTGGGCTGCTCAAAAGGATGCCCTTCACCGCCTGGACCTTCATCATAGGGGGACTGGCTCTGTCCGGCTTTCCGATCATCACCGCTGGCTTCTGGTCCAAGGACGAGATCTTTGCCGACGCCTGGGCTCATGGCCATACCCTGGTCTTCTGGACCCTGGCATTGGCGGCGTTGCTGACCGCCTTCTACACTGGACGTCAGATTTGCCTGACTTTCCTGGGCAAACCCCGCACCAAAGTGGCGGAGCACGTGCCGGAGAGCGTGCCCTGGATCACAATTCCGCTGGTGGTGCTGGCTTGCTTCGCGGTGATCGGCGGCTGGATCGGCATCCCCGAGGATTTCCCCCTGCTGGGCGGCATCTTGCACAATCCCTTTCACCATTTCATCGGCAGCTTGGCTGAAGCCCTGCACATCGAGGCCGAAGCGGCACCCTTTAACTTCTTCCCGCTGGCGGTCTCGCTGGTGGTGGCCCTGGGGGGGCTCTTCCTGGGATGGCTCGTCTATGGGCGGAAACCTCTGGAGGCTGGCCAGCCCGACCCGCTGGTGAAAGCCCTGGGCCCCGTTCACACCCTTCTCCGCAACAAGTACTACATTGACGAGATTTACGCGGTGGTCTTCATTCGCCCTACAGTGTGGATTGCTAATCACGTTTACGCCTGGATTGACAGAGGCATCATTGACGGGACGCTGCATGCCATTGCCAAAGGAGCCTTTGCCATAGCGTTGGGCAATCGCTGGTTCGACAGGAATGTGGTTGACGGGGCTGTGAATCTGGTGGGTAACAGCGTCAAGTGGCTGGGGCGGGCCCTTCGCCCTCTCCAGACCGGCCGGGCGCAGAACTACTTGTTGATAGCGCTCATCTCTGTGTTGTTTCTGATAACATTGTATACGTATCTCTTGTAGGAGAAACGTGGATGGACTTTCCCATTCCTATCCTGACACTAATCACCTTCATACCTATCCTGGGATCGGCTATTATCCTGTTCATCCCTGGGGAGAAGGAGAAAGCCATCAAGTGGACGGCTTTTCTGGTCAGCCTGATCCCCTTGATCCTGGCTATCGTCGTCTGGGTGAACTACGATCCGTCGCAAGCGGGTATGCAGTTCGAGGAGAACTACACCTGGTTTGCGGTGATCCATTCCCGCTACCATCTGGGCGTGGACGGCCTCAGCGTGCCCATGGTCCTCCTGACGGCCCTGCTCACCCCGGCGGCGCTGCTCTGTTCCTTCAGCATCAAGGAGCACGTCAAGGCCTACTTCGCTCTCTTTCTGATGCTGGAGATGGGCATGTTTGGCGTCTTCGCCTCCCTCGATTTCGTCATCTTCTACATCTTCTGGGAGATCGGCCTGGTGCCCATGTACTTCCTGATCAACGTCTGGGGTGGGGCCAACCGGCGCTATGCCTCCTTCAAGTTCTTCGTCTACACTCTGGTGGGCAGCGTGGCCATGTTGCTGGCCATCCAGTGCATCTGGTGGGCCACGGGCGGCCTCGAGAGCGGCACCTTCGACATCGTCACCCTGACCAGGGAAAGCCCCTTCCTCACTGAAGGGCGTGCCCTGTGGTTCATTGATAATACGACGGCTCGCATCCTGGCCTTCTTCGCCTTCTCCCTGGCCTTTGCCATCAAAGTACCTATCTGGCCCTTCCACACCTGGCTGCCCGACGCCCACACGGAGGCGCCCACCGCCGGCTCCATGCTCCTGGCGGGGGTGCTCCTCAAGCTGGGTGCCTACGGCTTCCTGCGCGTCGTGCTGGGCATCTTTCCCGACATGGCTCAGCACTACGCCCCCTTGATTGCCGTCTTGGCTTTCCTGGGAATAGTCCTGGGCTCGCTGGCAGCCATGGCCCAGAAGGATTTCAAACGACTGGTGGCCTATTCGTCCGTCAACCACATGGGCTTTGTCATCCTGGGCATCGCTACTATAGCTGTAGCCGGTGCTCCATTGGAGAGCCGGGTGATGGCCTACAACGGGGCGGTCTTGCAGATGTTCAATCACGGCATCACCGCAGCGGCCATGTTCTTCCTGGTCGGTGTCATCTACGAGCGCGCTCACACCCGGAACCTGGAAGACTTTGGCGGAGTTGGTGTGGTAGCGCCGGCCTATGGGGGGATCCTGCTCTTCTGCACCCTGGCCTCCTTGGGACTGCCGGGCTTGAACGGTTTCGTCAGCGAGTTCATGGTCTTCAGAGGGGCTTTTCCCGTGTTCACGGCCTTGACTGTTCTGTCCACCCTGGGTCTGGTGGTCACCGCGGCCTATCTGCTGTGGATGATCCAGCGGGTGTTGCTGGGACCCCTCAACCCCCGTTGGGCCGGATTAACGGAGATCAGCCTTCGAGAGGTGGTGGCCGTGGCCCCTCTCATGGTCCTGATGCTGGCCATTGGGATCTATCCATCGTGGATCCTGAACGTCATCAATCAGACGGTCTTGCACCTGATCGGTTGACAGCCAGGCTTCCGAAGTCTCCCCAGACTTCGGAAGCCTGAAAACAAGCGTGAGGGACAGCTTTATGAATTTCCCATTTCTGAGTGTCATTCTTTTCTCTCCCTTAATCGGGGCTTTCATCATCATGGCCTTGCCTGAAAAGAAGACTTTGCCCATCAAGGTTGTGGCTACGACAGCGGCCTTTATCTCGCTGGCTTTTTCTATCTACGTCTATTGTGCCTACGACATGACCAGGGGGGGCTTCCAGTTCGAGGAGCACGCGCGTTGGATACCCAGCCTGGGCATTTCTTACCATCTGGCAGTGGACGGGATCAGCCTGCCCATGTTGCTCCTGACGGGCTTCGTGATCTTTACCGGCTGCCTGATGTCCTGGACGATGCCGCGCATCAAAGAATTCTTCGCCCTGATGCTGCTGCTGGTGTCGGGCGTTTTCGGCGTCTTCATGACGACGGACATGTTCTTGCTCTTCCTCTTCTACGAGATCGCTGTGTTGCCCATGTTCATCCTCATCAGCGTCTGGGGATGGAAAGTGACGCGGAAGTACGCGGCCATGAAGCTGACGCTCTATTTGCTGGCAGGCAGCATCATCGCCCTGGTGGGCGCTCTGGCCATCTACTTCAAGAGCGGATTGCATACCTTTGATCTGCTGGAGCTGGCTACGGTCAACTTCCCGGTGGATTTCCAACGGATTTTCTTCCTGCCTATTTTCATCGGGTTCGGAGTGCTGGCTGGCATCTGGCCTTTTCACACCTGGTCGCCCGACGGCCACGTGGCCGCGCCTACGGCGGCCAGTATGTTGCACGCTGGGGTTTTGATGAAGCTGGGAGCCTACAGCGGCCTGCGGGTGGCGGTCGTTTTGCTGCCTGACGGAGCCAAATTCTGGCTGCCCTGGGTGGTCATCCTGACGGTGGTCAACGTGGTCTACGGCGCGTCGGTGGCCATGGCCCAGCAGGACTTCAAGTACGTCATTGGTTATTCCAGCGTGAGCCACATGGGGCTGGTGACCATGGGCTGGGCGACCATGAACGTGATGGGCATGAACGGGGCCACCCTGCAAATGTTCTCCCACGGCATTATGACGGCTCTCTTCTTTGCTGTGGTCGGCTGCGTCTACGATCGCGCCCACACGCGGCACATACCGGACCTGGGGGGCTTTGCGCAGAAAATGCCGGTGGTGGCCATCGCTTTCATTATCGGGGGACTGGTGTCTATGGGCATGCCGGGGCTCTCAGGGTTCGTGGCCGAATTGCAGATCTTCATTGGCGTTTGGCAGGCCTATCCCGTGGTGGCGGCCATCTCCGCCCTGGGCATCGTCATCACCGCGGCCTACATCCTGCGGGTTGTGCAACACGTTTTCTTTGGCCCCCTCAAAGCTGAGTTTGAACACGTGGGGGACGTAACGCGGCGTGAGAAAGTCGCTCTTCTCATCCTGTGCGCCCTTTTGATCGTGGTCGGCGTTTACCCCTCTATCTTGATGAATGTCATCAACACCGGTGTGGTGCCTATCGTTGCCAGATTGGGAGGTTAGTCTTGGAGTTATCGGCTTTGCTGCCTGAGATAGCACTGCTTTGTTTGGCCCTGCTGATTTTCGGATTGGATTTGTTCAGCGGCGGTGACAAGAGAAGATGGTTGGGCTGGCTGGCCGCCGCTGGCCTGGCTGTCATCTTTGTCCTCAATGTGTTCTGGTCGTGGACGGGGGGCGAACTGGTCTTCAGCGGGATGCTCAAGACCGATTTGCTGGCTTTGCTGTTCAAGGAGACCTTTATCGTCGCCGCCATTCTGACGGTGCTGATCTCAGTGGACTATAAGCCCCTGAAGTCTCACGGGGAGTACTATGCACTGACCATTCTGGCCACCCTGGGCATGAGCCTCATGGCCAGCGCCGCTGATCTCATCATGCTCTACGTGGCCCTGGAGCTGACCAGCATCACTCTCTACATCCTGGCTGGCTACCTGCGGGACGTCCCCAAGTCCACCGAGGCTGGCCTCAAGTATTTTCTGTTTGGAGCCTTTTCCTCAGCTTTGATGCTTTATGGGATGAGCCTGGTTTATGGGTTGACCGGCGAGACGGGTCTGAGGGAGGTGGCGGTTGCCCTGACTGCCTCTAATCAACCGCTGCCGGTCGTCCTGGGCGCTCTGCTCATGCTGGCGGGCTTTGGCTTCAAGATCGCTGCCGTTCCCTTCCACATGTGGACACCTGATGTATACGAAGGTGCGCCCACACCGGTCACCGCTTTCGTCTCCGTGGCTTCCAAGGCGGCGGGCTTCGCCGTTCTGATGCGCGTCTTTATCGGCGCTTTTGATTTCATCCGACCTGACTGGATAGCGGTGGTTGGCGCCCTGTCGGTGGTGACTATGACCCTGGGAAACGTGGTGGCCATCCCCCAGACGAACATCAAGCGCATGTTGGCCTATTCGAGCATCGCCCAGGCTGGCTACGTCCTCATCGGTGTGGTTTGTATCTCGGCTTTGGGCGTGGCCTCGATCATCTTTTACCTGATCGTGTATACCCTCACCAACATCTGTGCCTTTGCCGTGGTGATCCTGATTTCCAATGCCACAGGCAGCGACGAGATCGCGGATTTCGCTGGCCTGAGCCGGCGGTCCCCGGCTCTGGCCCTGGTGATGCTTCTGGCTCTCCTGTCCCTGGGAGGGATTCCCCCGGTGGCCGGATTCTTTGGCAAGCTGTACATCTTTGCCGCGGCTATTGAACAGGGGTTGCTGTGGCTGGTAGTGATCGGCGTTTTGAACGCCATTATCTCCCTCTACTATTATCTGATCGTCGCCCGGGTGATGTACCTCGAAGAACCGCCGTCTGAGGAACCAGTGCCCGTGCCGGCCCTTTCCACCATCGTGCTACTGGTGACGGGCCTGGGCGTGGCTCTGTTGGGCTTTGCTTCGGCCCCGTTCCTGCAGGTGGCCACGAAGGCAGCGGAGGCCTTCCTGGCTAGCCTTTGACAAGATTGTCCCTTTACGGTACAATTATGCACCAAATGGATTGAGGCGGGGGAGTTATGAACTGGAAGCCGGCCGATTGGCGAGATGCCGCCTGGGGCCTGGCGTTGGCCACTCAGGTGGGGGGGGCGATCGCTTTCCCGGTGTTGCTTGGCCTGGCGGCGGGCTGGTGGATTGATAACCGGCTCCACACCTTGCCCTGGATCACGTTGTTGTTGACCGGGGGGGGAACGGTGCTGGGGCCCATCGTGGCCTATCGCTGGGTGACCACAGCGGTGCGGCAGAGGATGGCGGCCAAATCCAAAGAAGCGGAGAAAGAACAGGGGGGGAGTAGTGATGCCCAAAAGCAGGGTAGGTAAGCTGGGATGCGCCATTGCTATACTGCTATTGTTGATGCTATGTGCATGGGGGGTCATGCTAGGCGGCATCATAAGTGAGAGAGGAATACCTGAGATCAGCATGGCGGCTGAGAAGGTCCATATTCCCTTCGCCATCCCTCTCTTCGGCCACGAGATTCCCAACACCCTGCCGACCACCTGGCTGACGATGCTTCTGCTCATTGTCATCTCCTATTTCGCTTTCCGCAAGCCCAGGCTGGTCCCCACTGGTCTCCAGAACATTGTCGAGGTGCCGATAGAGCTTTTCTACAACTTCGTCGAAGGGGTGGCGGGCGAGAAGACGCGGCTCTTCTTCCCCCTGGTGGCTACGTTTTTCTTTTTCATCCTCATCTCCAACTGGATGGGCCTGCTGCCTGGCTTTGGCAGCATCCAAGCCCAGGGCTTCCATGAGGGACATGTGGTTCAGGTACCTCTGCTCCGCTCCGCCAATGCGGACCTGAACACCACGCTCGCCCTGGCCCTCATTTCCGTGGCAGCCACCCAGTTCTTTGGTCTCAGAGAGCAGAGGCTTGCCTATCTTAAGAAGTTCTTCACCTTCAGAGGCACCCTATGGTTCGAGAGGCCCGTCAATACCTTCGTCGGCATCTTGGAGTTGTTCAGCGAGTTCACCAAGATTGTCTCCTTCTCCTTCCGACTCTTCGGCAACATCTTCGCCGGCGAGGTGCTGCTCATCGTCATCGGTTTTCTGGCTGCCTTTGTTGCCTCACTTCCCTTCATGGTGTTGGAGATCTTCGTGGGCTTCGTCCAGGCTCTCATCTTTGCCATGCTGAGCCTGATCTTCTTCATGATGGCCACCGTTCACCATGCTGAGGGATCACACTAGCTCATCTTAAATCAAGGAGGATTCTAAATGCCTTACGAAAGCGCAACACAAATTGCCGCCGCTTTGGCCATTGGCTTTGGTGCCCTGGGGCCAGCCCTGGGTATCGGCTTGCTGGCTAGCAAGGCTATGGAGGCCATTGGACGCAATCCTGAAGCCAGCGGCAGCATCTTGACCAACATGATCCTGGCCATCGCCTTTGCCGAGGCCATCGCTATCTACGCCCTGGTGGTGGCGTTGGCCATCAAGTTCGTCCCCCCGGTTGCCCTTGGGGGGTGAAAGGAGCCAGCCCTTGGAGAAACTAGGTATTGACCCTGTCTCCCTGCTTTCTCAGATCGTCAACGTCCTCATCCTGTTCATCGCCCTCTATTTCCTGCTCTGGAAGCGGGTCGTGAAGGTGTTTGAAGAGCGCCGCCAGAAAATCGCTCAGAGCATGGAGGATGCCGAACAGGCCCGGCGGGATAGGGAGCGCGCCGCTCAGGAGTACGAGCGGCGGGTCGAGGAAGCAAAGCAGGAGAGAGGGCAGATCATCGCCCAGGCCAGGGAGGAAGGCGAGAAGGCGAAGGAGGCGGTCGTCGCTGAGGCGCGGACCGAAGTGGAGCGGATCATCGCTGACGGGCGGGCGGTGGTTGAGAGAGATCGCCAGCAGATGCTGGCCGAGCTGCGGAGCCAGGTGGCAACCCTGGCTATCGCTGTCTCCAACAAGATCATCGGCGAAGCCCTGGATGAGCAGCGCCAGCGGCGGTTGATTGATGAGTTCTTCAGCGGGATCCGAGCGGGGCGGGTGGTGGTCCTGGACGAGGAAGAGCTCGAATGGGCCAGGCGGGCGGGCGCGATGACGGCCCACGTAACCACTGCTTTGCCCCTCTCGGCAGGTGAACAGGAGACGGTGGCTGGCAGCCTGGCCGAGCATCTGGGCGAGAGGCCGGCGCTGGAGTTCAAGGTGGATCCCAGCATCCTGGGCGGTTTGGTGATCCAGATCGGCGACCGCGTCGTAGATGGCAGCGTCGCTGGCAAGCTGGTTGCTTTGCAGGAGCAACTGGAGTAATCCTGCCGGCAGGAGATAGCTCCAGTTTGTTTGGTCGGGGCTCGAAGTTGGCCATTGGGACAGCGTTGCCTACTTTGCTTAACTTTTGATTTCAGAAATGGATAGAGCCTCTATCTGCCCTGGTGAAGATAGAGGCTCTTGAGCTCAATTAGCGCTAGTGATTCTTAACGAGGAGGAGACATTGTGGTGTTTGACCTGGTAACGTATTTGATTCCTTTGGCCGGAGTATTCGCTCTGATCTTCGTTGGCCTGCTCGCTTGGTGGGTCATCAAGCAAGAGGCAGGCACGCCTCGCATGAAAGAGATCGCTTCCTGGATTCAAGAGGGGGCCAATGTTTTCCTGAGGCGGGAATTCCAGACCATTGGCTATTTCATCGTCGCGTTGACGGCCTTGCTGCTCGTCGTCATGTGGCCCAAGTGGCAGATCGCGCTAGGCTTTGTCGTCGGCGCCGGCTTCTCTATGCTGGCTATCTATATCGGGATGAACGCGGCCACGCGGGCTAATGTGCGCACCACCTCCGCAGCCCGCTTTTCCGCTGCGCGGGCCTTGATGATTGCCTTCAGGGGCGGGGGAGTGATGGGACTCTCTATCGTAGCGCTGAACCTCTTGGGCATCTCCCTGCTGTTTATCCTCTTCGGCGTGAGCCCGGTTCACCCAGAGAATGTTCACCTGCTGGTCGGCTTTGGCTTTGGAGCCAGTGTCTCCGCTTTGTTCGCCCAGTTGGGCGGCGGCATCTTCACCAAAGGGGCGGATATTGCAGCCGACCTGGTGGGTAAAGTGGAACAAGGCATCCCGGAGGATGACCCGCGTAACGCCGCCGTCATCGCCGACCAGGTGGGCGACAACGTAGGGGACGTGGCCGGGCGTGGGGCAGACCTCTTCGAGTCTGGCTCCGACAATCTTATCGGCACGATGATCGTAGGCCTGACTTTTATCCCCACCTATGGTTGGGTAGCAGTGCTCTTCCCTTTGCTGAGCCGGGCCATTGGCGCCGTTGGTGCAGTGCTGGGGGTGCTGGCAGTGCGCGGAACAGAGAAGCGCAATCCCATCGTATCTATGAACATAGGCTTCCTGGTAACTGCCCTGTTCTCTATGGCCTCTTTTTACGTCCTGGGCGTCTACGTGATGCACGACATCCGTCTGTTCTACTGCCTCACCCTGGGTCTGATCACGGCCATTCTGGTCTCGCTTCTGGTACAGTACTACACCGGTATCACCCAGAGGCCGGTCAGAGAGATCGCTGAGGGGGGCTTGAGCGGCGTGGCCATCAACTTGATCTATGGCTTTGCCTGGGGTATGGAGAGCGCGGTCGTTCTGAAGATCCTGGTGGCCATAGTGAACGTTATCGCCTTCTACATCATGGGCGGCGGTCTGCCTGGCATCCTCGGTATCACAGCGGCCACGCTGGGTATCACCGAGATGAAGGGCGTCATCATGGCGGCCGATGCCTTTGGTCCCATCGCCGACAACGCCAGCGGCATCGCCGAGATGGCTGGGCTGGGGCCACAGGTACGCCAGGCTGGAGACGTTTTGGACGCGGCCGGCAACATCACCAAAGCCATTACCAAGGGCTATGGTATGTGCTGTGCCCTGATGACCAGCGTCGTCATCCTCTTCGCCTATCTTCTCAGCGCGGCTGAGCTGGTTGGGGCAAGCCACGATAGTCTGGTTAGTTTTGTCACCTTCGGCGGCGCCGATCCAGAAGGAGCGGCCCTGAGCATCGTGCGCGGCCTTAACCTGGCCCACCCGCTGAATATCGCTGCGCTGATGATCGGCTCCACCATTCCCTTCCTGTTCACCTCGCAGGCGATGAAGGCGGTAGGCCGGACAGCTTTCCGTATGGTGGACGAGGTGCGGCGGCAGTTCCGCGAGATCCCCGGGCTTATGGCTGGCCAGGCTGTCCCCGAATACTCGCGCTGCGTGGACATCGGGACGCGCCACGCGCTGCGGGAGATGATAGCACCGACTCTGGTCGGGGTGGCCTTCCCCATCGCCGTCGGCTTCCTGATGGGCCCGTGGCCTCTGGCTTTCTACCTGATCGGGGTGAAGGTCATCGGCGCGACGTTGGCTATCTTCATGTTCAATGCCGGTGGCGCGTGGGATAACGCTAAGAAGTACGTCGAGGAAGGCCATTTGGGTGGCAAGGGGTCGGAAGCTCACAAGGCCGGGGTGATCGGCGATACCTTTGGCGATCCTCTCAAGGACACTGCCGGGCCATCCCTGCACATTCTTATCAAGTTGCAGAACATCCTGGCCATCACCCTCCTGCCGCTCTTCTACACCTATGGGTTGACCTGGAAGTAGAGCGTGTAACTGACGAACATGAATCGGGTAGCGGGATTTGACAAAGAGCTGCTTGAAATCTACGGCGAGTTGAACCGTGACCGGCTGATGGCGCTGGTGGTGCGCCATGCCCGTGACCGGCTCGGCGCTGGTGGCTCTTCCATCTTCCTGCGCGACGACATCACCGGCCGTTACGTCCTGCGCGGCACCACCGGCCTCCTGGAGGGGGCACAGATGCCCGCCGAGCGAGTGGAGTATGAGCCAGGCGAAGGATTGACCGGCTGGATCGCCAAACAAGGTCAGCCACTGCGCATCGCCAACGTCAGGGACAACGGAGAATTGCGACGCATCGCCGAGGACCTGGTCTGGAGCAAGAAATACTCCGAGATCAGCGCCAAACCAGGCCAGGCTTACCTGGGGGTACCGATTCTCTCCAGGGATGGGTCCACCGTGCTTGGTGTGTTGCGGGTCTCCGGGAAGGCGAGGGGAGAGCGGTTCGACGCGCAGGATGAAGCGCTGTTGAGTCACGTGGCTGCGATGGTGAATATCGCCATCGAGAATTCGCAACGCTACGAGCAGGAGAAGCGCCGTGCGCGCTACTTCCGGCTGCTACTGGATATCGGCGAGGAATTGGACCCACGGCGGCCCATCGCCGAGATGCTACAGGCTGTAACGGAGCGGGTCAGACAGGGGTTCCGCACCGAAGGCTGCCTGATTTACCTGCAAGCCGAGGAGGATGTCCATCGAGCAGAGCTGCGAGCCGTCAGCGGCCTTCCTGAAACGCTGATCGGCAAACTGACGTACATGACAGAGGAGGGGCTGACGGGCCACATCTTCCACACTGGAACACCCGTCCAGATACGCGAGGTGGCAGCGGCGGCGGATTGGAGTGATCCTCACATCGCAGAGGTCGCCTCGCATCTCCCCTCTGGCGTCTATCGCTCCTTTCTTGGCGTCTCCCTGCAGTTGGGTGACGAGATACTCGGCACCCTCGAGTTGATCAACAAGATTCCCAGCGCCGCTGGCCACCGCGATTGGTTCACCGACGAAGACGAGGGGTATCTGCGCTTGCTCTCCACGGCCATCGGCGGCGTGCTGGAGGGAGCTCGCTACCTCAAGACTCTGGGCGAGGTAGGCGTGACCGCCATGCGGATGCAGCGGGTCGCCTCCTTCGGCACTCTGGCGCAACGGATACGGCACGAGGCGGCAAACCCATTGGCCGTGGCTCGCCTGGCAGTGACCAACCTGCGCAGCGACCTCTGTGACGTGTTAGGCTCTCCCCCCTCGCAGGGGGGAGTTGGGGGGGGGGCTCTCACCAGGCGGCTGGACGTCATTGAGACCAACCTGAACGAGGTCAGCGGCAAACTGCTTGATCTGCTCAGATTCTCGCAGCAAATCGGCTTCTTCCGCACGACCACAAACTGGAACGACGTGGTACGCGAGGTCCTTATCTGGCTGGCAGCGGAGCGGCAGCGGCGCGGGGTGGAGGTGCACGTAACCTACGAAGACCTGCCCACGCTGTTCATCGAGCCTAATGAACTGTTCGGCGTCCTGGTCACCGTCCTGCATTTGGCGATGGAGGCCCTCGAGGCACAGGGGGGCCTCATCGAGGTGCACACCTCCTTATCCGCCGACGGTCAACGCATTCGCACGGAGGTGCACGCGCCGGAGGCCCCCTTGAGTGGAAACATTGCATCTATCCTCGAACCGGCGGCCGGCGCGCCTGAGGAACTGTCGCCCCTTCACTTCGAGTGGGCACTGGCCCAGGAGACGGTGAAGACCCAATACGGAGGTGGTCTCACCTGGCAGGCTTACGATGGAGCAGTGCAGTTCGTGCTTGAATTGCCCTTGAATCGGGGGAATCGAAGGGACAACTGACCCTCCCCCCTCCCAGGGGGGAGCCGGAGGGGGGTTTATGGAACACAAAACGATCCTCGTAGTAGACGACGAGCCCTTCTTTCGCGAAGAGGTCGTTGCTTTTCTCAGTAACTCCACCTTTGCGGCGCGAGTCTGGAAAGTGGAATCTGCGGCGAGTGGGACGGAGGCGCTGGCCCGGCTGGAGCAAGCCCCGTACGATGTCGTGCTGCTCGACATCAACATGCCGGGGCTGGACGGAATGGAAGTGCTGCGCTTGATGCAGGAGAAGCACCTGCTGGAGCAGACCTACGTCATCATGCTCAGCGCCTATGGCGTTTATGAGAATGTGGTCGCGGCCATGCGCGGAGGGGCAAAAGACTTCGTCAACAAGTCGGAGCCACTGGATCAGTGGATCGTGCGCATCGAGCGCGGTTTCGAGTGGCAGGAACTGCACTTCCGCAAGCAGCAGGCCGAGGAGGAACTGCGCCTCCTGGCGCGGGAGGTCGGCCACGACATCGGCGGCACGACCTACTTCGTGCTCACCCAGCGGGTGCAGGCGCTATCCAAACGGGTGGTCGGGGATGCGGAGTGCGAGCGTTCCATCGAGGTCATCCAGCAGATCCTGGCCCGCATCAAGCGGTTGGCCGACGACCTGGGCCACGTGGCCGTGGCCCTGGATAGCAGCGAGGCCTGGCGCTGGGAGCCTCTCGACCTCCATCGTCTGTTGGAGCGGCTGGTGCAAGAGTTCAGTTACGGCCACCCTGACGTGACCGTCGTGCGAGAGTGGGGCGAGGACATCCCGCCGATACACGGCAGCCGCGCCCAGTTGGAACGGGCTTTCCACAACCTGCTGACCAACGCCGGGCGGGCTATGACTGACAGTGGTACACTCACGTTGCGCACGCGATGGGAAGGCCCTCCCCCCTCTCAGGGGGGAGTCGGAGGGGGGTGGGTCGCTGTGGACATTGAGGACACGGGGGTCGGCATTCCTACGGAGACACAGGAGAAAATCTTCCGCATCGGATTCTCGGACTGGAGAAACGGGCAGAAGGGAAGCGGACTGGGGCTTTACGTCGCCCGCAGGAACATCGAAAACCACGGCGGTCGAATTGAGGTGACCAGCACCGTGGGCAAAGGAGCCACCGTCACCGTCCGCTTGCCAACTCAGCCTGAATAGTGACCGTAGTAGCGACTTCAGTCGCTCTCAAGCCACTGAAGTGGCTACTACGGTGGCTATTGTGGCCTTTGTAGTGGCAGTAGCCGTAGTAGTGACTTCAGTCGCGCTTAAGCCACTGAAGTGGCTACTACGTGGCTACTACGGCTTTCGTAGTGGCGACTTCAGTCGCTTCGGAGGGAGAGATGCCTTACGAGTATCGCCACATGACACCCGAGGAGCGTGCTGTTGTCGTCGAAGAACGTCGGCAGTGTGGCTACCCCTTACACTCGCCGCCGCATCCCTATCGCGAGGCCGGGTGGTACTGCATCACTGTTGCCAACTACGAACACGCGCACATCATGGCTTCCCCTGCCCGGTTAACTGCGTTTGAGGATCAGCTCCTTTCAGAACTGGCCGACATCCAGGCTGAGATCGGGGGTTGGGTTATCTTGACTAATCACTATCACTTTCTGGCGGGCGTTCAATCCTTGGAGCAGATCTCGGCTATACTCCAGCATCTCCATGGGACCACTGCCAGAGCGTGGAATCTTGAGGATGGCCTCACTGGGCAGCGCAAGGTGTGGTACAAATTCCGTGATCGCTATATCCGTGATGAGCGTCATTACTATCACGCGCTGAACTATCTCCACTATAACGCGGTGAAACACGGGTACGTCGAAAGCCCTTACGATTGGCCGTGGTCCAGTGTGCATCTCTACTTCGATACGTATGGGCAGCAATGGCTCCGCGAGCGATGGGTCAAATGCCCGATTGGGGATGCGTGGGATTACGGGGACTAAACGACTGAAGTTGTTACTACGTGTTCATGGCGCGTTTTCGTGGTGGCGACTTCAGTTGCAAAGAACGACTGAAGTCGTTACTACAGTTACTACAGTTACTACAGTCATTTAGGAGGTGCAGTGCAATGTCGTCAACGATACTGGTGATGGACGATGATCTGCTGGTGCTCGAAAGTCTGGAGGACTACCTGGAGCAGGCAGGCTATGCCGTCGTGACGGCCAGCACTGCGCGCGAGGCACTCGAACAGGCGCGGGAGACGCCCTGCGACGTAGCTCTGCTGGACATGAAGATGCCGGAGATGGATGGGTTCCAGGTGGCGGCGATGCTGCGCCAGTTGCAACCTGGCTTGCGGGTGGTCATGTTCACCGGCTACGCCTCGCTGGAGACCGAGGCCCGCGCTGCGCAGTTAGACTTCTACGAGTACCTGCCCAAGTCGAACTGGTACGACCTGCTGTTGCCGACCATCGAGCGCGTCCTGGCGGAGTCAGAGCACCGACTGCCTAAGCAGCGCCCGGTTGATCTGGAGAAGGCTGCCGCCCAGTACGCGGACGAGGGCAAATGGGAACTGGCGGCGATGGCGCTTGAGCAGGCAGCCCGCATCGCCGAGTTCACCCACGAATGGGAGAACGCATGCACGCTATATAATCAGGCCTTCGAGCACATGCAGTGTGCGCGCGGTCTCTCTGGTGATGCGCAGCGACTTCGCGAACTGGCGGAGTGTGCACAACGCATTGCGGACGAAGGGGCTACGGACTGACTGTGGTAGGCTGGTAAATTGGTAAACTGGGACATGTACCGACCAACCAATTTACCGATGTACCAGCCTCTAAGGAGGAGATGGCCATGGATGTCCACCTGTACTTATCCGTGATACCTGAGGCATTGATCGCCTCCATGTTAACCCCGGAAGAATTCGGGGTCTACTATGCTGTTGGGAGTGCGAAGAAGTCACGCGGACAAGCCATTTTCTTTGAGATTGATCCGGACTTCAGACACGACTATTTCCACATCGAAGAGGGTATCCGGCGTTGCGTGCCTCACGAAGACGGAAGTCCGAAACGCTCGATCTATATCTCCGTCTATCGGGTGCTGGAGCATATCCCTTTAGGCACCATTCAGAGGCTCTACCTGGTGACCCAGGATGGGCGGGTGCTGGGTTTGGAGTCGAGCCGAGAGTTCCCCGAAGACACAATAGGATTGCATCTCTATCAGGAGATCGCGCCTGTACATCCTCTGGTCGTCAGCACCCTGGGTCCTCACAAGTTTTACGATCTCATTGTCAAGACTCCGACTAGCCTTCTCTCTCTGCCGGCGATTTGCTTTGTAGAGCTGCGACTGGGTGAATTTGCCACCGATCCTGAACGCGGCGACGTGCGAGACTTGCCCTATTCCAACATCGGTCATCTGCGCCAGTGTCTCGTGGATCTGAGGACCAAGACCGTCCACTCCAAAATGGTCAACCGCATCCAGCCGGCTTCGTTTCCATACCGCACCATAAAGAGCGGGATATTCGTGGGGAATAAAGAAGGGCTTCTGTGTTTCCCTCTGCCCTCGCAGGAGGAACTGCGTGCCAAATACTATCATTGGTGGCGCTCTGCCAACATGTGAAGCCGCGATGCGTGAAACGTGATGCGTGATTACGTTTCACGTTTTACGTTTCACCTTCCTGTTTCACGTCAGGAGGAACAATAGTGGCAGGATCTGAACTCTGGATTTTCGTGGCTATCTTTGCAGGAATCCTTTCTCTCGGAGTAGCGATCTGGCTATATCTCTGGGTCAACCGGCAGGATGCTGGATCCGAAAGGGCTCAGGAAGTCGCGTCCTGGATTCGAGATGGAGCGAAAACCTACTTGCGCCATCTCTACCTGGCACTCACCCTCGTTGCGGTCGGGCTTGGTGTCATCATTGCTATCGTGTTCAGCTTCGATATCGAGCATCTGGGTCTAAAAGCGGCAGCCGTCAACCCGTCACGGGGTATCACGATGGCATTAGCTTTTGTGGCTGGCGCGATATGTTCTGCCATCGCCGGGTATATGGGTATGAGTGTCGCCGTGGCCGCCAACGTGCGGAGTGCAGCAGCGGCCAATGAGAGCATCAATCGTGCTTTTCAAGTGGCCTTCTACGCCGGTTCGGTGATGGGTCTGGCTATGGTGGGCCTGGCTATCATCGGTATGAGCACGATTTATCTCGTCACTGGCGACCCGGAGATCATCCTCGGCTTCAGCTTTGGCGCGTCGTCACTGGCCTTGCTGGCCAAAGCGGGGGGTGGGATCTACACCAAAACGGCCGACATCGCGGCCGACCTGGTGGGCAAGGTCGAGATCGGCATCCCCGAAGATGACCCCCGCAACCCGGCCGTAGTCGCCGATAACGTTGGCGACAACGTCGGCGACGTGGCTGGCATGGGGGCAGATATCTTCGATAGCTACGTGGCCAGTACCGTGGCTGCCATGCTTTTGGGGGCCTCACTCTTTGCCGGCGATTTGCAAACCAGGTACGTTTTGTTTCCCTTGATTCTGTGCACGCTGGGCATATTTGCTTCGCTCATCGGTATCCGGTTTGTGCGCGTGGGTAAGAGCGGCAATCCAGGCAGGGCTCTCAATAGCGGAACGATGATCACCTGCGCCATCTTTGCCGTGCTGTCTGCTGCCACCATTCTGTTGGGCGGCTACAGCCTCGGCGTGTTGTGGGCTACGCTGGCCGGGCTGGTTACTGGCGTCGTCATCGGCTTCACCTCCGATTACTACACTTCGTCTGATTTCCACCCGGTGATGGAGACGGCCCGCGTCTCAGGTTCTGGCGCGGCCATCAACATCATCACCGGCTACAGCTATGGGCTGGTCAGCATCGTTCCCTCGATCATTGGCATCGTCGCGGCGACGCTGCTTTCCTACTACCTGGCGGAATTATCCGGCATCAGCGGCATCTACGGGGTCGGCATTAGCGCGGTGGGGATGTTGTCCGTCAGCGGCATGATCGTTTCCTCCGATGCTTACGGGCCCATCGTGGACAACGCGCGGGGCATCGCCGAGATGGCTGGGATGTCCCAGGAAGTCATTGACACCACTGACGTGCTCGATGCGGCTGGTAATACGGCCAAGGCCATCACCAAAGGTTTCGCCATCAGCGCTGCTGCCCTCACTGTCCTGGCGCTGTTTGCCGCCTACGCGGAGGTCGTGGGGGCCAGGGGGGTGGAACTGGTCATCAGCCTGCGGGAGCCTGTGGTCATCGCCGGCGTCCTGTTGGGCGCGGTAACGCCGCCGCTGTTCAGCGCTCTTACCATGTTAGCCGTTACGCACAATGCCTTCGATATGATCGAGGAGATTCGCCGGCAATTCCGCGAGCGCCCCGGCATCCTGGCCGGCACCGAGCCTCCCGACTATGCGACCTGTGTGGGTCTGGCTGCCCAGGGCGCGCTGTCGTCCCTGGTGATACCGGCCTTCCTGGCTATCGTTCTCCCCATCCTGGTTGGCATCATCCTTGGCCCTGAGGCCCTGGGGGGATTCCTGGGGGGGAGCATCTTCACCGGGGTTATCTTCGCCCTGTTGATGTCCAATGCAGGGGGTCTGTGGGACAACGCCAAGAAATTCATTGAGTCGGGGGAGTTCGGCGGCCCCGGCTCCGATGCCCACAAGGCCAGCGTCGTAGGCGACACCGTCGGTGACCCGTTCAAAGATACGGCTGGCCCTTCCCTCAACACCCTGATTACTGTGATGTCTCTGGTATCCTCCCTGTTCGCCCCCATCATCGCCGCTTTCCATTTGTTCTAGGGTTCGGTAGTCTTCCCTTTGGCGATCCGGCGAGAGCAGAGTGGAAACTGGATTTTGTTTAAGACGTCAAGGAGTCTTTCCTTGAGGTTTCTTCTTTGTGGGGCATCATTGTGGTTTCTTGAGGGGCAAGACAACTGTCGAGGACTGGGGTTGGATTTGGGGACTGATCAGTTCACAGAAAAAGCGGGAGGTCTAAAGCGCCTCCCGCTTTTGTATTTGGATACCTTTTCGGCGTGGTCAGAATTGGGCCTGAGAGGGTGAGGAATGTCCAGCCGCCCTGACGTCGCTAACCGGCCGCGCGGCTTCTTGCGTCGGCTGCATTAGCCTGGTTATATGATTTTATTAGATTTCCTTGACGATAAGATGTTGTTGCATCTCTTTACTACCTTCACTCCACATACCATCCCATGCTACCTGTACAGTAAGAGTATTGGATTCTTCTGAATCAGATACTGCTTTGAATTTCAGTCTAATTGGTTCGTTTGGAGGAAAAGCTGGTTCTAAATTGTTAGGACACCAATACAACTGAAGAGCAAACCATTTGGCATCTTCAACGACAAAACCGAAAGTCGCCATTTCATCAGGACCAATTGTTGTATATGCTGGAGTTATGTTTGGCCATTTCCAGGTTACATGAACGGGTCCACTAAAAACGATAGGTCTCCAGTTGCCATCAGGGCCTTGTTTGATGATTTCTGTTAGAAGCACTCTGACATTTTTTGCTGGAGACGAACGTCGATCGTTTCTGACATCAAGACTGTAGTATCTTGCCTTTTTTTTGTCTGCTCTGGTGGTAAATGACCCTTGAGGGTCGGCAAGCGATATTTTGAGCTTTGGTTTAGTCCACAACTGGCGCAACCGTTCACCCCATATGGCAACAATTACTGCCAAAACAGTTACAAGAGATCCGAGAAATCTAATAAGTAGGCTGTACTCCTCATACTCAGTCATAATTCTCCTCTCGTATAACGCCTCGGGTGTGGGGCGCGAGGAACGAGCGTCCCTACCACCCGAATGCTAGATTTCAAACCCGTGGAAACCAATAGGCTACTTTCCCTCCAGACGGTATGAAGCAGCTTTCTTCTAATTCTACCCAATCAACCCATTGAGGCCATTGCGATAAAAACGCAAAAGCCGCATATGCCCCAATCGCGGCATCTCGCTCATGATCGGTTGAAAATTCAAATTGTCTGACAAATTCTACAGCTCCGGGCCATACAGAAAGTAAGGCCTTGGGATGGGACTCCGTAATTGCAATTTGTGGCCATTTTTCGGCAAGTCCAACTGCTGAGAGCACGCCTTGAACAAGACATGCACCGCGTAATGAATTGACGTGACCAACAGTAGAAGAGGAACCACCAGCTTTTGCGACAGCTTTGCGGATTTTCTGATCCGCCATTCTTTCGCCAGCTCGTGCCCAATATAGCGGTGCGTCTATTCCTGCCCCGACTGGTTGAGTTTCACAAATCCGCTCAATCTCTGGAATAGCTTCTGAAATGCCAGAACATGTGCCAGTTACTATTCGACTGACCGATAGTGCCGGGAGGGCTGCATCCATAACGCACCAGCCAAAGGCTTTGACGCCACCGGGGTCTATTCCAATAAATGTTTTCATGTCTAACTGTAAATCTAACGCTGCAAATCAGCCGCGCGAGGTACGAGCGTCGGCTGATTTTGCTTGTTAGGCACCTCCATTCGTTGAGCGTCGTCTTAAGTCGCTTGCGCGAGCATGTAGTGCCTGAGCGAGCCTATCGAATCCGCCGTCCTCCCACAGATTCACCCATTGCCACCGTGTTAAGCGGCTGGGGACATCGCACTCTTCGAGTTTAACTGGAACGACATAGACGGAACCCTCCGGTTGTTCGTCTGCGTAATCCAACGCGTACCGAATCTCCTTCTGTAGATAGCCGACTCTATTGACTGCTCGAGTCGAAAGACAGACGAGCACGAGGTCGCTGTTGCGGATGGCTCCCTGTATCTCGGCATTCCAGTCTTGCCCGGGGAGCAGACTCTTTTCGTCGAACCACACTTCCGCGCCGAGCTTGCGAATATTTTGGTATAGTTTGCGCACCGACGGTTTGTCTGCCGCAGTATGACAGAGGAATACTCGGAGTTGCCGGGACTCTGGTGTGGAAGCATCCAGCATTTGGTGGTACTTGATTCGAGGTGCGCCAGCAAGTTCTCGTATGTGTTCAGGGATGGGCTCGATGGTCACGACTACGTTTATGCCGCGATCTCGAAGGTGGTTTACGACCTTTCCGATCATGGATAATGAATACCGACCCTGCAACGTCGTCACCACCTCAACTTCTGATTCGGAAATAGCGTTCAGTCGTTGAACCAACGTCGGTTCGTCAGGATCGTGAAGAATCTCCCCTCGCAGCTTGAGATTGTTCCTAAGCCAACCGCCATATGATGCAAGGTGGTTATCGATGTAGAGTTGTGCTTCCGGGTGCAGCTTCGAAGCGGTCTCGCCAAGCGCAATAACGAATCGCATCTCACCCACCGTTCCAGCGCCTAACTATTTCTTGTACGGAATCCGTCTTCCCCCGCTATTTCGGTATCTTAGACGGAATCCGCCTAAACAATCCGCAGGGTTGCATTTACGGAAATCCTCTTGTATAATAACTCCATGCGCACTCTTTTGGCGTATGTCCATGGTCACCTTACCAGGCATTATAGCAGAACAATCACAACCTGTCAAGACCGGAGGAAACCCCGACAGGACAAGCGTCAGATCCAGGCGACGGATTTGATAATCCGTCGCGAGCGAGAGAATGTCACCGCTGAGGCGATGGGTATGAAGCTTTCTAACTTGCTAACCGCTCTATCTCACAAGCAAGTCCACGGTCGCGTGGATGTGGAAATCAAGGGGCTGGCTCAGGACTCGCGTCAAGTGCAGGCCGGCGATCTCTTCGTGGCCGTCAAGGGCCTCGATGCCGACGGCCACGATTTCATCCCCGATGCGATCCGGCAGGGAGCGGTGGCCGTCGTCGGTGAGCGGGAGACGAGCATCTCTGTTCCGTACGTTCTCGTCCCCGATTCCCGCCAGGCTCTCGCTCACCTGGCTGCCGCCTTCCACGACCACCCGGCTCGAAAGCTGCGCGTCGTCGGCGTCACCGGCACCGACGGCAAGACCACCACCGTCGAGCTCATCCGGAGCATCCTGGCCGCCGCGGGATACAAGACGGGGATGATCAGCACCGTGGAGGCCCTCATCGGCGACGAGCACTACACGACAGGTCTTCACGTCACCACCCCCGATGCGCTCCAGGTGCAACGATACCTGGCTCAGATGGTGACCGCCGGCACAGAGTACGCTGTCCTGGAGGCTACCTCTCACGGCCTGGCCCAGCATCGGGTCACGGCCTGCGATTTCGACGTGGCAGTGGCTACCAACATCACCCACGAGCACCTGGACTATCACAAAACCTTCGAGGACTATCGGGAGGCCAAAGCCCGCCTCTTTCGCGACCTGTCCAGTTCTTTCCGCAAGCCCGACACCCCGAAAACCTCCATCCTCAACGCCGATGATTCCTCTTTTGAATACCTGCGCCCAATCCCCGCCGACCGTCATCTAACCTACAGTCTGGAGTGGCCAGCAGATGCCACGGCCCGGGACATCGTGTACACGCCAACAGCGACGACCTTCACCGCCGTAACCCCTGATGGGGAGTTCGCAGTGCGGACAGAGCTCCCCGGCCCTTTCAATGTCTACAACATCCTGGCGGCCATCGCTGTCGGTGTTTCGCAGTCGGTTCCTTTCGAGGCTATGCAGGAGGGCGTCGTCGCCGTGCGAGGGGTGCCGGGGCGCATGGAGCGCATCGTCCTGGGGCAGGACTTCATCGCCATCGTGGATTTCGCTCACACGCCCAACGCTCTCCGACGGGTGCTGGAGACGGCGCGCTGCTTGACCGATGGCCGGGTCATCGTCGTTTTCGGCTGCGCAGGGCTGCGGGACATGGCCAAGCGGCCGATGATGGGGGAGATAGCCGGGAAGCTGGCCGACCGCGTGGTCATCACGGCTGAGGATCCGCGCACCGAGGACCTGGACACCATCATGGCTCAAATCGCGGTCGGTTGCGAGAGCGCGGGGTGCAGGGAAGGGGAGGACTACTGGCGCGTCGGCGACCGCGGAGAGGCTATCCAATTTGCCGTAAAAATGGCCCGGGCCGGGGACCTGGTGATCGTCACCGGCAAGGGCCATGAGCAGTCCATGTGTTTTGGCATCACGGAGGTTCCGTGGGATGATCGGGAGGCGGTACGGAAAGCGTTGAATCGGATATTGGGTATTGGAGATTAGATATTAGATATTGGGTGTTAGCCGTCTTTGCGGCCCCAATCGTAGGGGATCTGGTCGGTGTGGGCGGGCAGGCGGTATTCGTCTGGCTGCTCGTAATTGTAGAGCTCAGTGGGCACGTTAACGATGAGGGCCATCTCCTGACCGATGCCCTTGAAGCCGTGCATCACACCGGCGGGGATCTTGAGCAGCGTGGGGTTCTGCTCGCCCATGAAGAACTCGTTCACCTCGCCGTGGGTGGGCGAGCCTTCGCGTCCATCGTAGAGCACCACCTTGGCCATGCCGTGGACGCAAATGAAGTGGTCGGTCTGGATTTTGTGATAATGCCAGCCCTTGACCGCGCCGGGGTAGACGGCGGTGATGTAGACCTGGCCGAATTTGTCGTACTCTTCCCAATCGGAGCGCAGCATTTCCATCAAATAGCCCCGCTCGTCGGGGATGAGCCGTAACTTGCGCACTTTGACGCCGTCAATCATTGGAGCCTCCTTCGGTTCGATAGCATAGGTTGTGGAGCATAAGATACCGTGAAACGTAAAAACGTGAAACGTGAAACGTCAAAGGCCCTGACAGTTCACCAGCTCCTGATCGCGGAGTATGGCGAGCAAAAGTGGCGGCCCCGTCTCGATCCGCTGAGCGAATTGATCTTCACTATTCTCTCCCAAAACACCTCCGACGTGAACCGCGATCGAGCTTGGAAGCGGTTGAAGGAAAGATTCCCCACCTGGGAAAGCGTGCTGACTGCCGATACAACTGACGTCGCCGAAGCCATCCGTCTAGGAGGTCTGGCCAACGTGAAGGCCCCGCGCATCCAGGAGGTACTGCAAGTCATCAAGCAGGAGCAGCGTCCTGAGCTTGCCGAAGGGCGAGGCGAGCTTACCCTGGACTTCCTGGCTGAGATGGAGGTTGACGAGGCCAGGCGGTGGCTGACCTCGCTGCACGGAGTGGGCCCCAAGACAGCCGCTATCGTGCTTCTCTTCTCCCTGGGCAAGCCGGCCTTCCCGGTAGACACCCACGTCCATCGGGTGAGCCAGCGCCTGGGCCTCATCGGCCCCAAGACTTCGCGTGAGCGGGCCCACGAAGTCTTGGAAGAGCTGCTCCCCCCCGAAATCTACTACACCTTCCACCTCAATCTCATCGCCCACGGGCGTGAGGTTTGCAAGTCGCAGCAACCCCGCTGCGCCGCCTGCGTCCTTCGTGAGCACTGCGACTACTACCGTGAAAGCCAGACCTGGCAGGTTTAGAAAAACCTGTCAGGTCTCGTTAGTCAGCTAATCGCTACCTGCAAGCCCTGGGGCGTTTTGAACACGTCAATGCGCACAGGGAAGAGGAAGGCTGGCAATGTACAGCGGGGTGATGTTGGGGTATCCTCGCATCTTGCGGATGCGAAGCGAGGGGTGAAAGGGCGGATGTTCGGCGCCTTGTTGGAAGAGCTTGAACGTCTGTCGGACTTTTGTCTTGATATGGGCGGGGAGTTCAGCGTAAGCCTCCCAGAATGTTTTCAGGGGGCGGTAGCGAATCATTGGGCATCCAGGAAGTCAAGCATCTCATCCATCGAGTCAAAGGTGCGGAATTGACCCTGGGCAGCGGCCTCGTCTGCAGCCCGTTCCATTGCCTGCCACTGTTCCGTCCAAAAATATGCTTGCTTAGTCTCGACCGCCAACTCGCGGATCGCTCTCATCATTTCGCGGTAGATGTCATAGCTCAACAGTACTTCGCGAGGGACACCCTGTTGGTCATAAAAGGTTTTGACAGTTGACAATTTGATATCACTCATCGTTGCCTCCTGCTTACGTGCACGTTTACCAGAAAACTCGCATAGTTTAGTATACCGTGAAATCGAATCTCTGTCAAGATAATCAGTTGATCGCCACCTGCGAGCCCTGGGGGGTTTTGAAAACGTCAATGCGCACGGGGAAGGCGTCCTTCAGCTCCTCGATGTGGGTGACGACCAGGATCTTCTCGAAATCATCCCGAATGGAGTTGATGGCTTCCACCAGTCGCTCCCGTCCCTGGGTGTCCTGGGTGCCGAAGCCCTCGTCAATGACCAGGGTTTGCAGCCTGGCCCCGGCGCGGCGGGCCAGTAGCTTGGACAGGGCGATGCGGATGGCGAAGTTGACGCGGAAGCTCTCCCCTCCGCTGTAGAGCTCGTAGCTGCGGGTGCCCAGCTCGTCGGAGATGTTGATGGCCAGCGTCTCGACGGTGTCGCCTTTGAGGGTCTCGCGTTGGGTCTCGAAGCGCATGTCCATGCGTCCGTCGGTCATCCGCGCCAGAAGCCTGTTGGCCTCGTCCTCGATCTCAGGGATGGCGCTTTCGATGATCATGGCCTGCAGGCCCTTCTTGCCGAAGGCCAGCCTCAGCTCGTCGTAGATGGCCTTCTCCTCGGCCACCCGGCGTCTTTCCTTGAGCTTCTTCTCTCGCTCCCTGATCAGGTACTCGCAGTAGTCCAGCTTCTGCCTGGCCGCCCCCAGGACCTGGCGAGCGCGGGCTTCCTTAGTCCGCAGCCCGTCCACCTCCCTGCTCTTTCCCTCTAGCCGACTGACTAGCTCGGGCAAACGGGTCAATTCCTGAGACAGAGCTTCTTTTTTGGCCAGGTCAGTGGCCAGGGTCTCTTGCCAGCGGGCCTTATTATGGCGTAGCCGTTCCAGGTTAGCTCGCTCTTCGTCAACGCGGGCCAGAGCGGCCTTCAGCCTGGCTTTGTCTTCCTCGAAGCGTCCGAGGACTTCGAGGTCTCGCCGCACCTCCTGATGGGCCTCAGGATCGTAGCCCAGTTCCCCGATTTGGACCAAAAGCCCCGCTAATTCGGCCTGTTCAGCCTCGGCGTATTTTCCGCTGGTCAGGCGCTCGTCCAACTCGGTCAGTTTTTTCTGCCGTTTGACTAGCTCCTCGGCTGCTCCTTTTGCCTCGGCCAGGCTTTTCTCCAGTGTCGCCTCCTGCTTTTGCAAAGCCCCCTTGGTCGCAAGCTCCTGCCCCATGGCCTCGATCTCTCGCACCAGGGTCTGGCTCCGGGCGGCCAGGTCCTTGATTTGGGCTTGATTGGCCTGGTAGAGGGCATCGCTCTCTGCCATCTCGGAGGAGAATTGCTCCACGAGCCGTACTCTGTCCTCTTCCGAAAGCCCCTGGCCGCACAGAGGGCATTGTGCTTCGGCAACCTGTAGAAGCTTGTTTTTCTCCTCGAGGGAATCCATTTCGCTCTTCAACTGCTCGTTTCGCGTCTTGAGGCTGGCTTTCTCGTTGGATAGCTCTCCTATCTCCTGCTGCCTGGCCTCCCGTTCGCTCTCCTGCTGGACCAGGTGCTCCAGCTCGGCACGGACCCTGGGCAGCTTTGTACCCAGTGACTCCAGCTCTTGGGCCAGGGCCGAAAGCTCTCTCACCTTTTCCGAACAGAGGCGCTGCTCCAGGCTCAGGGCGTGCCTGGCTTCGGCGATGGCTGCCTCCAACTGGCCCTTGCGCTCGTTCAGCTTCACCAGTTCTGCCAGCTTCTCGTTCAGCGCCTCGTGGGATTGACGGGCCGCGGTCAGGGCGGCGAAGCCCCGCTCGATGGGCTCCTTGTCACGTATGATCGCCTCGTACTCATCCAGGCGTTCCTGGCAGGCCGCCATTTGCTCTCCGATTTCGGCCAGCTCTCGCTCTCCCTGGGCCAGCCGAGCCGAGAGCTCCTCGATCTGGACTCGCTTAAGATCCAGTTCCTTCCACTCCTCTCGCAGCTTGCGAAGCTCCTCCTCGGCCCCTCTCAAGGTGGCGTTCAAGCTCTCAACGTCAGTCTGGGCCTGTTTTAACTCCCTCTCATATTCTGGCTTTCGTTCCAGCTCCCGCTCCATCTCTCGGATCTGGGCTGTGATTTGCTCGGCTTCTATTTCCCTGGCCTTAGCTCGTTCCTTGGCTCGCTCTTCGTACTGATCGTAGAGGGAGAGGCCCAGGATTTCGCCGAGGACGCGCTTGCGTTCGGCAGGGGTCTTGGTGGTGAACTCGTCGGCGCGTCCCTGCAGGAGGAAGGCCGAGTTGATGAAGGTCTCGTAGTCCATGCGCAGGAGCCTGTTGATGCGGGCCTGGGTCTGGCGTATGGTGGGCTCGGTGAGGGGGCGAAAGAGGTGGTCGTCGCGCACCTGTAGCTCCAGGGAGCTTTGCCCCCGCCCATGGCTGTCCCGTTTGCGGATGACCCGGTAGCGGTTCTCGCCGAGGGCGAACTCAAACTCCACCTCCATCTCCGTCTGGCCCAGGTGGATCAGCTCGTCGTCGTGTTTGGCGCGGGCCTTGCCCCATAGCGCCCAGGTCATCGCATCCAGCAGGGCCGACTTGCCGTGGCCGTTGTCCCCGGCCAGGCAAGCCAGGTGGATGCCCGAGAAATCCAGAGAATCGAGCTCGCGGTAACACATGAAATTGCGTAATTGAAGTTTGAGCGGGATCATAATCCAACCTCCAGCTTCCAACTTCCAATATGATACCACAAGATGGCGAAATGCTCAAGGCGGGGCAGCTTTCCATCTTGACGAAACTACAGTTTGCTGGTATACTCGCTATTGAAGCGAGGTGATGCCCTATGAGACGAGTGGCATTGAAAGAAGCCCATGCTCCCTACACTCTGGCCATCGAGGAAGAGGCCCTGAGCCGGGAGCCGTTTGTCCTGGAGCGAGACGGTGAGCCGGTGGCTGCTATCATCCCCATCACCGAGTACCAGGCTTTTCGCGCCTGGCGGGAGGCACGGGGGCGACAGGAGAAACAGCGAAAAGACCTTGCTGCCTTCGAGTTAGCTTGACGCGCATGGGCTGAACCCCCATGCTGGAAGAACGGAGTCCCTTCGGGGCCAGGTTTTAGCCCGTAGGGCTTTGTTCTTTTAGCGCAGCGCTAAGCGGGCACGGCGAAAAATCAGGGTCTGTTGTGAAAGAGCACTATGGGAGGTAACCATGGATCACGTCCTCGGTTTGAAATGCGTTCTCTGCGGTGCGGAGTACGACGTTGATGAGGTGCTTTACGTCTGCCCTAAGCATGGCGACGAGGGCGCCTTGGACGTCGTGTACGACTATAAGCTCATCGGTCGGCGGCTGACCAAGGACCATCTGGCCCAGGACCAGCAGACCAGATCCATCTGGCGCTACGCTGACCTTTTACCCATCGCCGATCTCAGCCTCGCCCCGCCGCTGCAGGTGGGCTGGACGCCGCTGTATCGGGCCGAGCGGCTGGGGGAACGGCTGGGTCTCAAGCATCTCTGGGTCAAAGATGACGGTCGGGAGCCCACGGCCTCATTCAAAGACCGGGCCAGCGCGGTAGGGGTGGTCAAGGCGCTGGAGCTGGGGCGCGACATAATGACCTGTGCTTCCACAGGCAACGCCGCTTCGTCTCTGGCCGGCCTGACCGCCAGCGTGGGGCTGACCACCTACATCTTCGTTCCCCAGACGGCTCCCCAGGCCAAGGTGGCCCAACTACTCATCTTTGGGGCCAACGTGATCATGGTGGAGGGCACCTACGATCAGGCCTTCGACCTTTGCCTGGAGGCCTCAAAAGAATATGGCTGGTACAGTCGCAACACGGCCTTCAATCCCTACCTCTCCGAAGGGAAGAAGACGGCCGCCCTGGAGATCTGCGAGCAATTGCGGTGGGAGGCGCCTGATCGCGTCTTTGTCTCCGTCGGCGACGGCGGCATCATCGGCGGGCTGTGGAAAGGGCTCAAGGACCTGCGTGCCCTGGGTTTCATTGATAAGATGCCGAAATTGATGGGGGTGCAGGCAGAGGGGGCAGCCCCGCTGGTCAGGGCCTGGCGAGAGGGCACAGAGGAGATCAAGCCCGTCGTCCTCGATACCCTGGCCGACAGCATCTCTGTGGGTGTGCCCCGCGACCGCATCAAGGCCCTGCGGGCGGTGCGGCAGACCGGCGGGGAGTACGTGACGGTGAGCGACGAGGAGATCCTGGATGCCATGCGGGTGCTGGCGCGGCAGGCCGCCGTCTTCGCGGAACCCGCCGGGGCGACGGGCTTCGCCGGTTTGGCCAGGCTGGTGCGCGAGGGCCGCATTGATCCTGAGGAGCGCATCGTGGTAGTGGTCACCGGCAACGGCCTCAAGGACGTCGCCGGCGCCATCAAGGCCACTGGCCAGCCTCACCTCATCGAGCCGACGATGGAGGACTTGCGGCGGTTGATGGGGAGGATATAGAACACGGATTGGCAGGATTAGCGGATTATTCTGATCCGTGAATCCTTGATCGCCGAAGGTCTCTGACCAGGGCGAAAGGAGCTCGGTCGGAGACCTTCGGCCATCACAGCGAGCGCTGATTGAGTAACCGTAGGTGTATCGAAATCAAGCGAGCGGGTTTGGCCAAGTGTCCCGCTTGGCTTCGATACGGCTCTCCGCTACGCTCCAAGCCTACTCAGCCGGCGCTTTCGCGAATGGCCGTTGTGTGCAACCAGTCCGTTAAATCCTATAGTCCGTTGTTCCTCACTCCACGCGAATGCTGCCCAGGATGACTCTATCGCCGGTCAGGTTCAGCTCTCCGTCAAAGATGGGCACGCGCCTGGTGGTGGCGATGCCGTACATCCCCACCTCGACCCAGTACTCCCCCGGCGGCGTCTGGGGGTCGAGGATGACGGTGTAGCGGTCGTCAATGACCTGTCCCTCCAGCCATTTGGGAATCCACAGGAAGTTCGGATAGCTGCCGCCCAGCGAGGTGAAGTCTTTCTGCCCCCAGATACGGTTCGATGGATCTATGACGTGGACGAAGACAGTGTAGCACTCATCCATGGGCTGCAGCACCCGCCAATAGAGGGTGATAGAAAGAGCTTGACCTGGGTGCGCAAGTGTTGGGTTGGTCCTGGCTTTCTCCAGCAGAATCTTGCTGTCGAAGTTGGCCAGGGCTTTTTTTGTGATGTCTGAGGGCGGCTGGATCTGGCTCGCCTCGATGCGCACCGTCGCCAACTCGATGGTGGTGCCCCCGCTGGAGAGAGGCAGGTCCTGCCCTCGCGAGAGGGAGGTGATCCCCAGTTCCAGGGGATACTGGCCAGGCTCGGTGCCGAAGGGGATGGTGACGTCGTAGCGCTCGGCCACCACCTGGCCCGGTTCCCAGAAGAGGGTCAGGAAGCGGCTGTCGGTGGTGAAGCGGTACCAGTGGGCTAAGTGGACATAAGGCATGTAGTACTCGTCTAGCTTCTGCAGGGCTTGCAGGTAGAGGGTCAGGTGGAGGGTCTCGCCCACTCGCGCCACCTCACGGTCCAGGTCGTAGCCCAGGATGGCGATAGGCCAACTTGTTGGCACGTCCTCGACCGTCGCATCCAGGGGATGCTGCATGGACGGGGGCTCTAATAGGGGTTCGGGCAGCACCTGGTAGAAAGGCCCCACTGGCAGGAGGCGGTATCTATCCGCCACCGAACGCCGGTAGCCTGAGAGATAGACGGGGCCCTGGCCCAGGTTGGCCTCCACCAACTCCAGCCAGGGATTGGCCGTGCCAGCGGGCACGAACTTAGCCTCGACCCTGGGCTTCCGCCCCTCGACGAAGTCATAATACCAGAGGGGGGTGATGTGGTCCCAATCGCAGAGGAGGACGCCCCCCTCATCCTGGAAGTAGTCGAAGGTGGCCTGGACGAAGTCGTCGGCGAAGCGGTAATCGCTCAGGTCCACGCGCGAGAGGTTGAGCAGTCCCATTTTGAAGGGGGATACGAGCAAGAGGAGGGTCAGGGCGATGGCGCAGAGGGCCTTCGTGCGGGGCTTGGCCCGCCCTCTCTCCAGGAGATCGAAAAGGGCCATCGCCCCACAGCCGATCCAGACGGCGTAGGCCATGAAGGGCAGGTGCAGGTATTTCATCACGTCCTGGATGGTGTTCATGATGAAAGCCGAGTTCAGGGTGAAAAAGAGTGCCAGAAGCACAAAGGCCCTGCGTCTTTTGATAGCCAGCCAGATGGCCCCCGCGATGCCCAGCAGGAGTGCGGGGGCGTTGTATTGCAGGCCCAGGAGCGTCTTGAGGGCCAGCACGCGCTGGGGCTGCTCCCGCCAGCCGAAGGAGAAGAGATTCATGCGCAACCCCTGCGCTGTCACCAGTCGCAGGAAGCCGTCCAGTGTGTTCGTATCCTGCGGGCCGAAAGGGGGCGCGCTCCTGATGGGATAGTACACGTAAACCGAGAGGCCGAGCAGGAACAGAAGGCCGAAGGTTGCCAGCTTCCTGGGGCTGATCAGCAGTTGGGGTTTGACCAGCAGGATGAAGACGGCGAAGGCGGGGAAGCTGACCAACATGAGAGGGTGGTGAGTCAGGCTGAGGCCACAAACCAGGGCGAAAGCGTACAGATACCTGTCTTTGCCGCTCTTGTCCCAGGCGAGCAGGAGGAACAGGGCCAGCGCGCCCAAAGTCGCGGTCAGGGTGTGGGCGTTGGTGAAGGTGGAGTGTTGCCAGAGATTGGGGCTGACGGCGAAGGTGGCCGCGCCCAGGATAGCCGGCACCTGGGCGGCGATTGTAGAATCCACCCTCTCCCAACCCCTTCGACCTCGCTCAGGACAGGCTCCCCCTACGAGGGGGAGGAGTATGGTGCTCCCCTCCCTTGGAGGGAGGGGCTGGGGGAGGGTGGAATTTCCATTGCATAATCCACCCTCTCCCAACCTCCCCCCTTCGGCAAGCTCAGGGCAGGCTCTACCAGGGGGAGGAATCTGAGTCCCCCTCCCTCTGAGGGAGGGGCTAGGGGAGGGTGGGCCTATGGTTACTTTTTCTGATAATTGCAGTATGATCAGGTAAGTGAGGGAAACGGCCAGCGCGCCGCAGAGGGCGGTGAAGAGGTTCATCCGATAGGCGACGCTGCCCAGGGGAAGGAGAGTGAAGAGCTTCCCCAGCAGAATGTAGAGAGCGTAGCCCGGCGGGTGGGCGATGCCCAGGATGTAGGGCACGAACTGGAACTCCGCCGAGTCCCCCGGTGCCACTGATGGGGCCATGGTGCTGACGTAGAGTAGAAAGCTGCCGACGAACAGCGCCGTGGCGACTATACCCACCAGTCTTCTTTGGAAGAAACGCTTTGCTGAGATTATCATGCTGCAATTATACCACCGTTCAGTTCTCTTGGCAACGCGGTTTGCTTTGACACTTGAGCCGTTGTGTGCTACAATAGCATGTAGATACTGACCGGCACTTAGCCATCATTGTCTCCATATAGCTGGTAAGCCAATGTAGGAGGTGAAAGCATGAGACATTGATGGCTGACCTTTTTCGCAGGTCAGGAGGAGGGGGCTTTTGATGCCTTTTGCCTGTTCTGACAGCGTACTATTCCAATGCTTTTTGCACCTCTTGAGGAGTGTGATAACATGACGGCAATGCGAACAGCAGAACAGTTGCTTTCTACAATGACACGCACAGAGAAGGCTCGATTGCTTCAGCGGATTGTCCGCGACCTTGGCGGCGCCTTTCCTGGGATCGAGAGCACCCCCGGAATATGTGGCGGTGAACCGCGCATTGTACGCACTCGTATTCCGGTATGGGTATTAGTGCAACTCAGGAAACTTGGAGCCAGCGAAGCAGACCTGCTCCGATGTTATCCAACCTTACGCTCAGAGGACTTGACCAACGCTTGGGCTTATTACCGTTCACATCGGCGCGAAATCGAGCAACAAATCGTTGAAAACGAGGCGGCATAAACATGGCTCGCTTGTACTCAAATGAGAACTTCCCTTTGCCAGTTGTTGAGGAACTCAGGCGATTAGGGCACGATGTACTGACAATTCAAGAGGCAGGCAAGGCGAATCAAGAGTGTCCAGATGAAGCGGTGTTGGCATCCGCCAGTGCAGACGATAGAGCCGTATTGACTATCAATCGTAAACACTTCATCCGCTTACATGGGGTATCCTCAGAGCACAAAGGGATAATCGCATGCACTGTTGACTTAGACTTCACTGGCCAGGCAAGTCGCATTCATGAGGCAATCGAGTCTCATGACTCACTTGCGGGTAGGCTGATTCGGATCAATAGACCAGCATGAAGCACTGGTGTATCGCTACTATTACTCCTATCTGTAATACCAGGGAACATTGGCGACGCGGTTTGTATTTGACGCTTGGGTCGTTGTGTGCTACAATAGCACGTAGATATTGACCGACACTTAGCCATCGCTGCTTTCATGTAGCTGGTAGCCAATGTAGGAGGTGAGAGCATGAGACATTGAGGGCCAACCTTTTCCGCAGGTCAGGAGGGGGTTGGCTTTTGCTGTTTTTACATGAAGGCAACAAGAGTCCAAGCAGTTCCAGGAGAGTTCGTACTAAACATCCGTCCAAAAATGAGTGATATACGTAATGCTGCATATACTCAGCAGTTATCGGCCGTTGCGGGAGAGAGTGCGATTCCGCACTATTGTACAATCTCAGAAAGGAGGTCAAAAATGACATCAGGATATCTATTTGGAGTAGGGACCCTGCTTGTATTTTGGGTTCTCAGCTACGTCGTCACGGGAAAAAAAGTTGCGCCCTGGGCTCTTGCTATCTCTGAAAGCACGGTAGGCGGGCAAGTGCAGGGAGTCCTAAGTGCTTCAAAACTCCAGGCGCTGGTGTGGACTTTGGTCACTTTGTTCGCCTACACAAGTGTCTTTGGCACCCTCTTTCTTGAATCTGAGTCGGGGGCAGGTCTCCCCTCGTTGCCAAGTATTCCCGTGCGTCTTTTGGTACTGATGGGGTTGAGTGTAGCTACGGCTGCTGGCGCTAAAGGTGTGACTGTCTCGTACAAATCTCAAGGTCTCGTCGAAGAGAGAAGCGGCGGGCTGACCACCAATCCTAAGGAGCAGGGCGATCTCGTCAAGACGCAAATGCTCATCTGGACCTTTATCGGTGCCGGCGTCTACCTGCTTAGCGTCGTGAAGTTCATCGCTGCCAAGGCCTGGGTATTGGACCCAACCATGCCACTTGCACTGCCAGACGTAGACGGTGCCCTTCTCGTCCTGATGGGTGCATCCGCGGGATCGTATGTTGGCGACAAACTGGTCAGTCGTGACGTTCTCAAGAAACCCAAGCTCGAGAGTATGTTGCCACTCAAGGGGCCGGTCGGCACCACGATCACTCTGTTAGGGGAAAACTTCGGCGATGACCAGGGAGCGAATTTTGTCTCGCTCAATGACAGCACTATCCGTTCACAAGCCGATGGCCTTGTCTCATGGTCCAATCTCCAAATCGAGGCTACCGTCCCGGCAACCTACAAGCCAGGGGATAAAATCGCAGTCGGGGTGTATTGTGACGGAGAGTGGACTGGCAAACTCTTCTTCGAGGTTACTTGATGAACAATGGCGATTGCGTACAAGTGCTGGCACGTGAAGAGCAAGCATTTCAGATCCCAGATTTGCAGTGAGTAGATGCGGTCTAGGGACGATTGGACCCGCAACGGCCGGTAACCACGGTATGCCCGGCTTCACGTTAGGCAGACTCGAACCCTGTTTGAGCGCCGCAAAACCGACCGTCGGCCTTCTGTCTCCAAATGTCCTCGGACGCCCAATCGTAAAAGCCGCCCTGATCGCAGGGCGGCTTTGCTTTTGGCCCACCGCTCAACTTCAGTTGTCACAAAGGCCGCCGATAGAGAACGTACCGCCTGCGCTCTACGAAGCCCACGCTCCAGCTTTCCTGGCGCCCAATGCGGGCGATGTGCTCTTCGTTGACGTCACAGAGACAGATGGATGAAGTCCCAATGATCGGCGAAGGCTTCGTTGAACGTGGCCAACATCGCCTCGTCGTCCTGGCCTCTGACCCAGCCTGCCCCCTACTTCCCCACGCAGAACTCGCTGAAGATGGTCTCCAGAAGGTCCTCGGTAATCATCTCGCCAGTGATCTCACCCAAAGCGTTCACGGCCGATGTTAGATCAATGGCCACGAAGTCGGCGGGCATTCCCTCGGCGTGAGCCCCCTGGGCGTTGGCTACGTGGTCCAAAGCCCGCTTCAGGATGTTTTTGTGTCGAGGGCTTGAGACCAAAGGCTCATCGGAAGCCAGCACTTTGCCAGAGAAAACGACCTCCATGATCGCCCCCTCCAGCTCCTCTAACCCCTCTCCTGTTAGAGCCGATATCTCCACCCGCATCGCTTCAGGTAGTACGTCAAAGCTGCCCCCCGCTCGCGGCAGGTCTGTCTTGTTGACCACCAGGATGGTGGTCTTGTCAGTGGTCAGGTCAGCGATCTGGCGGTCAGCTTCGGTGAGAGGCTCGCTGCCATCCACGACCAGGAGAGCCAGATCAGCCTGGGCCAGCGCCTTCCGGCTGCGTTCGATGGCTAGTTGCTCGATGACGTCTTCCGTCTCGGCGACGATGCCGGCGGTATCTACCAAAACCAGGGGAATGCCCTGCAGGTTGAGGGTCTCCTCCAGAATGTCGCGGGTCGTGCCGGGGATGGGGGTGACAATGGCCCGGCTGGTGCGCAAGAGGGCGTTGAGTAGAGACGACTTGCCCACGTTCGGCCTGCCGACGATGGCCGTGCGGATTCCCTGGCGATAGATCATCCCTAGGTCGGCGTGGGCCAGCAGCTTCTCCAACTGCCTCCGTGCTCCCTCCAGATCAGGTGTGATGTCCCGCTCTGGGATCTCGTCCTCTTCAAAATCTATGGTTGCCTCCAGATAGGCCAGAACATCTACGAGTTGCCCGCGCAGAGTTCGAACCCGATCGGACAGTCGCCCTTCCAACTGGTTAACGGCCACCCTGAGCCCGGCCTCAGTCTTGGCTCGCACGATGTCCAACACCGCTTCGGCCTGGGCCAGGTCTATCCTGCCATTGACAAAGGCCCGCAGCGTGAACTCGCCGGGAGAGGCCAGCCGCGCGCCCTGGTGCAGGCACAACTCCAGAGTACGACGCAGGGGGGCGATGCCGCCATGGCAGTTGATCTCGGCTACGTCCTGGCGGGTGTAGGTGTGGGGAGCTTTCATGTAGGAAGCCAGCACTTCGTCAATGACCTCAGCGGTCTCGGGATCAACGATGTGACCGTAGTAGAGGTAGTTTGGAAGTTGGATGCTGGAAGCTGGATATTGGGTATTGGAGTGTTTGCCTCTGACGAAGATTTTTTGCAGGATGGCTAGAGCCTCGGGGCCGCTCATCCTGACGATGCCGATCCCTCCTTCTCCGATGGGAGTAGAGAGGGCTGCAATAGTATCATCCAGGCTGTACATGGTAGCTCCACATTAGACCCGGCCAGGGGGCAGAGTCGAGTAGTATCCCTTGACAATAATAGAGGTAAACATGATGCTGACTCACAGATTGCTGGAGGTGAGTGATGTTGGATGGTGGGCGCTTCTACAGCCCGGCTATGGCCTCACCGATCCTGCCCAGGGCTTTCTGTATGTTCTCCACCGAGTTGGCGTACGAGAAGCGGAGGAAGCCCTCGCCGTACTCGCCGAAGGACGTGCCGGCCAGAGTGGCCACGCCGGCTTCGTTGAGCAGGAAATCCTCCATCTCCTGGGAACTCTTGCCCGTGCCCTCGATGTTGGGGAAGACGTAGAAAGCGCCTTTGGGCCTCAGGCAGCGGAAGCCAGGGATCTGGTTGAGGCCGTCCACGATGACGTCCCGCCGCTGGCGGAAGGCCTCGATCATCTTCTGGGACTCGTCCTGCGGCCCTGTGAGGGCCTCGACGCCGGCCCACTGACTGAAGGCGGCGGTGCAGGAGTTGGAGTTGACCATCAGATTGGATACCTGCGTTGCCAGCCACTGGGGCATCACCCCGTAGCCCATCCGCCAGCCCGTCATGGCGTAGGTCTTGGAGAAGCCATCCAAAATGATGGTTCGCTCTTCCATGCCGGGGAATTGAGTGATGCTGGCGAACTCTCCCTCGTAAACCATGCGGCTGTAGATCTCATCCGAAAGCACCACGGCGTCGTTCTCCATGGCCGCCTCGGCGATGGCTTCCAGATCCTCCTGGGTCAGCACCCCGCCGGTGGGATTATGAGGCGAGTTGAGGATGATCATCTTGGTTCGGGGGGAGACCAGGCTCTTGAACTCTTCGATGTCGAAGCGGAAGTCCTTTTCCATCAGAAGCGGGACGGGCACCGGTGTGGCGCCAACGAAATTGATCATGGATCCGTAGATGGGGAAGCCTGGGTTGGGGTAGATGACCTCGTCGCCCTGCTCGCACAGGGCCAGGATGGTGAAGAACATGATGGGCTTGCCGCCCGGCGTGACCACCACCTGGTCTGGATTGACCTCGATGCCTCGGGTGGTGGAGACCTCCTCGGCGATGGCCTCCCTGAGCTGGGGGATGCCAGCCGACGGGGTGTAATGCGTCTGGCCCTGGCGCAGAGCTTTGATGGCCGCCTCGACGATGTTGGCAGGGGTATCGAAGTCGGGCTCGCCGATCTCCAGGTGGACGATCTCCCGGCCCTGGGCCTCCAGCGCCCTGGCTTTCATCAACACCTCAAAGGCCGTCTCCGTGCCTAGCCTGGTCATTCTGATAGCGAGTTTCATTGTTTGCCTCCTCGATTTGTTTGGGGCTGCACCCTGTGGCTACAACAGCGCCTCACTACAAACAATACGTGGGATCAGCGGTGCTTCCTCAGCCCGGTCGGCGATGATATGGTGGGCCTCCTCCAGGTTGTAGTCACGGACGATGCGCAGGAGTTGCTCGATCAAGGCCAGGCCGGTGATCCTGCTGCGACGCAGGTTGTTGAGCTCACGATGGGCGCGGGCGGTCAATGGGACAGTGGTGAGAATCTCGGACAGGAGGGTTAGACGAGCTTTTTCCTCCGGGTCCTCTTCGGCATCGAAGATGAGGCGCAGCTCCGCCAGGGCGTAGTCGCGACCCAGGGCTGTGCCTACTCTGTGGCGTATCTCGGCCTCACGGGCGCGAACCTCGGCGTCGAAGTCGCGTTTGACGGCGGCGATGCGCTGGTTGATGCCGGCAGGCAGCGCCAGGGTAGGCTCGTCTTCCTCGCAGCGGATGGCGTGGATGGCCCGCTGAGGATCTGCGGTGCGATGACCCGCTTGGTCAACCAGGTAGAGGCGCTGGTAGCTGCCCGCCTGGCAGAAGACGAACAGGCCCTGTCCTGAGCTCGCCGAAGGGCCAGGCTCGCCAACCGCCTGACGCGCGCTGCGGATGCCGTCGGGCATGGTGGCGATCTCCTGAAAGCGGTCGGGGTCGGTGCGCTGGAGCTGGCGCATGAGTTCTTCCGCCTCCAGCAGGTTGAAGATGTCGGGCTCGGGTTCGTCTTCAAAAACGCTGGGATCGCCCCGATAGATGGCGTACATGGCCTCGGCGTTGATCTGCTCGCTCTTGTGTAGAACAGGGGCATCCTCGCCGATGGTGCGGTGAATGTCGGCGATGCGGTGCTCCAGGCGCTGCTCGATGCCCAGCTCGCGCTCCAGGCCGGTCTCAGGCAGGAAGTTGTAGGCGTAGATGGTATCGTGCTCGGTGCCAATGCGGTCCACGCGGCCCACGCGCTGGATGAGACGGATGGGATTCCAGTGCAGGTCGTAGTTGATGACGTGGTTGGCGTCCTGCAGGTTGAGGCCCTCGCTGAGGACGTCGGTGGAGACCAGGATGCGCAGCTCTTCGTCGCCGGGTTGGAGCTGATAGTTGTTGGCCTTGGGAGCGAAGCGCAGGATGACGCGGGCCAGGTCGGTGGTGCCGCTCTCCACGGCGCGGATGCGGCCCAGGGGCCTCAGGTTGTCGTAGAGGTAGTGGGCAGTGTCGGCGTACTGGGTGAAGATGAGTACCTTGCCGTGGAGCAGGCTTCGTCGTGAGCGCTCAGCCGAACGATCGCCGGGCAGGGTGCGGCTCCCGGCCATCAGGGCCATGAGCTGCTGGAGTTTGTTGTCCTCCTGGGGGCCGATGGGCTCCACCAGGCGGGCCATTTCGTCCAGGAGAGCGATGTCGGTGTCCAGGGCGCCCTGGAGTTTGGGCACGTCGAAGTCGCTGATGGGGTAGCGGATGCTGGCTTTCTCCAGGGCCTGGTACAGAGTGGCTTCGTCGTCCAGGTCGGACTTGTAGAGGATGTCAGTGGCCTCGTCGCCAGCGGGCACCAGGTCGCGGTCCAGCGCGCCCTGGAAAGCGCGCTGCAGGTTTCGCAGGCGGTTGACGGTCTGGCGGAAGGCGTGGACGCTGGACTCGAAACGCTTGAAGAGCATGACCCGCATCAGACCGCGCAGGGCAGCGCCCGCTCGTTGAAGTTCCCCGTAATTAGGCTCGTGCTGGTGTTCGGGCAGAACGTAGTCGAACAGGGCATAGCGGGCGTAGGTGAGCTGGCCCATCAGGTCGTGCAGGCGCTGGTAGACGCGGCTCTCCCCCGCCGTGTCGCCCGGGGCACGGTAGGTGTCCTCGATGCTGTAGGTGATGGTCTCCAACTCGCGGTCGGGGAAGACCAGGGGCTGGCCGTTGATCTGGGCGTCGGGGTAGTAGGTGCGGATGTGGTGGCGGGTACGGCGGATGAGGACGTGGTTGAGGATCTCCTGCAGGTCACGGCTGGGCGGCTCCTCGTTGCGCGGCTCCACCTTGCGGAAGAACTCCGGCAGGTTGGGCGGGTTAATGGGGATGCTGGTGGTATCCTGGGGATGCCAGAGCTTGATCTGGTGGTAGATGTCCCAGGCGGTGGTGGCGCGGGGCGTGGCGGTCAGCAGGATGGTGGGCCGGGTCTGGGTGAACAATTGCAGGGCGGCGTAGCGCTGGGTATCACCGTAGCGAAAGTTCTGGGACTCGTCTACCAGCACCAGATCGCGGTCACGGTAGCGCCAGTTGTCGGCCAGCATCCGCTCGTGGCCCTTCTGGCTGAGGAGGCCCATGGAGATGACGGGGGCGTCAATCTGGTAGCGTTCCATGAACCACTCCCACATCTCCACCAGCGAGGCAGGGCAGACCACCAGCGGGCGGGCGCCGCGATAGAGGGCGTAGTGCTTGAGCAGGGTGGTGCCGATGTAGGTCTTGCCCAGGCCCACCACATCGGCCACGAAGACGCCGTGGTAGGTATCCAGGATCTTGACGGCCTGGCGGACGGCCACCCGCTGAAAGTCGGCCAGCTCCGGCATCTCCGCTTCCCACAGGAGCTCCGTGTCGCGGCGGCCCTCCAGCCGGTCCTTGACCAGGGTGTAGAGGGTCTTGAGGTAGACGTCGTGGGGGCTGACAGGGCGGAGGCCTGCCGGGGTGGGCACCTGGCTGGCGGCCCAGGAGCGGCGCAGCTCGCGGATCAGGTCCGCGTCGAAGTCCTCGGCTTCGTCCCACAGCTCGTTGAACCAGCGGGAGAGCTCGGCGTGGTTGCCGTCGCCGAACACGCGGACGTTGAGCTCCGTGTTGTGGCTGACGCCGCCCAGCGACAGGTTGGAGCTGCCCACGATGGCCGCGCCGGTCTGGGCGCGGATGCGGGCCGGGTCGAAGTCGAACAGGTAGGCTTTGGCGTGCAGGCGGCCGCGGGTGTAGACCTTCACCTGCACCTTGCCCTGGGCGATGAGGTCGGCCAGGGAGAGCACCAGGGCCTGGGCGTCGTCGGTCTGGTCCAGAAGCTCCAGGGTGGTCTGGATGGAGTCGGCGGTCTCAGCGCGGATGAGAGGAGCCTGGGCGGAGGCCATCCGTTCGCGGCGCACCGCCCGTTGCAGGGTCGCCAGGTGGTGGGTGCCCTCGGCCAGTTGCTCGATAGTCTGGCGATTGGTGACGTTGCCAATGAGCAGGCGCAGTTGATCCAGGTGGGGGATGTGCTCGGCGATGGCCTGAAAGCCCGACAGGAAGAAATAGCCGACGGCGAAGTGGGCGCGGATGCTATCGGCCAGGAAGTTGTTGATTTCGGGAGCCAGCTCCCGCGTGCGGTTGTCTATGATGTCGTGGGGCATTTGGTTTTCCTTTCGGAAGGAAATGTGCTATAATAGCAGTCGTTGACGGGAGGGTTTTCCCCTGTGTCTATGGCGCCTTGGGTGCTATTGGTGATGCAGTTGGTGGAGTACCATCAATCCCGTCTTTATTTCTTGCCCAATTGTTAGAAGCTGTGTATGGGGTTAGGGAATTCCAGAATTCGAAACCTCCCAAGGTTGCCACGACCCGCCCGACGATGAAGTCGTCGGGCTACGGAGTAGCGGGTGATAAATCACCCTTGAACGATGGTTTTCTGGGTATTTGGCGGCGAAGAGCCCGATTTATCGGGCGCTGTTCTGTAGCACGGGCACTTCATGCCCGTGCGGTCGGCGAAGATCCAGAGCCCAGGCAGCAATAATCATCGGTGTTTTTGGGGGATTATTTTCCTGGAAGTCACTTGCGTCCTCCCTGGTATCCGCTCCCATCCGTTGCCTCGTCCCCTTAACCACTGACCCCGCTGAAGCCTCTGAGACCACTGAGGCCCCTTCCCACTCCAGCACAAGATTGACATCGTGTAGTGGATATAGTATACTATCCAAAGCAGTCTACTTACCGAATGAGGAGGCCAAGATGGTCGAGATAGCCGAACTAACCTCACGGCACACCCTGAAGCTGCCCGCAGAGGTCGCCGCTCGTTTTCGTCCCTCAGATCGCTTCGTCGTCTGGGTGGAAGGGGACACTGTGCACCTCAAGCGCGTCACGCCACCTCCAGTGACGAGTATCGTGGCTCACGCTCCAGAAGAGGAACCTTTGTCCCTGGAAGAGATCAACGAGATCGTCCACGAGGTTCGACGTCAGCGACGAGCGAGGTAAGCCGTGCGCATCGTGATTGACACCAACGTCTGGGTTTCCGGTTTGCTATGGCGGGGGATGCCCTGGAAATTGCTGTGTCTGGCCGAAGCGGGTGAAGTCGAGTTGTGCATAGCCCCTTCTATGCTCGTCGAGCTGGCTGAAGTGCTGTCCTACGAACGACTCCAACCTCGTCTGGAGCAACTCGGACTGGCCTCCGAGGAACTGGTCGCTTATGCTCTGAACCTGGCTTCTGTCTTTGAGGTGCCAGAAGGAGATCCCATCGTGGTAGCCGACCCAGACGATGACGTTTTCCTCCGCTGTGCCACCGTCGCTGGTGCCGTCTGCGTTGTGTCTGGCGACCATCACCTCCTGGACCTAGGCGGGTACGCAGGCATCCCCATCCTCACCGTTCGCGACTTCTTTGCCAAAGAGTTCCCTGATCAGATAGATTAGGGGCTCCCTCCCACTTCAAGTCTCCTCCCCCATCAACCCATACAACTCATACACCAGCGCGTCAATCTCCGCGCGTCGGTGCTTTGGATCACGAAGCAAGCGAAAAGCCACGAAAAGCACGAAACCCTTTCGCGCCTTTCGCCTCCTTTCGTGTCATTCGTGGTTCAAACCCTCCACCGTCCCAATCTCCTCCTCCGTCAGCCCATACAACTCATGCACCAGCGCGTCAATCTCCGCACGTCCGCTGAACCACTGACTTCACTGAAACCCCTGAGACCACTGAAACCCTTTCAGTGTGATCATTCCCCGTTCTGTGACTCGCTATCCCTGCCCAGGCTTCCTCAGCCCCGTCAAAAGCTCAAAGTCTTCTGCCGTTAACTTGCTTGTGCCCTGCACAAACCAAGCCCACCCCTTGTTGAGGTCACGTCCCTCGAAAGCGCTGAGTTCGGCCCGTACCTCCGGTGTCAGAGCTATCGGGGTGTCCTCGAACCAGCGCACGTCCTTCAGCCGGATGCCGTAAGGCACCTCCAGGTGGGGCTTGGGGCTTTTCTTACGGTCCAGGTCGAATGCAGGGGAAGTGACCGTGCATTCGACCACGACGCCGATGCGTACGGCGTAGAAGCACAGCCTGTCGCCAGAGCGGAAAGACTTACGATAGCCGGTGCGCTGTCCCAACCCCCACATGCCTCGGTCCAGCCAGTGATGCAGGTTTTCCAACACGGGCATTCCATCCTCGGAATCAGCCGCTGGCAGCAGATAATAGTTGATCTGCTTTTCTGCAGTGGGCTGTTCAGGCTGTACGAGAGCCGGCGCTTCTTCGACCGCCGCTCGTCGCTCCTGAGAGGTGATGTCGAAGATCAGATTGATAATGGTATCCACCCGGACAGGAGACGGGAGCAGGAGTTGAAAGACTGTCTCGTGCTCCAATTCGTATTCCTGCTTGAGTTCTAGCAGGTTCAACAGCGCATCCACGCTGGCCACACGCAGTTGTTCCTGACGCCCCTCGGCGATGATGGCCTTCTCCAGTTGGCTCGTGGCAGCATCAAACCGACCGTAGATGTAAAGCCCGATGGCTTGACCAGGTCTCTCGAGTTGGCCCGCAGACACCAGGTCGTTGACGTAACCCAGAAGAGTGGCCGTCTTGACGGTGTACACGTCAGTGGTTTTAGCTTCCACAACTAGCGCCTGGCCGGTGGGCGAACGCCACAGGCCATCGAAGCCAATTTGCCCCGGCACGCCACGATAGCGACCGAACTCCACTTCAAAGCCCAGCAGGTAACCGGCGTGATTGATTAGGTCTTGCAGTGCCTTGTTGTATTGCTCACCGCTGGAGGAGAGAGCGGCGTCCACATAGGCCCGCAGGTCGCCGACGCTGTGGGTACTTTCCTGCAGGTAGGCCCGAAAGCGGGCGCGGGCGCTGTTAGGGTCGTCGCTGTCGTCCAGTGTGCCGACCAGATTCAAAAGAGTTTCTAGGTCAATGGTACTCATTCCTCCCTCCCTTCACAATAGCAATCTCTTCTTCAGTCAACCCATACGACTCATACACCAGCGCGTCCATCTCCGCGCGTCGGTGCTTTGGATCACGAAACAAGCGAAAAAACACGAAAAGCACGAAACGCTTTCGCGCCTTTCGCCTCCTTTCGTGTCATTCGTGGTCCAAACCCTCCACCACTCCAATCTCCTCCTCTGTCAACCCATACATCTTATACACCAGCACTTTGATCTGCTGATCCGTCGTCCCGACTTGCTGGCAGAGTTCCTTGATGGTGGAGATGGTGGCTCCGAGCTCTCTCCAAGACTTTCGCACTCATGTCACGATTGGTGATAAGCATCATCCTCTTGAGATAATACAACAGGACAAGAAAACAGTAGATCAGGGCTCCAATTGTGAGACCAGTTATCAGAGGGCTTATCAGCGAAAGCTTGTTAAGTGTGACTGTGTATCCGAGCATATTCCACGCAGTGACATCCAAGGACACTGGCAAGCCAAGCAGCGTGACATTCAGTACGCTCAAAATCAGACTAACAATGGCAATGACAGTGACCAATCGATCGTCGTGCTCAAACTTGTGGAGCAGGCCGGTGTCGAATAGCCGAATGTCCTCTTGTAGCTTGGCGCTTTGAGCTACTGTGAAGACCAGGAAAACACTTAGGAATAGAGTTGCACTCGTCAGCAGCATCTCGTTGACCTTCACTATCATGTTGATGGCTCGTTCCGTAGCTGGGAAGCTATTAGGGGTGATCAAATAGGCCGGGTAATTAGGAGCGACCGAGTTACCCAGTGAAAAAAGCAGAGCGGTGAAGAGTAGGCCAATAGCCCCAGAGAGCAAAATGTTGCTGCGATCTTCCTTGATCTGTTCTTTGATCGTGCTGGCGAGGACATCACCGTGAAATACTGGATTAGCGACCGTCCGGGAGAAATCTTGACGGGTCAGGCGACGTTCTGATTTGATGTACACTATACCATTACCTGGTGGCAGATCTGTGAATTGAACAAAGGCGCGATCATTCAGAAGAACGATATCAACCCGTTGTTTCGTGTTTGCTTGTTGACCAATCTTCTGGTACAGAGCAATAAACTCTTCGAGCGAAATATCCGTTTCATCGCCGAGTGGCTGCCCCGCTACAAGTTTCTTGCTGATTTCATCCACTTTGTCTGTCATCGCTGGCATCATCCTTCTCTTTTGCCCAGTCAAACAACGGACCCAGACTGACCTGTGACCGCACTAAGTGCTCTGGAATGAAATACTCTGTTCGTATGATTCTGACCACCCGGTCCAGGTCTGCCTCCTTGACTTGCTCGCCCGTTTCGGTGTCAAGCTGCATGGTAAACCGTTCATGCTGGGTCTTCCTGAACGTTCTCTCTTGCGCTTCTACAATAGCTCGTACTTCTCTAGGGTCTCCGGCGAGCATTGCAGCTCTAATCGACGTCGCGTTCCGTAGGTCGCTGTCCTCCGTTTCCCCAGCCTTCGCTTCAAGCTCGTCCACATGCTGGTAATCACCGTTAAGCACTTGCTTGAGTATCAAATCCTTATCAATATCTGGATTGAATAGTCTTACATCTTCAGGCACCTTCCGACCCAACAAGTTACTTACTCTAATCAATGTAGATGGATAAGTGTTGAAGATCTGGATGAGGTAATCCTTTTGGCGTTCCTCGTGAAATGGTTGCCTGACGATGCGATCACTGGGAAAGCCAGCACGCTGGAACACCACTCCAAGCAAATTGAAAAATTCGCGTCGCATCGTCCGCATATTGATCGTGACGAACTCGCGGCCGATCCGCTTGCGCTGCAGTATAACTTGTCCTTGACTGAGAACCAAAGCGAAGAATAGATGCTCAAACTCTGCAGCTTCCCTATCTTCTTTGTTCCAATCCTCATCATATTGAACTCCCAAGCGGCGACCCTCGTGAGCGAAAAATCCAGCAATGATGTCCTCAAACCTGGTTGCCCCCACGAAGCCTCTGCGGCTGGGGGCTTCTCCATCCTCAACCCGCTGGCTCAGTACTTGCCAGATGTTCTCTTTCGATTCATCGGAAACTGACGACCAGTCGGGCCATGTAATCCTAAGCACTTCGCAGTGAATCTCTTCAGACACGGGCTTCTCCTTTCACTCGGCTTGCTTACCTCCATATAGCGCCTGCACCATAGGATCAACTTCCGCTTCCAAGCGCTTGGCTTCTGACTTGTCTCCCTGCTCAAGGGGCGCTAGCAGTGAGTCCGCCTTGGCTACGAGGTCCTCACTCCCTCCACCACGTTCACTTCCTCCTCCGTCAACGCATACAACTCATACACCAGCGCGTCAATCTCCGCGTCGGTGCTTTGGATCACGAAACAAGCGAAAAGCCACGAAAAGCACGAAGCCCTTTCGTGCCTTTCGCCCCCTTTCGTGTCATTCGTGGTCCAAACCCTCCACCATCCCAACGTCCCCCTCCGTCAACCCATACAACTCATACACCAGCCCATTCAACTCCCGCTCCCACTCCGCCACCTGTGGCCCCTGGCCCTCCGCATCCAGCAGCTTGCGCACCAGGGCTTCGATGGCGGCGCGTTGGATTGGGGTAGTATCCGGGATGGGTATCTGAGTTACGTAGATGGGTTTGTACTCGATAAAGCCACCTGCTCGCTCAGCCGCGATTTGCTTCATAAACCAAGACACCGCTGATGAATTCAGGATGCCTACCAGGAATAACTCATCCGGTGCGATAGGCAGAATATTGGCAGGGGCACTCACATAACACTTTTCAAGATCCAAAGCAAAGCGAGGTTCAATACACAGATTAGGCCATACTATCTTCGGTTTATCAAACTCCAGGTAGTACTGGGAAGCATAACGACTGAGGGCGTACCAAGGGAAGCGTCCATCTTTGACCTCTGGCCTTTTCGCTAACGCCTTTTTGAATCGTTTGAGGTGTGCCAAGGCGGCAGGGTAACGTTTGATCTTGCAATCCCACCCTACGTACAGCAAATACAACTGTGGCCAATTCACCCGCCATCGTTTGATGTCCCGTCCTTGCAACCAGGGTTTGATGATCGCTGCACTGTGGGGATCCTCGGCCATGAGCCGGTCCCGGGTGGCTTGGTCAATGACAAAAGCTTCGTTCAGCCCGGTTACAATGCCCCGATAGAACCGCCCACCTATGTACTCCCCCAGCGGCGTCCCGCTGCGGCGCAACTTCTCCAACAGGGTCAACACTTCGGGCCGCTCAAAGGCCCACCCGTCACGACGCAGGCTTCGCTGCGGCTGGGGCCAACCCTCGCGCTGCACGGCGTCGGCCAGGTATTCCAACGTGGCCATGCTGCGCACGTTCAGCGCTTGCGCCGCCGCCTCGCCATCGCCAGGACGACGATTGGCAGTTACCAGCACGCAGGGGTAAGTGGTGGCCTCAAAGATGGGCAGGTCGCCAAAGTCAATCACGGTCTTCAACCAGGTGTTGTCCCGCAGGTAGGCGCGCAACCCCTGACCGTAACCGGCGCGGAAGAACTTGTTGGAGCTGATGAAGGTCAGCACACCCTTTGGCCGGGCCAGGGCCAATCCCCGGCGATAGAAGTAGACGTACAGGTCGGCCACGCCGTGGTACACGTCGGTGAAGGCTGCTTTGAGCAGCGGCTTCTGGTCAGAGAACCGCTCCTGGCGGATGTACGGCGGATTGGCGATCACCACGTCAAACCCACCCTTGTCGGCGAAGACCTCGGCAAAGTCCAGCCGCCATAAGAAGGACAGCCCCAGTTGGGCGCGGAGGGCGCCCACGTCCCCCACTTCGCCATTCTGCATGGCCCGCACCTGGTCGTACACTCCCTTCACCTGTTCCATCAGACCGGCGTAGCGGGTCAGCTCCGCCTCAAACGCTTCTTTCAGTTTGCGATGCTCCCTGGACAAAAACTCGTCACCCATTGAGGGCACCTGCGCCGACATCTGGGTCAGCACGGCGCCTCGCTTGGCTCCCACCAGTTTGGCCGCCAGCTCGCACAGTAGCCCCAGGATGCGCAGCTCGCGCCGCTGTTTCTCCCACAGGTTGGGCTCTTGGAAATAGCCTCGCTTCTCGGTCTGGATGCGGTCAATCAGTTGGCGGGCCACGGCGTCGTCAGCCAGCTCGTCCAGTTGCACCGGCTCGCCAAACAGCCGCTCGATCAGGCTGTCGCCCACCCGCACGCGGTAGCTCAGGTTGGGCAGGGTGGGCACTGCTTCGCCAGCCCGCCGCTCGTAGTCCACCATCAGGCTGAGCCACAGCCGCAGCTCGCAGATGCGCACTGCCTCGGACTGGATGTCCACCCCGTACAGGTTGCGCTCGATGAAGCCCCGCTTGAGGTCGTAGTCGTAGTTGCGACGCTGCACCCGCTTCTGACCGTGCAGCCGCACGTCCAGCAGCCTGGTCAGGGCCACCATCTGGTAGAGCATCCCCACCAGGAAAGCGCCCGACCCCACGGCGGGATCGAGCACCCGCGCTCCCTCCACCAACCCGCGCAACAGGCGAGCTTGCGGCTCGGTGATCGTCTCGCCCAGCTCAGCCACCTCTTCTGGCGTCAACTGCTCGGCCGGGCCGACGTCCATCAGCGCTTCCAGGCGGGCGGGATCGAGGCCGCTCTCGGCGGCCAGACATTCTTTGAGGGCCTGGCGGCACATGAAGTGGACGATGACGCGGGGGGTGTAGTAGGAGCCGGTGGCCTTGCGGCGGTCTTCGCCCCGCTCCAGACCCAACACCAGGTTCTCGAAGATCTGGCCCAGCATCTCCGGATCAATGGCCACCTCCACGTCCAGCGGGGTGTCCTCACGCACGGTGAAGTTGTAGCGCTCCAGCAGGTCATCGAATACGGAATGGAAGACCGCGTTGCCCACGACGAGTTGATCGGCCAGGGGCGTGTCAGCAGATACCTCGAACAGGCCGCCGTTGAGGAAGGGGACGTCGCCCAGGCTGGGGAAGGCCGCGCCCTCGTTGGACAGGGCCACGAACAGGGGGAAGAGGAAATCGCCGTAGAAGCTGGTGCCGTCTGGATCGGCCCGGTAGTGGGCCTGGAAGTGCTGGTAGAGATAGTCGAGTTGGCCGTCGAGCCAGCCTTTCTTCTGGATGAAGTAGAGGAACAGCAGGCGGTCGAGGAGTTGCTGGGCCTCGATCTCGGCCGGGCAGTGGGGATTGCGCCGGGCGATGTCCTTGCACAGCGCGTCGAATACCCCCACGTAGTCGCGGTAGAACTGCCTGGTGACCTCTTCGACGTCGAAAGCCTGGTCGTGGCGGCTTTGCAGTTCGAGGGCGCTGGTGTCGGGAGCGGGCACGGCCAGCAGGGCCACGCGCTGGGCGGCGGTGTGCAGCCGCTCCGTCGGCCCCACGTGGATGCGGCGGATGGTGCGGCGCCTGCCCTGAGCCTGGTCGAAGGGGCGGGCGCCGTCCTCGGCCGCGTACTTCACGTTGACGAAATCCCACAGCGTCAGGTCGCGGTTGGCGAAGACGAACAGGGCGTAGGGATGCAGCTTGTGCAGGGTGTGCTCCACGATGGGCCGTTCAACAGTACGGAACAGGTCATCGGTGGTGAGGTGGGTGTAGACCACGTGGAAGTCGCGGTGCTGGGCCAGGTAGATGGGGGACTCGGCGTTTTGGCTCACCAGGCTTTGCACGCCCGCAGGCCAGTCGCGGGTGGGGAGGGGCAGCTCGTCGGCGTACCCGTAGCCCAGGGCGTCGAAGAGCTCCAGGGCGGCGTCGAGGGAGCGACGGCGGGGAAGCTCGGCCAGGTGACTACGGATGATCTCGGGCGTGATCGGCATGGCAGTCTCCTTGGAGAGTAAGTGTACTACGCTGCCAGGAGCTTGTCGGAGAAGACTTCCGAAGTCTGGGAGCATGCCCTCTCCGACAGGCTGCTAGAGGGAATCTATTCGTCGTACATGAACGTCGGTTCTTCGTAACGCCGGGGCTTCTTCTTTCTGAGAAACTCTTTCAGCACCTCGTTCTTCTCCTCCAACGACATCCCTTCTGCCTTCAGCACCGACAGCGGGAAGTTGATCCTCAAAGCTCTACCCTCTAACACGATGTGTCTCGTTACTCCAGGGGGCATTTTGACTGCATTTTCTCCGTTCTTACCAACGGCAAGATTGGTAGCTATCTGCACAACCTGTTCTGGAGTAAACCTGGGGAAAGCGACGATCAGGTTGCAATCATCGTGCTTTTCAAATAGACCATTGATTTGCCTTTTCCAATCACCCTCTTCAGGCTCAAGATGATCGCGTTCTATCCTTCCCTCATAAGTCCTGACCACCTCGTTCATTAGCTTGACCCGTGACTCAAAATCGCTTCCGCCCTTCACCCCGAAGACATCTCCATCCCGGAAGAAGAGGCAGCACAAGACTCCCTCTCCTTCCGATACCAGAGCTCTCGCAGCATCGCAGTCCATTGGTAGAGGCTCGATGCTCCTGTCCTTAAGTCGGGACAGGAAAGGGCCTTTGTCCTGCTGAGTCAAGTGGCACCAACTGCTCACTTTTACGCTCTCTGGATCGAAGTAGTCCACTATTTGTACCAGGATGTGCTGGCAGTTGAGCAGATTCTCTTCTCGGAATACGGTGATCCTGTTGGCGCCATCCAGGTGGACGTATTTTCCCCCTCCCAGCCTGGCCACGATGGGAGGATCCTGCAAGACCCCGGCTTTCTCGATCATTTTGGCCAGCTTAGGGGATCTGGTCTTGTCAAAGTGTTCGTGGATGATGATGTCTTTGACGGGCACGATCTTCAATTCTGGCTCTGGTTCGCAGCTCTTACTGCTCATTCTCTCCTCCCCGTTGAGTTATGAAAAAGCAGACTACGTTTGGTTCAGAAAAAGGGTTGCCAGAGTTCCTACGAGTTCCCCTGAGTTCCTGTGAGGCAAGAGGGAACTCGGAGGAACTCAGGGGAACTGCTGAGCGGTCATCTCCCGAGGCACTTCTGGAATTCGATCACCCTCTCGGCGACTTCAGTGCTCACTCGATGCTGGGCCTCGACCGTTGCTGCCCCGATGTGGGGGGAGCCGATCACTTCATCCAGCTCGAAAAGCTTGTTGTCCTGGGCTGGCTCTTGAAGATAGACGTCCAGGGCTGCCCCTGCTACTTTGCCTGACACAATTGCTTCGTAGAGGGCGTCTTCGTTGATGGTGCCCCCTCTGGCGCAGTTGATGATGCGCACGCCGTCTTTCATGGTCTCAAACTGGGGGGCGTCTATCAGGTTGCGGGTCTCATCGGTCAGGGGCAGGTGCATGGAGATGTAGTCGGCTCTCTGCAACAGCTCCTCCAGGGAGACAAATTCCATCTCCAGCCCCCTGGGATCGGCGACGTAGGGATCGTAGGCGACGATGTCCATCCCCAGAGCCAGGGCCTTCTTAGCCACCAGCCAGCCGATGCGGCCGTAGCCCACCAGGCCCAGCGTCTGGCCCGCGATCTCACTGCCGCTGAATTTCTTCTTCTCCCACTTTCTGGCTCTCATTGAGGCCGTGGTCTGCGGGATCTGACGTGCCAGTGCGAACAGGTAGCCGACGGTCAGCTCAGCCACCGCGTTCGAACTGGCTGCGGGGGTGTTCATCACCTCGATTCCCCTGGCCTGGGCGCATTCGGCGTCCACGTTGTCCAGGCCCACGCCGGCGCGAACGATCAGCTTCAGATTTTTGCCCGCCTCGATGAGCGGCTTCCGCACCTTGGTCGCGCTGCGGACCACGATGACGTCGTAGTCGCCGATGGTTCTCTCCAGCTCCTCAGGGGCCAGGCCGGTCCTGACATCTACTTCGATGCCAGCCTGCCGCATCATTTCCACGCCTTTGTCGGCGATGGGATCGCTAACTATGACTTTCACTTCGGCAGGGCTCAGTGCAGGCATTGTCAGATTACCTCCATCAAGTAATCGGTAGGCTGGTGATTGGTAGAAATGTACCAACTAGCTACAGATTCCATATCTCCTCGATCAGACCCGTAACCCAGCGCAGGTCGTCCAGGGTGAGGTCGCCCATGTGGGCGATGCGGAAGATTTGCCCTTTCAGCTTGCCGTAGCCATCGCCGATCACGGCCCCGTGTTCGGCCAGGGCCTGGTTCAGCTCGGGCACGCTGAGTCCCCTGGTGTTGACGATGGTGGTGAGGGTGTTGGAGAGGTAGCGCTCGTCGGCGTAGAGGGCGAAGTGCCGGCGGGCCCAATCGCGGGTGAACTCGGCCATGTCAATGTGGCGTTGAAAACGGGCATCCAGCCCCTCGGCCAGGATGTCGTCCATTTGCCTGTTCAGCGCGAAGATGTGACTAATGCTCGGCGTGGCCGGGGTTTGATTCCTCTGGTAGTACTTGAGCATGACGAGGAAATCGAAGTACCAGCCTCGATTCTTTACCTCGCCGGCCCGGTCGAAGGCTTTCTGACTGACGGAGCACACCGCGAGGCCAGGCGGCAGAGCGAAGGCTTTCTGCACCCCGGCGATGCAAACGTCTATGCCCAGCCTGTCCACCTCGATCCTGGCCCCGGCCATGGAGCTGACCGCGTCCACCAGCCAGCAGACGTCGGGGTACTTCTTCATCACCTCCGCGATCTCGTAGAGGTTGTTCATCACGCCGGTGGAGGTCTCGTTGTGCGTCAGAGTCATGGCGTCGTACTGGCCGCTGGACAGCCTGGCCTCGACCAGCTCCGGGGTGATGGCTTTGCCCCATTCCACCTCCACTACGTCAGCCTCCTTGCCATTGGCCAGCACCATCTCGTGCCAGCGTTCGGCAAAGGCGCCATTGATGGTGCACAGTACTTTCTTACCGTCCCGGACGCAATTCCGCGCTGCCCCTTCCATGGGGCCTGAAGAGGCCGAGGTGAAGAGAAAAACCACGTTCTCAGTGTAGAGCAGCTTTTGCACCTTGGGTGTCACTTCGGCTTGTAGGGCCATGTACTCCTTAGAACGATGGCCGATCATCGGCGTGGCCATCTCCTGCAGAATCTCGCCCCTCACGTGGGTTGGACCAGGGATAAAGAGCTTCTTGTACATCATTTGCCTCCTCGAATCTATGCTCTGTTACTCGGTATACAAGCGTTCACCCCGCCCTTTCAGGGAGGGGCTGGGGGAGGGTGGATGCTGGCATTACAGACAGGCGGTCTCTGGTTGCGTGCCTGTTTTCGTTGGCGACAACCCACCCTCACCCCTGCCCTCTCCCTGGCAGGGAGAGGGAGTGGACGGTTGCACTCGGTATTATACGTTGGATAGCTAACGGCGTCAAGCTCAGCTACTCTCAATCCTCATTGCCTCGTTGCCTCATTCCTCATTCCTCATTGCCCTCTCAAAGGTAAGCGGCAAAGTGGGGATACAGGTCCCTGGCGTTGGTCACGTCCTCCAAATTCAGGCTCAGCTCGCTGGGGTACATGATGAAGGGGTAGTCCTGGGGGCCACCCAGGCCGCCGTGGCTGGCCACCTGATTCTCGAAGCAAACCACCTCCCCATCCTCGCGCCAGGCGCCGAAGACGATGATGTCACCGCTGTGCGGGAACGAGGCCAACTGGCGCAACTGGCTCGCGGCGAGCTCAGGTTCTGGAA
>CAZVCJ010000005.1:2165-6413 GCA_964625745.1 uncultured Anaerolineae bacterium | reverse complement strand
TGCGGGAACGAGGCCAACTGGCGCAACTGGCTCGCGGCGAGCTCAGGTTCTGGAAGGGAGAGCAGGGGATTCTGGCCCCGAACCTCTTTCTCCCCCATCTGCGGGGGATGTAGGGGGAGAGTCAGGGTTCCCTCTTTTCCTACGATGACAGCCTCCCCCTCTTCGCGCCCTACCACCAGGCCGATGCCTTGGTGGACGATGAGGCGGTTGAGCAACCTGGGGTAGATGAGGGCGATCTCGCTCAGGTTCATTGGCCGGGGGGTGACGTTGAAATAGACGTGTGACAGGGAGCCGGAGTTTCGGACCACGATGTCACCCCTCTTGCTGAGGTCCCAGGAGGCGTCTTCATCCACTTCGGCGGAGCTCAGTGCAGGGTCCACGATCAGCCTCTTGTCCACGAAACGGTAGGCAGCCTGCACCAGGCTTGCCCCTCGTTCAGAGAGCCGCGGTTCTATGCCCTTCAGCTCCTCCAACAGGAACAGGGCCTTGGCCGCCGATGGCCTCTCGTCGCCTCCGCGCTCGTCGGTGAAGACGCCCTCGCCTATCTGCTCGGCGATGTATTGGCCCAGGCTGTCACCGTAAGCTTTCTCGAAGGGGATGGAAGGGGTCATGCCATGGTCTGAGAGGATGTACAGATCGTATTGCCGCTTTCGGTATTGGGTTCTCAGGCGGTCAATCTGCCTGATCTGCTTATCAATACCGCGCAGAGCTTTGAGGCTCTCCGTGCTGCCTATCCTGAAGTGGTGAGCGACCTCGTCGTAGCTGTAGTAGTTAGTGTAGATGGCTGGCATGCCTCGGTAGATGTCTATCAGGCAGGCGAAGGTTTGTATCTCGCGGAAGACGACGTTGGTGATGATCTGCAGAAAGGGGGATAGAACGCTGAAGGGCCGATGATAACCGGGCACGAACAGGGCCACGACCCGTTTGCCCAGGTCAATGAGATAGCCCCACAGGGAAAGCACGATCACTCGCAGCACTCGCAGAGGGCTGAGCAGGAACAGGAGCAGGAAGCCAACTCCTCGTACGTTCTCGAAAAAGCGCTGGCTGTTGATGGCGCCCAGAGTGAACAGGGAGAGCCTGGCGTCTCCGTCGAACATGTTCACGTAGCTGGAGCCACCCCGCAGGATGCCTCGCCGACCGGTGGAGATCCGGTCTTGCATGGCCTTGACCAGACCAGGTAGCTTGCAGACTACCGAGGTGTTGCTTTCCTTCTCGTACCAGCGGAAGGCGGGGATGTCGAAGTTGTTGCCAAACATGATGCCCGCCTGGACAGCGGGGGTGGTGCTGGGCAGTCCGCAGCGCCAGCGAGCCAGCTTGAGGACCTTCTTCTCCAGCAGGCGCTTTATATGTGGGGCATAGCCTTTGGCCATAGCTTGGCGTAGATGGTCATAGGCCAGGCCATCTATCTGGAGGATGATGAAACCCCGTTTCTGGGCGTTGACCTGGCTCTCTTCCAGACCCATCCGCTCGGTGATAGCCGCGTATTTCCGCGAGTAGTACAGGTTGGCTAGAGCGTTGAAGAGGTCAACGATTTTTCTGGTTAACCAAGTCATCTCTAATCTCTAATTTCTAACTTCTAACTTCTAACTTCTAACTTCTAACTTTTTGCCGCCAGCGTCTCCATGAACGCCTGGATCCTGGTCTTCATTGGTTCCTCGGCGTAGGCGCGGGTGTCGCACATGTCGGCCTCCAGAACGAGACCGGGCTTCCCCGTGCGCTCGGAGACGATGCGCCGAAGGTCGTACTGGCCCAGCGAATAAGGCTTGCAACTGCGGTTGGAATGGAAAACGAGGCCGTCTACCTGAAAGCGCTCCGCCAAATCAACCATGATCTCGGCTCGGGCCGGCAGGCTCTGGTTGATGTAGACCGAGGTGTAGGTGCGGGCCAGGCCCTCGATGGGATCGCTCAACTCAACCGAGGTGGACCAGCCGTTGGTGTAGGTGTCCACCACGAAACAGGCCCCGAAGTCAACGAAGTAGCCGAAAAAGCGGAACAGTCGGTACCATAAGGCGATGTTGTCCCACAGCAGGCGGTAACGCTCCTCAGGGATAGCGCCTATTCCCTTCTCCACCCTTTCCTCTACCTCCGCCTTGAGTTTCTCGTAGAAACTCACCGCTTCCCTCGTGCCTCGCAGCACGACGATGGGGGCCATGTTGACGAAGAGGTCGGGGGCATTCAGAGGTGAAGGCCGGGCTTTGCACAGCTCGCGAATCTCCCACCAAAGGCCGATGGCGCGATTGGATAACTCCAATGCCTCCATGAACTTCTTCTGCTTCAGCTTGCGGCCGGTGTGTTTGCCCAGCCAGGCGATGAACTCCTCCAGTTGGGCAGCCACGTATTGGACGGTGTGTTCTTCCATCTGGAGACCGTGGATGAAGGGGGTGTCCAGGACGAAGAGGGGGACGTTGTAATATTGAGCCAGAGCTTGATACCACTTCAGGGCGGTGCCACAGATGTTGTTGCAGGCTATCAGCAGGTTGGGCCTGGGAAGGCCGCCCATCGGCGCATCTCGCCCGTTCAGCACCGAGCCGATGTGGCTTCGCGCATAGGAGCAGAGGTCCTGGGAATAGCCCTGGGCTTCGGCCACCTGGCATAGGAAGGTTGCGATTTTTCTGGCTCCGCAGAGGGCTCCGTAGTTCTCCGGGTAGACCGAGGCGATGCCCATCGCTGCCAGGATCTCGATGGGAGCGCCGCTGGTCACCCAGGCCATGGGCTTGAGCCTGCCGATGATCCTGCTCCTGATATAGTAACGGGTCATCAGCCTGTTGAGGTCTTGGGCGGTGCGCAACTTCTTGTATTTTCTGGCCATAACTTTTCTTACCTGATCATTTCCAAGAATGCTTGCAAGCGGGTGCGCCATTGCTCGAGGGCGGGGGCGTGCTCCATTTCCAGGCGCAGATGGGGCACAGAGGCAGCATCAAGCTTCTCCTTGATCATGGCATAGTCGAAGGCGTGAGGGTCGCAGAACTTCGGCAGGACGAAGACGATGCCATCGGCCTCGGTCTCGTTGAGCAACTTCAGCAGATGTTCGCCTGGCTCGTGGTCGGGATGGTACTTGGCCGGGCAGGGCAGGCGATTGATATAACGATCGGCCAGGGCTGCGATGGGGTCGCCATTGGCCTCGACAGGTTGGGCGAAGTAGCGGCTTCCTGTGCAGAGGTCGTCCCCCACAATCCGCGCGCCCAGTTCCTCAACGGTGGTCAGGATGGCTGGAGCGTCCAGTACCGCGCCGACGAGGACGAGGCCAGGCCCCTTAAATCTTGGTTTGTGGGGATCCACCCTCCCCCAACCCCTCCCTGGGAGGGAGGGGGGAATGCTTACCCCTTCTCCAGCCAGGAGTTCGACCAGTTCGCCGAGGAGCTGGTTATACTCCTCCAGAGGCATGACGAAACCCGCGCTGGTGGCAACAAAGAGTTCGGGGGCGGTGAACCGGTCGCGTAGATCGTACAATCGGGCCAGGAGGCGTCGTTTCTCGTTGTACAACTCGATGCTTGCTTGGATGGCCTGATCGCTGATCTCCTGGCCGACGAGCTCTTCCAGAGAACGGCGAAAGCGTTGCAGTTCGGCGATGAGGTAGGGCCGCGTGCTGGGGGAGGACAGGGTCACCGGCTGGACGACGGTTTCCACGTAGAGGTCGGGGAAGCTCATTTGCCAGACGTCGGCCAGGGCCTGGAGCGTGTCGCAAGTGTGGGGGAAGACCACCCCCTGCAGGAAGCCCAGGTCGCCGCGCAGGGCCTGATCCAGTGCGCTGCGACAGAGGGCGCAGGTGTAGCTTTGCAGATGAGCGTCGGCGCGGCTGGGGGGGTGGCTGCCGGAGCGGATGCGCAGCGGCGCGAATCCGGCGGCGTGAATGATCTCTTCCGGGACGTAGGTACAGAAATAGCCCATGGCCCGATGGTCGGGGTAGCGGTCGGGCCAGTTGGGGTAGGGAGCCTTTTGAGCCTCTGTAAGAGTGCCCAGGATTTGCGTTAGTTTTTGGTGATTGGCAACCATGCGTTTTCCCTCGCTACACTACAACTATTATGACACAAAACCAGAGGGAAGGCAAGTTGCATCTGGGCACAAAAGCTGGTATAATATGTTCTGGGAGGTTCTTATGAGATTCACTAGAATCACGGTTGATCCCCTCCAGATGGGGGGCCTGCCCTGCATTCGGGGTCTGCGTATCCCTGTGAGTACGGTCGTAAGCATGATTGCCGAGGGCATGACAGAAGCAGAGATTCTGGAAGCATACCCCGACCTGACGTT
>CAZVCJ010000005.1:0-2065 GCA_964625745.1 uncultured Anaerolineae bacterium | reverse complement strand
AAATGGCTGAAGAAATCATCCTGAACAAGCGCTACCGGCTGCTGACTGAGATCGGCGCGGGGGAAATGGCCGTCGTCTTCAGGGGCGAGGATACCTGGCGGGGGGTGCCGGTGGCGGTCAAGGTGCTGCGGCAGGCCTACGCTGAGAACGAGGCTTTTCTAGCCCGCTTCCACGGCCAGGCTAAGGCGCTAGCCAGCCTGGTGCATCCCAACATCGTCACCACCTACGAGGCGGGCCAGGACGGTGCTTGCCACTACCTGGTGATGGAGCTTGTGGAGGAGCCAACGCTCAAAGAGTTGATCCAGGTAGGGGTCCCGCTTTCCATCGGACAGGCTCTTGACATCGTCATGCAGATCTGCACTGCGGTGGGGTATGCCCACCGGCTGGGTATGGTGCACGGCGATATCAAGCCTCAGAACGTCTTCGTCTCCGCCGATGGCCGGGTCAAGGTGGCCGATTTCGGCATCGCCTCCACGCTTTCGACGGCCTCCGTCGTCGAGGGGGCGATCTTGTGGGGCGCGCCTCACTACTTCTCACCAGAACAGGCAGCCGGCGAAAACGTGAGCCCGACCTCGGATGTCTACTCCATCGGCGTACTCACCTACGAGATGCTGGCAGGCTGCCGGCCTTTCGAAGCTGAAACTGACATTGGCGTGGCTCTCAAGCGTCTGCGGGAGGAGCCAGTGCCTCTACGTCAACTGAACCCTGACGTGCCCCCTCAGGTGGAGCGGATTGTGCGCAAGGTGCTGGCCAAGGAGCCAGCGGCCCGCTACCGCACGGCGGATCAGTTGGGGCGTATCCTGGACAGCTACAGGCGGTTGGGTGAGGAAGCTCTCGTCGTTCGGCGTCCCACGGTTGCCAGGCCCCAACCCCATCGGGAGAAGCCAAGGGAATACGAAGCGACTGTCAAGCCCCAACCCCGCCAGCCCGAGCCTGAGGAGTTCGAAGAAGAGGAGAGGAGGCGAGACTGGCTGGCCGTTTTTCTGGGGATGGTGGCTGTCCTGGCTATATTGTGCCTGATACCATTGGCAGCCTCGGTCTATCAGCGCTATAATGCGGCTGCGCCACAGCCTACCGTTACTGCTGAAGCTATGTCTTCAGCCGTTGTTGCCACCCCCGTGCCTGACCAGGTACAGGCGCCCGACCTGGTCGGCCTGAGTCAGGAGGAAGCCAGGCGGCTGGCGGAAGAGGCGGGCTTGCAGTTCGCTGTGGTGGGGGAGAGGCATGATCCAGCCATCCCGGCTCTGAACGTCATCACCCAAACGCCGCCTGCTGGCCAGATGGTTGGACAGGGAGAGACCATAGGAGTTGTCATAAGCCAGGGGCCGAATTTTGTCTCTGTGCCAGCGGTAGAGGGCTTGCCCATCACGGCGGCGGAGCCTGGCCTGAGGGAGATGGGCCTGGGCATCTCTCAGAAGGGGGTCTGGAGTAAAGAAGCTGAGGGCGTTATCTTATCCCAGGATCCTCCGCCTGGCTCCATTGTCTCTGAGGGGAGTGCTGTTACCCTCATCGTCAGTAGCGGCCCCCGGCTGATGTTGAACGCCAATTTGGATAACGAGGTGCTCCTCATAGCCTGCGATTTGGAGGAGGATAACCTGGAACAGGGGGAGACGTTGCGACTGGTTCTGTATTGGCGTGCCCTGCAGCAGATCCCAGAGGACTACACTGTCTTTGTGCACGTGGCCCGGGCTGACGGCACAACCCTGGTGCAGCGGGACGTTCAGCCGCGCGATGGCGCACATCCCACCAGTTCGTGGGCGGCGGACGAGCTGGTGACAGATCCCCATGAGCTTTCCATCCCCAGCGATGCTCTTCCTGACATATATTGGCTCAAAGTGGGCATGTACTCTCTGGCTACCATGCAGCGCTTGCCGGTGGTTGATCCTGGCGAAGCGACGGTGCTGCAGGACGGCGTCGTAGTAAAGGAGTTGCGAGTGGTTCCTGCTCAGTAGAACAACGGATTCGCAGGATTGTCGGATCAATTGGCTTGACCTGAGAAGAAATCCGTGAATCCTGCCCATCAGTGTTCTCCAATTGGCACATTTCGCCAATCTCTGGTATAATA
>CAZVCJ010000004.1:0-67945 GCA_964625745.1 uncultured Anaerolineae bacterium | reverse complement strand
ACCACCGCCTCGCAATGACAAGATGGGCGGCGTTTCTGTCCTTTAGAATGGCGGGCCGCGCCATGGCCGACTCGCAATGACACCTACGTTTGTTTCCTGCCCAATGAGTGGCGCGACCGCGCCATGGAGCAGCTCGCAATGACACACCGTATTGGAGGTTGGACTTCCAATCTCCAACCTCCAATCTCCAACTTCCAACTTGCAAGGGAGGTACGCAGGTGACTCTGGCTACGTTTTTTCAAAACTTTGTAAACGCTTTGCAATTGGGCAGCTTCTACGCCCTGATCGCCCTGGGCTACTCCATGGTCTACGGTGTGCTGATGCTTTTCAACTTCACCCACGGTGACATCTTCATGGTCGGAGCCTACATTGGATTCTTCGTCTCGAGCGGACTGGTGGCTTTTGCCTCACTGGGGATCGTTGCCCTGCCCAACTGGTTGATCCTCGTGTTGACCATCCTCCTCGCCATGCTCCTGACGTCCTTCGTAGGAATGCTCGTCGAAAGGATCGGATACAGACCACTGCGGGGAGTCCCTCGCGCCTCGGCCGCGATCACCGGTCTGATGATAGGTATCGTCCTGGAGACGGGCAACCTGGCTCTATTGGGCGCCCGACGGCGCAGCTTCCCCATCCTGATCGAGACGCAGGGTTATCAGCTCGGGCCGGTCACCGTAACCAACACGAAGATCATGATCGTCTTCCTCTCCCTGTTGCTCACGCTCGCTTTGCATCAGTTCGTGCGCAGGACCAAGTGGGGCATGGCCATGCGAGCCATGGCTTACGACTTCGTCGTCGTCCCCCTGATGGGGGTGCCGATTAACACCATCGCCGCGCTGACCTTCGGCCTCGGCTCAGCCCTGGCCGCCGCAGCGGGGATTTTCTTCGGCATCGCTTACCCCATTCTTAATCCCTACATGGGCCTGCTGATCGGGTGGAAGGCCTTCGTGGCCGCGATCCTGGGGGGAAGAGGCTCGATCCTGGGAGCGGCACTGGCTGGGTTCTTGTTGGGATTCATCGAGATCTTTGTGGCCACGGTCTTCCGCTCTACACTGCGCGACGTGATCGCTTATTCGATCATCCTGCTCATCCTGACCTTCAGGCCGCATGGTTTCTTCGGTGAGCCTTACAGTGCCCACCTCAGGCTGTGAGTTGGAGGAAGGAGAAATCGAGATGGAAGCACGAGAGAGACCACCCGCAGAAGCGATAACGAGAAACGCGCCGCTGGCGAAGGTTCGGTCGCAACTAGCCCAGATTCCGCTATTGGGTTGGCTTTTGGGGACCCTCCTGACAGTGGTGATCGAGCAAGCAGTAGGCCACCCCCTGGCTCTAGCCCTCGGCCTGTCCACCGTCCCCGGCCTGTTCGGCCTGCGGATCATGCTGACTAAGCCCACGCTGATTCCCAGTGCAGTGGCCTACGTCCTCCTGGTCTACGTCCTGCCAACCCTGGCCGTCGCCCGCCTGAGCGCACCCCTGGCCAACAGGCTGGCTCAGCAGCTCCTCGACAGGTTTCCCCTCTGGGTCTCACTGATCGTCCACCTGGGGCTATTCTACGCCACGATGCACTTATGGGGAGACATCAGTGCTTACCGAGTGCTCTTTCTAAAGTTTATCCTAATATCCATTATCCTCACCCTCAGCCTGAACCTGGTGAATGGCTACATGGGGGAATTCTCCTGCTCTCACCCCGGCTTCATGGCACTGGGGGCTTACGGCGCCTCGGCCCTGACCGTCTTGCTCTTCGTCAATGACGACGTCTTCGGGGCTCCGCTTCTCCCCCCGGCCCTGGGGCCGTTCATGTTTCCCCTCACCTTGATCGCCGGCGGGCTGCTGGCCTCCGTGGGAGCCCTGGTGGTGGCCATCCCCTCCTTCCGCACCAGGGGGGACTATCTGGCCATCATTTCCCTGGCGTTCATGTTCATCGTCAAGAGCTTGATCGAGAACCTGGAAATCGTCGGGGGGCCTCGCGGCTTCATGAACCAGCCGAAGTGGGCCAATCTACCCACCGTGTTCGTATGGACGGCGATCTGCGTGTGGATGATCTACAACTTCACGCGCTCCACGATCGGAAAAGCAATGTGTGCCGTGCGAGATGACGAAATCGCTGCCAGTGCCATGACAGTCAACACTCAGCGCACGAAAATTGTGACCTTTCTCTTCGCCGCCTTCTGGGCTGGCGTGGCAGGTGGGCTCTTCGCCCACGTGATCGGTTACATCAACCCCAGCACCTTTGGCGTGTATAAGCTCAGCGAGGTGCTGGCGATGGTCTATCTGGGCGGGCTGAACTCGGTCGTTGGCTCCATCGCCGGCGCGGCCGGCCTCCAGCTCCTGATGGAGGTGCTCCGTCCTCTGGAGCTCTTCAAGTGGATCGTGATTCCCGTGCTGCTCATCGTGCTCATGATCCGGCGGCCAACGGGCCTGATTGCCTTCACGGAAGTCAAGATCGAGGATCTTTTGCAGCCCAGGCGAGTACTTCGGCAGGGCTCAGTACAAGTGTCAGGGAAAGAGAGGTGAAACGTGGCCCTGCTTCAAGTCAACAACATGACCCATTTCTTCGGCGGTCTGCGGGCCGTCTACAATTACGATCTGGAGATCGAGCCAGGCCAGGTCAGAGGGCTGATTGGCCCCAACGGAGCGGGAAAGACCACCATCTTTAACCTCATCACAGGCATCTACCAGCCTACTGAGGGGGAAATCATCTTTAATGGTCAGAATTTGGTGGGCCTTCAGCCTTACCAGATCGCTGCCCAGGGCGTCTGCCGGACATTCCAGACCCTACGCCTGTGGAGGCACATGACCGTCCTGGATCACGTGAAGCTGGCCCGCTATTCGAAGATCCACTACGGATTGATCGGCGCCTTCTTCGGCACAGGTCAGCGCCACAGGGAAGAAGCCAAGAGCGAAAAGATGGCCTATGACCTTCTGGATATGGTAGGGATCCGACACCTGGCGGACCAGGTGGTGATCAACCTGCCCTACGGCGTCCAGAGAAGGGTAGAGATAGCCAGGGCGCTGGCTTCTGAACCCCAGTTGTTGCTCCTGGACGAGCCTACCGCAGGGATGAACCCGGAAGAGCTGGTTGAGATGATGGAAGTCATTCGGCGGGTAAGAGATGAGTTAGGGTTGACCATCTTCCTCATTGAGCACAGGATGAAAGTAGTCATGGACCTCTGCGAGATCATTCAGACCCTGGACTTTGGAGAAGTCATCGCCGAGGGCTCCCCGGAAGAAATCCGAAGCAATCCCAGGGTCATTGATGCCTATCTGGGCAAGGAGGGCATAGCCTGATGCTGCTATCAGTTGAGAATCTGAGGGTTTCCTATGAGGGGATCAGAGCCCTCCACGGCATAAGCTTCCAGGTTGATGAGGGAGAGATCGTGTGCATCATCGGGGCCAATGGGGCCGGCAAGAGCACCACCTTGCGGGCAATCTCCCGTCTGGTCCCCGCCGAATCAGGGAGCAAGATGACCTACATGGGGAATAATCTGTCCCATTACCCCGCCGACAAGGTGGTCAGTGAACTCGGCATCTCCCACGTCCCTGAGGGAAGACGCCTTTTCGGCAACCTGACCGTCATGGAGAATCTGAAGCTGGCCACCTTCGCGCGCAAGGATGGCCAACAGATCGAGCAAGATCTTGACCTGGTGTTCTCCCTCTTCCCACGCCTGGCAGAAAGGGAGACCCAGAAGGCGGGCACCCTGAGCGGCGGGGAGCAGCAGATGCTGGCCGTCGGAAGGGCCCTCATGAGCGGAAGGAAGATGATGCTCCTGGACGAGCCCTCCATGGGGTTAGCCCCTGTGCTGATGATGAGCCTGTTCGATGCGCTAAAAGACATCAACCAGGAAGGGACGACCATTCTTCTCGTGGAGCAGAACGCACGCATGGCCCTGCGCTTCGCCCAGCGGGGCTACGTGTTGGAGACTGGAAACGTGGTGTTGGAAGGAAGCTCCGAGGAACTGGCCGAAAACCCACAGGTAAAGAGAGCTTACCTGGGAGGATGATCGAACCATGAATTTCCCTGTTTGAAACAGTCAGCGAGAAATGCCTGCTTGACAACCTCGTCGCTTATGAGATAGTAATCTCCCTGCTTATCTTTTACTTTCCGAAAGGCAACAACGCCTCGGATTGCATCTCGAAAGATCTGACAGGGAAATTTTTGAATGTATCAAATACCCAAACAAATTGGAGGGGAAAAATGGCTTTCAATCTAAGGAACAGACATTTTCTGACTCTGTTGGACTTCACTCCCAACGAGATCCAGTTCCTGCTCAACCTCTCTGCGGATCTGAAGAAGGCAAAATACGCCGGAACTGAGCAGCCGAGATTGAGGGGAAAGAACATAGCGCTCATTTTTGAGAAAGCCTCGACCCGAACACGCTGCGCTTTTGAAACGGCAGCCTACGATCAGGGAGCGCACGTGACTTACCTGGGACCGACGGGCTCCCAGTTGGGCACAAAAGAGACCATGAAAGACACGGCCAGGGTCCTGGGCAGGATGTACGACGGGATCGAATACCGGGGCTTTGGGCAAGAAAGGGTGGAAATACTGGCCCAATTTGCCGGAGTGCCCGTGTGGAACGGCCTGACCAACGAGTTTCATCCCACCCAGGTGCTGGCTGATTTATTGACCATGATGGAGCACAGCGACAAGCCGCTCAGCCAGGTCAAGTTTGCCTACCTGGGCGATGCCCGCAACAACATGGGCAATTCGCTGTTGGTGGGGGCGGCCAAAATGGGAATGGATTTTCGATCCGTGGCTCCCAGGAGCGTTCAGCCGCACCCGGAGCTGGTCGCCAAAGCCCAGGAGATCGCCAGGCAGACCGGAGCGAAAATCACCCTCACCGATGATTTGGACAGCGGTGTCAAGGATTGCGATTTCCTGTGCACGGACGTCTGGGTCTCCATGGGGGAACCAGAGGAGGTCTGGCAAGAAAGGATCAATCTGCTAAGGCCGTACCAGGTCAACGAACAGGCAATGGAGAAGACCGGCAATGCTAATGTCAAGTTCATGCATTGTCTCCCGGCCTTTCATAATCGTGAAACGGTTATCGGTGAAGACATTTACCAGAGATTCGAACTGGAGGCGATGGAAGTGACCGAAGAGGTATTCGAGTCGCCGGCCTCCATCGTCTTTGACGAAGCTGAGAATAGAGTTCACACCATCAAAGCCGTGATGGTGGCAACGCTAGGGAGCTAGTCAACTTCAAAAAGAAAAAGGGGGAAGATCATGTCGAAGAGGACTGTGATCATCATCGGCGCCGCGGGAAGAGATTTCCACAACTTCAACGTCTATTACCGCGGCAACGAGGCCTATAACGTCGTTGCTTTCACTGCGACCCAAATCCCGGACATCGCGGGCCGAGGATACCCGCCCGAATTGGCCGGCCAACTCTATCCGGAAGGCATCCCGATTTATCCAGAAGAAGACCTTCCCAGGCTGATTGAAGATCTGCACGTGGACGAGTGCAACTTCGCTTACAGCGATGTTTCATACCAGCATGTCATGTCCGTCAGCGCCATCGTGGAAGCGGCGGGCGCCAGTTTTGTGTTACTGGGCCCCAAGGATACCATGCTCAGGAGTTCCAAACCGGTCATTGCAGTGGGGGCGGTCCGAACCGGTTGCGGCAAAAGCCAAACCTCACGGAGGATCACTGAGATATTGAAGGAGAAGGGCATGAAGGTCGTGGTCGTCCGCCACCCCATGCCTTATGGTGACCTCGTCGCCCAGAAGGTGCAGCGTTACGCGGAGTTGTCCGATCTGGAAAAGCACAAATGCACTATAGAGGAGATGGAAGAGTATGAGCCTCACATTGTTCACGGCAATGTCGTCTATGCCGGCGTAGATTATGAGGCCATTCTTAGAGAGGCCGAAAACGACCCGGACGGCTGTGACGTGATTCTCTGGGATGGTGGTAACAATGAATTTTCGTTCTACGCACCCGACCTGCAAGTGACAATCGTCGATCCACATCGTCCAGGTCACGAACTGCGTTATTATCCGGGCGAGGTAACTCTAAGAATTGCCGATGTGGTGGTCATCAACAAGGTAGACAGTGCGGATGCTGCCGGTATCGAGACCGTGCGGAAGAATATCGCCGCCGTGAACCCCGAGGCGGTTGTCATACATGCTGCCTCGACCCTCGACATAGATGATCCGGCTGTAGTCAGGGGCAAGAAGGTGCTGGCAGTCGAAGACGGTCCGACCCTCACCCATGGAGAGATGAAGATCGGCGCGGGGGTAGTTGCCGCCCGGAGATTTGGTGCGGCAGGCTTGGTTGACCCGCGACCGTACACGGTGGGTAGGCTGTCCGAAACCTTCGAGACTTATCCGGAGATTGGAACTGTCTTGCCGGCCATGGGGTATGGCGAGCAGCAGCTAAGAGACCTGGAGGCCACGATCAACAACACCGAATGTGATGCGGTGGTCATCGGCACGCCAATTGATCTGGGGCGATTTATCAAGATCAATAAGCCCTCCACGCGCGTTTACTATAACCTGCAGGAAATCGGACGGCCCAACCTGACCGAAGTGCTGGAGGATTTCATCGAGAAGCATAACCTTGCGTAACGGGGGTCTGCACCCGTGCTATCATGAAAATGGACCTGGTTATCCGAAACGGCACAATCGTCACCGCTACCGAGACCTATCAGGCCGATGTCGGAATCAAGGATGGCGTCATCGCTCTCATCGGGCACAGGCTAGAGGGCGACGAGGTGATTGATGCAACCGATAAGTACGTCATGCCGGGGGGCGTTGACGTCCACGTTCACCTGGAGATGACCATTGGCGACATCACCTCCAGCGACGACTTCACCACGGGCACTATCGCCGCCGCCTGTGGGGGCACGACCACAGTCATTGATTTTATTGACCCCAAGCCAGGCCAGAGCCTACATCAGGCAGTGGCCGAGCGGCGCTCGCAGGCCGATGGACGCACAGCCATTGACTACGGCCTGCACCTGACGGCCACCAACGCTCGCCCCGAAACCCTGGCTGAAATCAAAGAACTGGCTGCCGCTGGCTACACTAGCCTCAAACTGTACACCACCTACCCGGCCCTGATGGTGAATGATGACCAGATCCTAGACCTCATGGCCGTAGCCGCTGCCTGCGGTGTCCTCCCCATCGTACACGCCGAAAACCACTGGGTGATCGAGTATCTCAAGCAGAAGTTGCTGGCTGAGGGCAAGACTGGCCCTCGCTATCACCCCTGCAGCCGGCCTCCTCTGGCCGAAGCTGAGGCAACCAACCGGGTCATCGCTCTGGCTCGCCTCACGAAGTGCCCCGTCTACCTGGCACATCTGACCTGCCGGGAGTCTTTGGAGGTTGTACGAAGACACCGGGCCCAGGGGCAGCGCGTCTACGGCGAGGTGTGCACCCAGCACTTGATCCTCTCGGAGGACGAGTACGAACGGCCCGGCTTCGAGGGAGCGAAGTTCGTGCTCTCACCGCCGCTCAGGGACAAGTCCAATTGGGAACCCCTTTGGCAAGCCCTGGCTGCCGGCACCCTACAGACCATCTCCACCGATCATTGCCCCTGGAACTTCGCCACTCATAAGCAACGAGGCCGGGACGACTTCACCCAAATCCCCAACGGCGCGCCGGGCATAGAGACCCGTTTGCCTCTCATCTATCACTTCGGCGTAAACCAAGGTCGTTTTTCCATCAACAGATTCGTTGAATTGGTGTCCACCGCTCCCGCCAGGCTGTTTGGCCTTTCGCCTCGCAAGGGCGCCATCGCCGTTGGCTCCGATGCTGACATCGTGATCTTCGATCCCCACCAGGAGCGCATCCTGACCACAGAGAACCTGCACATGAATGTAGACTACAGCTCCTACGAACACGTCACGGTCAGAGGCTATCCCGTGATGACTATCGCTCGCGGCAAGGTCATCGTCAGAGACAACGAGTTCGTGGGCCAGGTGGGAGCGGGCAAGTTCGTGGAGCGAAAACCCTTTTCTGAGAGGTGAGGGATGGATGTAAACGTCAAACGTGAAACGTCAAACGTCAGCCTGACCTGGGCCGAGATAGACCTGGACGCCATCGCTCATAATGCACGAGAGCTCAAGCGACTCATTGGGGAGAAGACAGAGTTGATGGCCGTGGTCAAGGCCAACGGCTACGGCCATGGCGCGGTACCGGTAGCTGAGGCGGCCCTGGATAATGGGGCCAGCCGCCTGGCGGTGCATCGCACTCTGGAGGGCGTCCAGTTGCGACAAGCGGGGATCACGGCTCCCGTTTTGATCATGGGCTACACTCTGCCAGCCCAGGCGGAAACCATCGTCCGCTGGGATTTAACCCCCACCGTGAATACCCCCGAACAGGCCCAGGCCCTCTCTGCCGCAGCTCTTCATCAAGGGAAAGTGCTCCCTATCCACGTCAAGGTGGACACGGGATTGGGTCGCTTCGGGCTGCTGCCTGATGAAGTGGCAGACTTCGTCCAGGCCATATCCGAACTGCCCGGCCTCATCCTGGAGGGCATCTACACCCACTTCGCCATGGCCGACGCGGCGGACAAGGCATACACCTTTCAACAGTTTCAGACCTACCTCGAAGTGGTGAAGAAACTAGAGGGAGCGGGTTTCATCATCCCTATCAAACACGTGGCCAACAGTGCAGCTACTCTGACCCTGCCGCAGACACACCTGGACATGGTGCGCTGCGGCATTGCCCTCTATGGCCTGCGTCCTTCAAGTGAAGAGAAGCCGACCATCCCCCTGCGCCCGGCCATGACCCTCAAGAGCCGGGTGGCCCGAGTGCGTACCCTCCCCACTGGCTCCTGCATCAGCTACGGCTGCACCTATACCACCAGCGAGCCTACCCGCGTGGCCCTGGTGCCCGTCGGCTACGGCGACGGCTACCATCGCCTTCTCTCCAACAGAGGGCAGGTGCTCATCCATGGCCGGCGCGCCCCCATCGTAGGACGGATCTGCATGGATCAGTTTGTGGTGAAAGCCAGCCACATCCCCGACGTGCAGCAGGATGACGAAGTGGTGCTCCTGGGGCGGCAAGGCAACGACGCGATCAGCGCTGAGGAAGTGGCTGCCTGGGCCGAAACCATCAACTACGAAGTGACCACCAGCATCCTGCCGCGGGTGACCAGGGTCTACCTCGAAGACGGGCAGGTCGTGGCTGTGCATCCTCTCACCGAGACAACCCAATAGTTCACCTTTTGACAAAAAGCGGGGCGCGGTCTATAATCTCTAATACCCAATATCCAACATCCCCCAAGATTAGGTGAGCTCGATATGCCCGGTTCGAAGGTGTCCCTGGTGATCATGACAGGCTCCAGCGAGAGGAGCGAGGTGGAGAGGATGGTGGCCCTGGCTCGCCAGGCCATCACCCTCGACACCATTGAGAGGGCTCTCGCCGTCGAAGCCATCGGCCCCATCGTGCTGGCCACCAATTCCGCTTCCCTGGCCGAGAAGCTACAAGGAAAGCCAGTGCACATCGAACTGGGGAAACCCGGAGAGGAATTCCACTTTGGGCGGCGGTTGCACGAACTGATCAACAAGAATGACATAGACAAAGTCTTCTACATAGGAGGGGGAAGCGGCGCCCTGCTCTCCACCAAGGAAATGGGCCGCATCGCCGAAACCCTCCTCTCCGCTGACGAGCTCGTCATCGCTAACAATTTTTACTCCACCGACTTCGCCGCCTTTGCCCCTGCTGAAGCCATCAATTCGATAGAGTCCTTGACCCTCACCCTTGACAACGATCTCGCCTGGCGCTTGGTGAAGAGGGCCGACCTGCCGTGTAAGGAACTGCCCCGCAACGCTGCTACTCAGTTGGACGTTGACACCCCCAGTGACCTGATGACTCTGAAGCCCCATCCCGGCGTAGGTGCCCATACCCGACGCTACCTGGACAGCCTGGAGCTAGATACTTCTCACATCGAGCTGGCGCTGAAGTTGTTCACCGACCGTGAGGCTGAAGTTCTGGTGGCAGGGCGAGTGTCGGCCTCGACCTGGGCTTACCTGGAGTCCGAGACAGCCTGCCGGGTGCGCCTGTTCTCAGAAGAGCGGGGCATGCGCGCCAGTGGCCGTCAGGCGCGGGGAGAGGCTCTGTCCCTGTTGGGATTCTATCTGGAGGAAGTGGGACTGGAGAGATTCTTCGCTACCCTGGCGGAGATGAGCCGGGCCGCCTTTCTGGACAGCCGTGTCCTCTTTGCCCATCGGCAAATCTGGCCCTCCGCTGCCGACCGTTTCTACTCCGACCTGCGCCAGCCGGAGAAAATCAGCGACCCCTGGGTGCGCCGCTTCACCCAGGCGGCCATCGCAGCTCCCATCCCCATCGTCCTGGGCGGCCACTCCCTGGTCTCCGGCGGCTTGTACGCCCTGGTGGAGACAGCCTGGGCCAGGGGGGAGGATTTGGCGAGGCATGTGGAAACACTGAAACACTGAGAAGCTGGAGGTTAGATATTGGATATTGGATATTGGAGATTGGTTCTCCAATTTCCACTTTCCAGCTTCCAACTTCCAGAAGAGGAGGATGAGATGATAAAGATGATCGGTCTTGAACAAGCCAAGATGGATTTTGAACGACTGGCTGAGGAGATATGGCGCAGCAAAGATCGCCTGCTCATTGAGAAGGATGGTCTCCCCATAGTTGTGTTGCTAAGTGCTGATGACTTCGAGAACTTGATGGAGACCGTCAGCGAGTCGTCCGACCCCGAATACTTGGCCAGTATCAGGGAAGCGAGAGCGGAGTATAAGCGTGGCGAAGTGGATACGGAGACGAGCATCATGGGAAAGGCAAGCCCGCTTGTAGCTGAGTTAGAAACAAGGCCCACGGAACATCCTTACATTGTTCGCGTGCCTGGCATTGCCGGTGGCGAACCGATCATCAAGGGAACGCGCGTGCCGGTGCGCGCCATCGTGTTGCATTACAAGGCCAGCGAGACACTCGATGAAATTCTGGAAGCCTATCCCCACCTACCTCCTGCTGGCGTTTTTGATGCCATCAGTTTTTACCTGGACCATCAGGAGGAGATAGAGGCGCTCATCGAGGAGAATCGCCTGGAGCGTGTAATGGAGAAACATAGCCTTAAGATCGGTGCAAAAGGTCAGTTGCTTCCAGCCAGACCATGAGGTAAGACCTTGGCCAAGATTCGCTTGCTCATTGACGAGGATGTCTCCAAAGGGCCTCAACTGGCTGCTGCTCTGCGACGGCGGGGTTTTGATGCTGTGGCCGTTCAGGAAGTCGGTAGAATGGGCTTGTCCGATGAGGAACAATTGGATTACGCTGCCGCCGAAGGACGGGCCTTTCTGACCTTCAACATCAAGGATTTTGTGCGCTATGCCCGTGAATGGTACGAGGCTGGGAAAGAACACTCCGGCATTATTGTCTCCGTCCACCTAACCGGTCGTCAGTTTGGCGAGTTGCTGTGCTGCACACTGAATCTGCTTAACACCCTGCCTGCTGATGAGATACGCAACACCATTCGCTTCCTGCAGGAATTCAGGTCGTAGAATGTGAATTGGGCAATGGAGCTGCCCGGCTAAAGCCAAGCAGCCTGGGCCAGGGGCGAGGATTTGCCGAGGCATGTGGAACTGATTAGGAGGGAGAGTATGAACGTTTAGGCAAGTGATCGAATTGAGGAATAGCGGGGAGCCCAAATGGTGCTCCAAAAAACGGTGGTCATTCAAAAAGAGGAGGAAAGGAAATGAAACCCATTTGTCATTTCAAGCGTCTGAACAGTTTGATCGGTGTATGGGTGTTGCTGACCCTGCTGGCCGGCAGCGTCCACGCCCAGGTCCCAGGCCTGGCTGCCACTTCTCCTGGCCGAAACCCTCTAGGCGCGCCACTTGGCGGACTGCCGTTGGCCATCGCCGCCAACGCCACCGCGATTGCGGGGGGTGGGTATCACACCTGCGCCCTCACCAGCGGCGGCGGGGTCAAGTGCTGGGGCGACAACACCTATGGTCAACTCGGCGACGGCACGACCACCCGGCGCACGACGCCCGTGAACGTGAGCGGCCTGGCGAGCGGTGTGGCCGCGATTGCGGCGGGTTGGTATCACACCTGCGCCCTGACCGGCGGCGGGGGCAAGTGCTGGGGCCGTAACTCGTCTGGTCAACTCGGGGATGGCACGACCACCCAGCGCACGACGCCGGTGAATGTGCTTTGGGGCTACTACCTGTACCTGCCGCTGATCCTGCGGTAGAGGTCCCAAACTACAAGTGCGGGGCGCGGGGCAGGCTGGGGATTTACCCCGCGCCCCAATCAAATCTAAACCCACATGAGCCAAAGCGAATGGAGGGCAAAGAATTCGTTTCTTTCAATTCGATGTAGTGTTGTTTGGCGGCCACGTCCAAGACCAGATAGTCTTATCAGGAATCTAACAATGTCAAGTTAGCCACACACAAAGGAGTGCTGACAAATGAAGAGAGAAAAAAGCCAAGAGTATTGGGACCTCGTCTTCGGCAAGGACCTGGCCGAGGTGGATCCCGATGTGGCCGACCTGATCGCCTTCGAGGAGGAGAGGCAGGCCAGGAAGCTGATTATGATTCCCTCGGAGAGCTACTGCCCCAAGCCGGTTCGCGAGGCGCTGGGGAGCGTGTTCAACAACATCTACGCCGAGGGCTATCCCCGCCTGCAGATGACCCGAGACGAGATCGAACTGCTCCTCCAGTTCGACCACGAGCTGGCCAACTACAGGCGCTACGCCGACAGGCGGTTCTACAAGGGCGTCGAATACGCCGACCTCATCGAGTGCCTGGCCCAAAGGCGGGTGGCTGCATGTTTCGCCAACGAGAGGGTGAGCGCCGACCAGATTTTCGTGAACGTCCAGCCCCTCTCAGGCTCGCCCGCTAACCTGTCAGTCTATAGCGCTCTCCTCGATCCAGGCGACACCATCATGGGATTGGCTCTCCCCCAGGGCGGACACCTCACCCACGGCAGCCCTTTCAACATCTCCGGCCGCCGCTACAACGTGGTCTCCTACGCCGCCAGCAGGGCCACCGAAAAGCTGGACTACGACCAGATCATGGAGCTGGCCCTGGAGCACAGGCCCAGGATCATCGTGGGCGGATTCACCTCCTATTCCTGGGCCCCCGACTGGGAGAAGTTCCGGGAGATCGCCGACGCCTGCGGGGCGCTCCTCATGGCCGACATCGCCCACACTGCAGGATTAGCCATAGCGGGCGCCTACCCGAATCCCGTAGGCATCGCCGACGTCACTACCTTCACCACCCACAAAACCTTCTTCGGCCCGCGCGGAGCGGTGATCATGACCACCGACGAGGACCTGGCCGAACTGATAGACAACGCCGTGTTCCCCGGTCGGCAGGGCGGACCTCACGTGCACAAGTTCGCAGCCATGGCCGTCGCCGCCAGGATAGCTCAGACGGAAGAGTTCAAACGCCTGCAACACAGGATCGTGGAGAACTGCGTGGCCCTGGCCGACGGGCTGCAGAGGCGCGGCCTGAAGCTGGCCTACGGCGGGACGAACACCCACCTCCTGGTGATTGACCTCAATCCCCTCAAGTCCCCGGAGGGCTTCCCCCTCAAGGGCGAGATCGCAGCCCGCATCCTGGACCTGGCGGGCATCGTGGTCAACAAGAACACTATCCCCGACGACGCCGACGCCAGCGAGGCCAGCGGCATCCGCCTGGGTACGCCCTGGCTCACCCAGCGAGGGATGGGCAGGGCGGAAATGGACAAGATCGCCGAGTTCATCCACCGCCTCATCGTCAACGTCAAGCCTTTCAGCTACATCGGACTGACAGGGCCGCTGTGGAGGGGGAAGATTGATCTGGACATCCTGGAGGAAGTGAAGCTTGAGGTGGAAGAGCTGGCGAGGGGAGCGGAGGTGGAGACGCCAGCACAGGGGATTGGCTACCCACATTACTACTTCTTGCGTGAAACGTCGAGCGTGAAACGTGAAACGTCAAACGTGAAACGTCAAACGTCAGACATGGGACTGCTGGAGGTGATTGGCCAGAGGGCCACGCCCTTCCTGCAGCAGGTCTCCACCAACGACGTGTCCAGGCTGCAACCAGGCGAGAGCCAGCGTTCCTTCCTGCTGGATGCCCAGGGGCAGCTCATTGATAGCATCGCCATCCTGCGCCTGGAGCCGGACCAATGGGGCCGTGACCACTACGTCGTGATGACCAATCCTGAGAACACCGACAGGGTGAAGGCCTGGTTCCGGGGCCTCGCCGACGGGTACATCCTGTTCGACGAAGACGACATCTTCCGCAAGGTCGAGGGGCCGGTGGTGGTGAAGGATCTAGACGAAGATGCAACACCTAATATCAAATCTCAAATCTCGAAACTCGAAACTAAAATCTCGAAACTCGAAACTCGAAACTCGAAACTCGAAACTCCGATCGGCCTCTCCCTCTATCAAGCGGGCCACGATTCCCTGTTCCACGTCTCCAAGCCCTACTTCGTCGGCCAGAAGAGCCTGGAAAGCGTCAGGTCCGAGGTGGAGAAGGAGGAGTGGCAGTGGCAAGAAGAAGGCGAGCTCAAGCGAACCGTCCTCTACGAAGAGCATCTGAAGCTAACGAAGAAAGTGATACCCTTCGCTGGATGGGAGATGCCGGTCTGGTACACCAGCGTCGGCGAGGAGCATAGAGCCGTGAGGGAGACGGCGGGGCTGTTCGACGTGGCTCACATGGGAGTGGTGGAGGTGGCCGGCGAGCACGCCACCGCTTTCCTCGACGCGGTCACGTCCAACTACGTGCGCTGGATCGGGGATGGGCAATCTCAATACTCCTACCTCCTCGACCCCGATGGCAACGTGATTGATGACGTGTTCATCTACCGCCGGGCGGCGGACCGCTACATGCTGGTGATCAACGCCTCCAACGCCGAGAAAGACCTGGCCTGGCTGAACGCCGTCAACTCCGGCAAATGCCTGATAGACAGAGAGCATCCGGACATCGAGATCGAGGGTCCCGCCATCATCCGCGACTTGAAGGATCCGGCGTCAGGGGACGACCAGCGGGTTGACTTGGCCATCCAGGGCCCCAATTCCCTGGCCATCCTCCAGAGCTTGACTGAAGATGAAAAGCTGCGAGAGAAGCTGGCCCGGATCAGCCGAACCGAGTTCATCGAGACGGAGTTGGCGGGCATGGAGCTCATCGTGTCCCGCACCGGCTACACCGGAGAGGACATCGCCTACGAGCTCTACCTGCACCCCGACAACGCTCCCAGGATGTGGAATCTGCTGCTGGAGAAAGGCCGGGATTATGACCTGAAGCCAGCGGGCCTGGCCGCCAGAGACTCGACCAGAACCGAGGCCGGCCTGCCGCTGCACGGACACGATCTGGCCGGGCCGTACAACATCTCTCCCATCGAGGCCGGCTTTGGCTCCTACGTGAAGTTCCACAAGCCCTACTTCATCGGCAGGAAAACCCTGCTGGAAAAAGAAGCCACCAGGAACATGGAGCTGCTTCGTTTCCGCATGGACGAGAAGGGGGTGAGGATGGCCAAGCTGGGAGACCCGGTGGTTGACAAGCGAGGCAAGTACATAGGCCGCGTCACCAGTTGCGCCTTGGACACCGAAGGGTTCCAGGTTGGCCTGGCCTACGTTGACCAGAAATACAACCGGGAGGGAGTGCAAATCGGCATCATCCCCCTCCCCCACGACAAAGTCCCACCCACCAAGCCGGTGGAAGAGCTCTCTTTGGGCGACAAGATGCTCCTCCAGGAGTGGGCTACAGTTCTCACCCGCTTCCCTGTGGCAGAAGAGTAGAATGACCAATGACCATCCGACCAAGGACTATCTGACCAAAAGAAAGGAGATGCAAAAATGAAAGTAGATAAGAATTGCCGCTACGTGAAGACTCACGAATGGGTGCGCGTCGTCGGCAACCTGGCCACGGCGGGCATCACCGACTACGCTCAGTCTCAGCTCTCCGACGTCGTCTACGTGGAGCTGCCTGAGGTGAGCGACGTCTTCGACCAGGGCGAGGTCTTCGCTGTTGTGGAATCGGCTAAAACCGCTGCCGACGTCTATATGCCTATCAGCGGGGAGATCACTGAGATCAATGAGGCGCTGTCTTCCCCTCAGCTAGTCAACGACGATCCCTTCGGCGAGGGCTGGTTCGTCCAGTTCACCCCCAGCGATCTCTCGGAACTGGACGCCCTGCTGACCCCTGAGCAATATCAAGAGCACGTGGCCGCGGAGGAAAAGGAAGGAGGCCACTGATGTCCTACATCCCCCATACCGACCCCGACCGGGCGGCGATGATGGCCGAGATTGGGGTGGAGACCGTCGCTGACCTCTTCCTGGATGTGCCAGAGAGTGTGCGCTATCCTGAGCTTAAGCTGCCCCCTCCCCTATCCGAGCTGGAGATCCTGGCGGAGCTGAGAAGCATGAGCGAGGAGAACGCCGACCTCGACCACCACGCCTGCTTCCTGGGCGCGGGGGCCTACAACCACTTCGTGCCCAGTGTGGTGGGTCACATCACCGGCCGCTCGGAGTTCTACACCGCCTACACCCCCTACCAGCCTGAGATCAGCCAGGGCACGCTGCAGGCCATCTTCGAGTACCAGAGCATGGTCTGCGCCCTCACGGGCATGGAGGTAGCCAACGCCTCCCACTACGACGGAGCCACCAGCCTGGCCGAGGCCGCAATCATGGCAGTGAACGTCTCCCGTGGCAAACGGCGCAAGATCGTCGTCTCCCCCACCGTGCACCCTGAGTACCGCGCCACCCTGCGCACCTACACACCAGGCCCAGAACTGGAAGTTTCGAGTTTGGGGTTTGGGGTTTCGAGTTCCAACTCCCAACCTCTAACTTCCAACTTCCAACCTCCAACCTCCAACCTCCAACTCGATGACGACACCGCCTGCTTGATCATCCAGCAGCCAGACTTCCTTGGCCAGTTGCTGTCAGTGGATTCTGAGAACGGATTGAACAGATTAGCTGATGCGGCACACGAGGCCGGGGCGCTTCTCGTGGTCGCAGTGGATCCTATCTCCCTGGGCCTGTTCACCCCTCCGGGCGAATGCGGGGCCGACATCGTGGTGGGAGAGGGTCAGCCGTTGGGCAACCCCCTCAACTTCGGCGGGCCGTATCTGGGCCTCTTCGCCTGTCGGGAGGAGTACATGCGCAAGATGCCGGGGCGGCTGGTCGGCGAGACAGTGGATACCGAAGGACGACGGGGCTTCGTCTTGACCCTGTCGGCTCGTGAGCAACACATCCGTCGCGAGAGAGCCACCTCTAACATCTGCTCCAACGAGGCCCTCTGTGCTCTGGCGGCCGGGGCCTACCTGGCGGCCCTGGGAAAGAGCGGGCTACGCCAGGTGGCCGAGCTTTGCTATCACAAGGCCCACTACGCTGCCAGGCAGATCGCCGCCATCCCCGGCTTCGAGCTGGTGGGAGACAAGCCCTTCTTCAAAGAGTTCGTCGTCCGCTGCCCCAGGCCGCCCAGCGAGATCAACCAGGCACTGCTGGAATGGGGCATCATCGGCGGCTACGACCTGGGCCGTGACTATCCCCATCTGGAGAATCACATGCTCCTCTGCGTGACGGAGATGAACACCAGGACCGAGATAGACAGCCTGGTAGAGGCTTTGGAGGAGGTGACGCCATGACCGAGCATTTGATTTTCGAGATCAGCTCGCCAGGCCGGAAGGCCGTTTTCCTGCCAGAACTCGATGTGCCTGCGACCAAGCTGCCGCAAGAGCTGTTGCGGAAAGACCTCCCGCTGCCTGAGGTCAGCGAGATTGACCTGATGCGCCACTACGTCCACCTCTCCCAGCTCAACCACGCCGTGGACACCGGCTTCTACCCGCTGGGCTCCTGTACCATGAAATATAATCCTAAGATTAACGAGGAGGCAGCGAAGCTCCCCGGCTTCACCCGCACCCATCCCTATCAGGATCACTGCACTGTCCAGGGCAACCTGAGGCTCATGTACGAGCTGCAGGAGTACCTGAAGGGGATCGGTGGCTTCGCAGCGGTGAGCCTGCAGCCCGCGGCCGGGGCCCACGGCGAGTTCACCGGTATCCTGGTGATGCGAGCTTACCACGAGGAGCGAGGTGATACAAAGCGCACCAAAGTCCTCATACCCGACTCGGCTCACGGCACCAACCCCGCCTCCTCCGCCATGAGCGGCTACCAGGTGGTGGAGATCAAATCCGACCAGCGGGGCAACGTGCACCTGGAGGAACTGAAGGCCCACTGCGACGACACGGTGGTCGGCCTGATGCTGACCAACCCCAACACCCTGGGCCTGTTCGAGGAGAACGTGCTGGAGGTCTGTGAAATCGTCCACCAGTGCGGCGGCCTGATGTATGGCGACGGAGCCAACATGAACGCCCTGTTGGGCATCGCCAGGCCCGGCGACCTGGGCTTCGACGTGCTGCACTACAATCTGCACAAGACCTTCTCCACCCCCCACGGCGGGGGCGGACCCGGCTCCGGCCCCGTCGGCGCCTCAGAGCGACTGGCAAAGTACTTGCCTGGCCAAATCGCAGTCCAATCTACAATCTCCAATATCCAATATCCAACCTACCACCTGGAGATGCCCGAAGCCTCCATCGGCCGGGTCAAGGCCTTCTACGGCAACTTTGGCGTGTTCATCAAGGCCTACACCTACATCAGGATGCTGGGAGCCGAGGGCTTGAGGCAGGTCAGCGAGGACGCGGTGTTGGCCGCCAACTACCTCCTGGCCAGGCTCAGGAAGGTTTACCCGCTGCCCTACGACCGCACCTGCATGCACGAGTTCGTGCTATCGGGACCCTTGTCGCAGGCCCCCGACGTCCACACGCTGGACATAGCCAAGCGGCTGATGGACTACGGTTTTCACCCGCCCACCGTCTACTTCCCCCTCATCGTGCCTGAGGCCCTGATGATCGAGCCTACCGAGACCGAGAGCAAGGAGACCCTGGACGCCTTCGCCGAGGCCATGCTCAACATCGCCAGGGAAGCCCAGGAGAACCCCGACATCTTGCACGGAGCGCCCCAAACTACCCCCGTCACGCGGCTGGACGAGGTCAGAGCGGCCAGGCAACCGAAGTTGCGGTGGAAGCCTGACTGAAGCTTCGATGAGTTGGTGATAACGAAAGAGCCCGATGTCGAGAGACAAAGGGCTCTTTTCATAATTCAGTGGATTCAAACTATGCCACCATGACCAGCTCGCTGGGGCCTTCGACATAGGTCAGGGGGACTTGATCGGCAGGAGAAGCGTAGAAGGTCGTGACCTTGAGGAACTGGTTGACGGGCGGTGTGGTGATGATACGCACCACCGTCTCCCATAGCTCTTCTGGCAGGTCGTCCAGGCCGGTGAGGGCGAAGCTGCGAACTCCCAGTTCGGTTGGAGAGGTAAGAATGGAGAAGTCGAGGATGGTGAGGCCAGCGGCGCGGCCTTGTTCACGGTGAAAGCGCAGTACGATGTTATCCGTCAGTTCGATGGCACAGGTGGCCTCGACATCGCCGAACACGATTTCAAGGATATCGCCCACCTCTTCGTAGGCCAGACATATCCTTTGCCCGTCCTTGTTCACGAGTTCTGTCTCATGCAAGCGAAGCTCACTCATAATACATATCCTATCCTTCACCACAAATATACGTGCCCCAGGCAGTGATTACAAAGTTGTTGGAGGCAAATGTTCCATCTGGACGTACTCGCGTCGCAAACTTGACCACTACAACGATGGTGTTGTATTCCAGCGGCAATGCATCACAACGTCTGTAGTACTTATACTTGCTTGGGTTAGCTGGCTCTTGTCTTCGTCGTCCCTTTCTCAGCGCGTCAAGCAGCTCATCCAGGAGACCATCGAGTTCATCGTGATAGCGAAGGAAGAATGTAATCCCACCGCTCCCGCGTCATGTAGATTTCATTGCCGTAGCGGTCATGGACTGCCCACCTGGACACAGAGTGTCTCCTATCGTTTACCTGCTCAGAGATAGTGACTGACAAACCAAGTATAGCACACTTTGTCTGTAGAGACAAGTTGGCGTTCGTAGACTCTGTAGATCCAAGTTTTGAGCAGGGCGGGCTCCCACGCCCGCGGACCAGCGGCATGGGAGCTGCCTCTGCTGGAGATTTTGGATCTACTGATTTGGGGGCCAGCCGTTAAGCTGGACAAAAACGGCTGGGTGGGATATAATAGCAAAGGACTTTTCTACGACGTCTTATCCAACTCATTTGAAACACACCAGGGTCAGGGGAATTGACAAGAAGGATGAGGAACAGCCATGCGTGCACTGCTGCTTGATGGAAAACTGAAGTTAGTGAATGACTACCCCACACCAGAGCCGCCGCCAGGCGAGGCGCTCATCCGCGTGAACGTGGCCGCGGTGTGCAACACCGACCTGGAGCTGGTGAAGGGATACCACCAGTTCCGAGGCGTTCCCGGCCACGAGTTCGTGGGCGTGGTCGAGCGCGCGCCGGGGGCCAAGGCATGGGAAGGCCGCCGCGTGGTGGGTGAGATCAACGTTGCTTGCGGCACCTGTCCCACCTGCCGGGCCAACCGCCCTACCCATTGCCCCAATCGTACCACGCTGGGCATCAGAACCCGCGACGGGGCTTTCGCCGAGTACTTGACCTTGCCCATCACCAACCTCCATCCCGTGCCCGACGCCGTCTCAGACGAGGTCGCTGTCTTCACCGAGCCGCTGGCCGCCGCCTGTGAGATCGTCCAGCAGGTACACGTGCGTCCCACAGACCGCGTCATCGTGGTGGGTGACGGCAAGCTGGGGTTGCTCTGCGCCCAGGTGTTGGCTCTCACGGGCTGCCATCTGACCGTGGTGGGACACCATCGTGAGAAACTGGAAATCGTGGCGCGGCAAGGCATCCCCACAGCGCTGGATGATGCGACCGTCCAGGGAGGGGCCGACGTCGTCGTCGAGGCGACCGGTCATCCGGGAGGATACGCCGCCGCGCGGCGACTCGTCCGCCCCCGGGGCACCATCGTGTTGAAATCCACCTACCACGCCCCCCCTCAATCCCCCCCAACCCTTCGACCCTGCTCAGGGCGGGCTCTGGGGGGGAAGTTACAGAAGCCGCTCGACGCGGATCTGACTATGGCCGTGGTGGATGAGATCACGCTGGTCGGCTCGCGCTGTGGGCCGTTCGCTCCAGCGATGCGGCTACTGGAGCGGGGGCTGGTGGAGGTTACCCCTCTGATCCAGGCTCGCTATCCCCTCTCCGAGGTGCTCGCCGCCTTCGGGCACGCGGCCCAACCTGGAACGCTGAAAGTGCTGGTGGCGCGGGAGGCTTGACGGGGCATTGGAGTGAATGAATACGTAAACTTGACATTTGACGCGACTGTGATAAACTGGCACAGAATTTCAGAATGGCCCTTTGTTCATCCGCAGTACCGGAGTACCAGATGGCATACCCCCCCTGCGATGCTGGCTCAACGTTCGAACGATGTTCTGCAACACCCAGGTGGCAACAGATCAGGGTCAATATACCCTGATGGTTGCCGCTTGCTCGTTTTCCCCAGGTCTGCGTGACATGCTCCATCGCTGGTTGGCCTTGAATCGAAGGAGGCACACTTTTTTTGAAGCACCCATCCTCACCCAATCGCCTGATTCTGGCATTGTGCGCCGTAGTGCTTGGCGTTGCGGTACTAGCCGCTCAGATGGCTGTTCTCAGCGAACTGCCCACAATCGCCGCGTCCCTGCAAGGAGGAGCAAACCGAATCCGAGAGCGAGCTCACGACGCACTGGCACGGCTCGCATCGGTTGTGGAGAGCACCGATCTGGGCGCTCCCAGCGAGCAGGTGTATGCCCAGGCGCCATCCGTGACTGCGGCGGCATCGCCAGAGCACGCAGTGCAGGCCGCCTGGCGGCGCGCCCAGCAGGCCGGTGCCTACCACTTCACGGCCGACATCAAGCAGACCGTGATCCCCAAGCCCACCATCCTCAACGTGGGCCGCACGAGCAAAGAAGAAGCCCTGCACCTGGAAGGTGAAACCGACCTCCACGAGCGGCAACTGCACCTGACCTTGTGGTCGCAGGGCGGCAGCGTGGTGGACCCCGGCAGCGGCGTGGAAATCAAGGTGGATGGCGACCGGGCCTACGCCCGCCAGGACACGCAGGCCTGGCAGGAAATCCCCAACTTCACGGGCCTCTTCGCGCCCCAGGGCGACTTCATGGCATTCCTGGCAGCGGCCAAGAACGTGAAGCGTGAAAACGTGGACTCACGCCTCACGCCTCACATTTCACGTTTCACGTTTGACGTTGATGGGCGGAGTTACGCCGCTTATGTGCGCGACCAATTGGAGAAGTACCTGACCGAGAAGGGGGAGCTGCCACCCGGCGTTAGTCTGGACCTGCCCAAGACTTACGTGAAGATGACGGGCGAGGGCGAACTGTGGATCAGTGCGGATGGCCTGCCTCTGCGCCAGATCCTGCGCCTCCAGTTCCCACCGGGTCCGGACGATCAGGAAAGCCGCGCCGAAGCGACAATTGATTTCGGATTTCGGAATGCGGATTTCGGATCTGGGGTGTCAGGATCCGCAGCCCCCAATCTCCAGTCTCCAATCTCCAACCTCCAATCTCTAATCCCTGATCTCCGCTTTGCAATCCCACTGGTCTTCTCGCTGATTCTGTCCATCATGCTTGTGATCCACAAACGCTCCAGTCGCCTGTACATCGCGTTGGCCGTGACCGTGATCGTCTCGCTGATTTTCTCGCCGCTGTTGCAGAGCCTGCGGGTGGCGGCATTCTTCGAGCAGCAGCAGACACGCGCCCAGGAACAGGAAGCCCTTCAGCAGGAAAGCGACATGCAGCGCGACCTCGAAGCCCTCTTAACCCAGCCCAACTGGAATCCCAACCTCAACCCGCTAGACACCTCACACAATACACAATACCCAATATCCAATATCCAACTCCCTGCTCTTGCCTCCAACAACAACGACAACAACGAATCCTCCGCCCCCGAATGTGACCCCGATGACACCGGCGACACCGACGAAGATGGCCTGACCGACTTCGAAGAATGTATCCTGGGCACCGCCGATGACTCTGACGACTCCGACAGCGACGGCATCGAGGATCCTGAGGAGATCAACGGCTTCTCCTACAAAGATAAGATGTGGTACAGCGATCCCACGGAGCTTGATACCAACAGGGATGGCCTTGACGACGGGCGCGAGTGGAACACCGGCCGGGCCTCCGAAAGCGCTCTCCCACCGGACATGGACAACGACGGCACACCCGACCTCTTCGACCGCGACAACGACAACGACGACGTGCCCGACAATCTGGACCTCTCGCCGTATTACAAGGGCGACACCACCTACACCGCCGATGCACCCTTCCAGTTGGTGGTGGATAACCTGACCGAAGACCTGCCTACTTTTGTAGAGTTCCAACTGCGCCCGACGGATCCCGACCACCTGTGGTACGCCTTCAACGTGCTGGACTGGCCGCAGGGCGACGACCAGGGCCAGATGCAGGACACCGACGGCAAGACCTTCTACGACCTGGACCACAGCACCTCCCACTCGCCCAACGACAACGGCGACGTCAAGTTGATACCCATGCTGGAGATCAAGACCACAGGCTCGCCCAACAACCTGCCGCCTCAGAACGACCTGGAAGCTTACGGCATCTCCATCATGGATTTGAACGAGGATGGCACGGACAAGGCCGTGTACGTCCCGCTGGTCCTGGTCACCGAGCCAAAGGGCAGCGCACGCGTGGCCTTCTCGGGCAGGATGCTGTACCAGCCGGCCGACCAGTGGGGCAACGCCCACCAGGTGCGCCTGGTGTGGGTTGTCCAGGCACTGGTGGACGTGTGCGAGCGTTACGAGGATGGCCGCTGCACAAGCTACGAGGAGAAAAACGAAGCAGAGATCGTCCACACGTACGACGATGAATGGAAACTAACCGGCCTGGCCGTGCGCGAGGATCACGGCACCGATTTCGCCATCGTGTACGAGGACCCCGACGTGGACGATGACCTGGACGACGATTCCGCCCTCATGTTCCTGACCAGGGGCCTGGAACTCACCTTCCTGGCCGGCCGGGACTGCGAGGAGTGGGACGAAAAGGATCCCGACGACCCCACCGATGACGAGTGCATCAGGGGCAACGACGAGCTGGACATCACTATCACCGAGATCTACAGCCGCTTCAATCACACCACCAATAGCGGCGTTTCCGTTACCAGCACCTGGCGCATCAGTGACACTGCGGGCAACATCATGAGCGTCGTCACCGACACCTACCCCACCATGGACGAAGCAGTGGCGACCGTCGGCATGACCGAAGCCGTGAAGATCCTGGACGACCACTTCACCCCCCACGTGCCTGTCGCCCCGACGCTGCTCTTTGCCCGGGAAGAGCGCTTCCGCAGCCTGAACCTGGACGAGGATCGAGTCGGCGCATCCACCATCACTTGGTCCGATGACAACCATCAGCTCAAGCTAGACCTCAAGCCGGACGACGTAGAGGTGCAGACGGTGGCCGGCATGAACTGGGCGCCGTATCGCTACCGAGACGACGCCTGGGAGCCCTATCCCATCGAGGACTACTGGGAGGAGCTAGAGAATCGCTACGAAAAGGACTTCGCCGACGAGTACGTGGACGAGGAGCACCCTGAGGATCTGCGCACCGGCGCGGTGTTCGTGGGCCAGATCTACTATCTCACACTATATACTGGCGTCCACGTAGCCGTTCAAAGCGGCGGCACCCTGTTGACACAGAAGTACCAGACTTCCGACCGGCCCATTGCTGCTGTCATGGCTACGTTCGGAGCGAAGGCAGTGGTGGCCGTGGTCCAGATGTGGATCATGCGCAACTTCCTCTACTCCACAAAGGCTTTGGAGTTTCTGGCCCAGATCGTCAGAAGCTCGCAAGCCGGAGCGAGGGGGGCGATACAACCATTCGGCCACACTCTCGGGAACCTGATCGCCAAGTGGAAGAATGTGGGCCGCTGGTTGGGAGCGAAGGGAGCAGTGACCGCTGGCGCAATGCTCGTACTGGCCGGCCTTGCCGTCGGCGTGTATTTCCTGACCAGGGAGTATCTGGGCACCAATACAGAAGCCCAAATGGCGGTGCATGCCATTGTCGGGATAGCTCTGGGCTACATGCTGATCCTCTCGCCCCTTCGGATGGTTGTGGGGATGATCAGGGCCCTGACCTACAGCGGCGTCAGCGTGCTCAGTGCGACGACCCAGGTTCTCAAGAGCTCATCACAGTTCATCGGCATGTCCAGGATCGCAGGGCTGATCGGCATGATCGCCGGTCTGGGCATCGTCTTCGGCATTTTCATCTACGCCCTGTGCAAAAACGAAGGCCTGAGGCGGGGACTGGGCCTCTCCATGTTGCTGGCCCAAACCTTCGCCGCGGCCATCGTGACCATCATGCTGGCTGTGTTCTCCCTGACCGTCATCGGCGCCATCATCGTCGGTATCATGACGCTGGTGGACGTTCTCCTGTGGCTGACGGGCGCGGGATTTACCATCACAGGCGTGGTCACCGAGGCGGTGGCCAAGACGTTCTTCTCCTTCGAGCTGGCGATAGATGAAGAAGACGACGGCCTGGTCAAAATGGGCACGCTGGACTCCAGGCTGGTCAACCCAGAGCGGGGCATGGTGCCCGGCGCTCAGTTCGAGTTCAAAACCACCATCACCAGCACGGTGATTCACGAGCTTCCCCGGGAATACTGGACGTCCCTGTATATCTGGAAGTACGACAAAGATCAAATCCGGTCCACCAGCTTCGAATACGAGCTGGACACAAAAAAGAAATCCATGTCCACCCACCTTGGGGACACGAATAGGGTTAACCCCTGGCATGTCAGCGATGCCTACGAGGCCTGGGGGCGCACTTTTTACAAGGGCTGGTTCGACGACGATCTCTCGGCCATCAGCACCGTCTCCGAGGCGGGTATCAACCGCACCGTCCCCCTGATCCTCTCCACTGGCTACGCCCTCCCCGGCGTCGAGTGCTGGGCAGTGCTCTGGGTGATTTCCTGGGCGATACCCGTCGTCGTCTGCGTGGACAGAGGTCTGGAGGGCGAAGCGGACCCGGCCGACCTGGGCAGCAACATCGTGATGGACGTTTTTCCCAATACCCTGGATGAGTTCGTGCAGGTGAGTGGGTGGGCCTCGGATCTCAAGTTCAAAGACGCCGACGGCGACGGGTTGATGGCTCAGGACTACGGCGGAAACGACCCTGATGACACCAGGTGGGATACCGATGGCGATGGCCTGTCCGACGCCTGGGAGTTGCAGATGGCGGCCATTCGCTTTGACGAAGGGGGCTACGTCTTCGACCCGCGCGACGCCGACACCGACGGCGATGGCCTCTCGGACCAGGAGGAAGCGTTCCTGGGCAGCGATCCCAACCGCCCCGACACCGACGGCGACGGCATCACCGACGCGGCGGAAACAGAGGGCTGGGACTTCTACTACAGGTATCCTGAGAAAACCAGGATTTTCAGCGATCCCTTGAACGCCGACGCGGATAGTGACGGAATGGACGACCTCTTCGAGCGCACGCTACACACCGAGTGCGGCAAGCTCGATGACGAAAGCGAGCGGCGGGACTGCTACAACAACAATCTCTTTAACCCCTACATCTGGAACACCAACCCCATCGGGGTGTACACCGAGGTGGGGGACCCAGACAAAGTCGTGAAGCCCACGCAGACCTTCCCCTTCACCACCACCGTGCAGAACAACGTGGAGACAGGCAGCCCCCTCTGGGTGCGCGGCACGACCGAGCTAGAGGCCGACCCGCTGACGGGCTTCCCCCTGGAGATGACCTTCGACATCGCCAAGGACAAGTCCCAGTCGCTGTACACCGACCTCACCGTGCCGGCGGGCACCGGCAACCAGACCGTGACCCTCACCACCGACGTGAAGTCGCAGTTGCACACGCCGTCGGTCTGGGCCTGGGACCCCTGGCAGACCGATAGCCACGCTACCAGCTATCCAAAGGCGTTGAGCCTGGCTGCCGTATCGGTCAACGGCTGGAACACGGCCTACGCTGCCGTGAGTCGAGAAGACTACCGTGTGCGCGGCTACCGTGTCTCGCCCGCTGGCATCACGGACAGCGGCGTTGACGTGTTCGCCGAAGCAGGCTGGAGCGCAACGTCGGAGCCAGCCATCGCCTGTAACGACAGCGGCAGGTGCCTGGTGGTCTATTCATATAAGAACAACTACGGCACCTATTGGGTTACGTGGAGGAGCGCTACATCCAACTGGGGCTCGCTGAGTTTGCACCAGGTAGAGTCTGCGGGTGGAGAATGTGAGGCCTGGGGCGCTACCGTGGCCAGCGATGGCGATAACTTCCTGGTAGCCTGGATGCGAGAGTGCTCAGGCGACGAGCAAATCAAGGTGCGCCACGTGCTCGCCAACGGCGACAAGAGCGGTGGGGTGCTGACGCTGGATTCCGCGAGCAATGTGAGCTTTCCCAAGCTGGCCTGGGTTGGCGACCGCTATCAGGCAGTGTGGGAGCGGGGCAGCGATATCTACACCGCCTACATCTCCGGCCAGTCAGCCACCGAACCAGAGGCCGTCTCTGCCAGCGCAGCCAGCGAATGGAGTCCCCGGATCGCTTACGATCCCCTGAGCGGCCGAACCCTCGTCATCTACACCAGCCGGAGCGGCAGCAACCGTTCCCTGCGCGGGCGCATCCTGGCTGGGTCAAACACGCCGGACGAATTCACCGTCGGCAACCTCTCCGATCAAGCAGGCTGGGAGGCTGCCGTGAGCAACGATCCGGTGAACGGCGGCTGGGCGGTGGCCTGGAGCTTGAACGGCCAGTACACCGTCTACTCCCAGGGGGTGGGGATGAACGGCGAGCTGCGCGGCGAGCGGGGGCGCACAGAGGCACCCGGCAAAAGCTACCTCCTGGACGTGACCTGCGCCGAGCCGCGCATCGCTGCCCTGTTCCACTTCGACGAAGAAGGGGATACGGCCTGCACTTTCGCCGACAGTTCCGGCTTTGACCACGACGCTAGCTGTTGGCAAGACTACATACCATCTGGAAAGGAAGGCAAGCGTGGCAACGCCGTGTATTTCGAGGGACACCATGAAACGGGTGGTGCAACCTTTGAGGAAGGTGCTTGGATCAGGGCAGGGGGCGTGGGCTTGTCTGTTTCCTCCTACGGCATTACCTTCTGGTTCAAGGCCGAATGTGACACTTGTGGCATCTACTCTGTAGGCGACGCTGCTGCGTTCAACTACGATGACCACGACCGCGACATTTATCTCCTCAACGGCAACCTCTGCGCGAAGCTAGGCGAGGGCAACCCGAATACCACGGAGTCTGAGGTCATCTGCTCGTCGGGCAAGAACTTCGCCGATGGCCAATGGCACCACGTGGCTAATACCTTCGGCGGCGGCGTGGGCGGCCAGCACCTCTACGTGGACGGCAAACTGCGTGCCACTGGCGAGCGGTCGTCCTCGAACTTGCACACACAATCTGTGATCATGGGTGTGGCTGTGGGTGTCCAACCCTGCAACACCTACGGTTGCGACGACAAGCGGTTCTTCAAGGGCTACTTCGACGAATTGACCATCTATCCCCGCGCCCTGTCGGAAGGCGAAGTCGTAGACGACTACCTGGGCGCGCTGGTGGTCTATCCCTTCGACGAGGTCAGCGGAGCCGAAACCTTCAACAACGCCGCCCGCAGCGGCTACGGCGCCGCTGAGTGCAGCGCCGGGCAATGCCCTCAGGCCGGCAAGGAGGGCATAGCCTACAACGCGGTCAAGTTCGACGGGACTGACGACGTCATCACCGGCGCCGACGTGCCGATCGCTGGGTCCTCCTTCACCATCGCCTTCTGGGCCAAACGTGAGTGGACCAACCGAGACGAATACATCGTCAGCCAGGGAAGCGCCGGCTCCGACAGGGACTTATACATCGGCTTCTGGAGCAACAACCGGTTCATCTGCGCCTTTGACACGACCAACTACCTGGTCACGTCGAATCAGTACAGCGACACCGACTGGCACCACTGGGCCTGTAGCTACGACTTCGGGACCGGGCAGCGCACTATCTACCGCGACGGCGTGCAGGTGGCTCAGGACACCACCGCCCGCTACTACTGGGGCAGCGGCCCCCTGCGCATCGGCAAGGCCCGTTGGGGCAACTACTTCCGCGGCCTGGTGGACGAACTCGCCGTATGGCCAGGGGTGCTCTCAGCCTCGGAAATCAAGACCCTGTACCAAAAGGTCAAAGCGTTGGACGACTCGGTGACTGAGTGCCTGGTGTCGCGCACAACCCACGACGGGGAACACCTGCACATCAACCGGACGGCGCTGCACGAAACCACCACGCCGCTGGGCAGAAGCGAGCAGCAGGTCGAAGACGAGGTCATAGTGGACGGCACCCTGCCTACCGCAGACATCACCTCGCTGGCCGACGACCAGCACATTGGCGAAACCGGCACGCTGCCCATCGGCGGCGAGGCGCGGGACAACACCTACGTGACCAAGGTGGAGGTCAGGGTGGATGGTGGAGCGTGGCAGGAAGCCGACGGCGCAGAGACCTGGACCTGGGATTGGGACACCAGTGCTGTGGGGGAAGGGTGGCACACCCTGAGCGTCCGCGCCAACGATCCTGCCGACAACGTGGGCAATCCCTCCAGCATCGGTGTGTTCATTGATCGCACCCCGCCGCAGCTCACTGTGACCGAAGTGCGCGGCAAGGCCTGGGACGACAGCCAGGGACGCTGGTGGGTCTGGGTGAAAGGTACAGTAGAAGACAGCACCAATGGATCCCTGTACGTGCTGCTGCAAGGCCAGCATCGTCGGCGGATAAGCCCGGAGGAAGAGACGCACGTCAGGGCCGGCGGTGGCTGGACGAGCCTCAGATTCTCTGCCGGGGACGGTTCAGCCCATCAATGGGAGCTGAACTACGCACTGCCTGCCTTTGACAACGAAGGAAATGCGCTGCCCAACCCCACCGGCGTGTACACCCTCTACATGCGCGCCAGGGACGACGCGGGCAACTACTTACCAGAAGCGGTCTACGGTGTGTTCGAGGTGGACAACACCCCACCAGTAGCCGACCTGCAATACATGGGGCCATACACCGACGCCATCGCCTGCAACGACGTGACCCTGACCGGCGTCATCACCGATCCGGGACCGGTCGACAGCGGCGTCGGCATCCTGTACGTGAAATTCGAGCCGGTCGCCGAGCTCTGGAAGTCATGGTACTACTACCACAGCGGACGCGCCACGCTGGCTGAATCTGGCTGGGGCATCACTACGACCACCTGGACCTACGAGATGCCGGATCTGGAGGGCTTCTACGAGCTCAGGTTGGAGAGCCATGACGTACAGCCCTGGCCCTATCACGGTGGCAAGGCGGCGGTCTGGAACGGGATGGTAGACACGGCCGCTCCGCGCGCCGAGCCTGGCCTCAAATGGCTAAGCCTACCGTTTGGCCCTACCGAGGTGACCTGTTATGTCGAGGACTTGAACCTGGACGAGGATACTTTCATCGGCTGTCCCTGCCCTGAGGATACCTGGCAGCGCACCTACTTCCACGAGATTTCATCCTGGTATAGCGAGGTGACCACCGACACCAACCGGCTGGTTCGAATCACGGCCACCTGCCAGGTCAACGGCGCGCTTCCGTTTCTGGCTCACTACGTCTGCGATGCCTACGACCATTGCACCACGGCGACCTATCCAATAGACGTGCCGATACCGCCCACACCGACGCCGTGGCCACCGTCGGAATGGGGTCCGACGCCCACACCAACCCAGGAGCCAACAGCGACACCCACCCCGACGCCCACGCCGACGCCGCCACCACCACTATCGCTGGACTCGGCCGTCATCACCCCCAGCAACGGCACGGCGTTCTCGACGACCGCAGCCTTCGGCGTAGAAGGCCAGGCCTACGCGGAGAACTATCTGCAGACCCTCACCGTCACCGTCAACAGCGCACCGTTCTACGATACTGGCTGGCCCGACTCGCCCGATCCTGGCGCAGTCACCGAAACGACGTGGACTACATCCTACACACCGCTGGGTGAAGGCTACTACACTCTCAATTCTGAAGTGTCCGACTGGATAAGCCAGGTGCAGACCACGACGCACCCCATCACGGTCACGGTGGACCTGCAGCCCCCGGCACCACCCACCTTCGACACCACGGTCATCACCACGGCCCGACGCGCTGCCCAGGGAGCGGCCGTCCTCTCTGGTAACGCTGCGGACAACTTCGGCGTAGCGCGCGTGGACGTGAACCCCGACGACCGTGGCTGGGGCGCCGCTTCGCTGACGGGCGAAGCCATCAGCCCCGTCTGGCGCTACACCTGGCCCATCGATGACGCCGATCCGGACGGTGTGAATTACGACGTCACCGCCAGAGCTACCGACTTCGCCAGTCACACCAACGCCACCACTGCTACGCTGCTCTTCGATATGCAAGCACCCGAGGCCGTCACCATCACGCTGGGCTACTTCGATGCCCTGGGCGCGTACCACCCCGTTGAGCCGCGCCAGACCATCACCGACGGCAACCAACTGGTCATCGAGTGGACGCTGTCTACCGACGGCAGCGGCGTCGCGGGCTACCGGGTTGGCTGGACCGACAGCCCGACGAACACGGAAGGGACGCTTTATGTCCCCGCAGGGACGGCCTACAGCTATACTCAGGTCATCAGTGAAGCGCATGAGGTGTACGCCCACGTCGTTTCGGTGGACATCTATGGCAACTGGCAGGAGCAGACCGAGGGGCCGGTCTACGTGGACGCGCCCCTCACGCCAGACCTCATCCGCACGCAGTTGCCAACCGGCCTCCTCTACCACGGCTGGATGGACAGCGGCTGCACGCAAATGGGACGGAGCCGCAGCGTGGCCGACCGAGCCCCGACCGGCGCATCCCTCTCTGAGAACCAGGAATTCTACGCTACCTGGGATGCCAACGCCTTGCGCCTGGCCTGGGTCGGCGCCAACTGGGACGTCGAAGGCGACCTGTTCATCTACCTGGACACCAGGTCGGGCGGTGCAACGCAGCTCCTCAATCCCTATGGCGGCCCCGCGCCCGGCATCTACCTGCCGGGTAACCTGCCTGAGCTGGTGACGTCGGAATGGCCAGAGTTTGAACAGGTGCGCCAGAGCCAGACCGTCGCCGCGCTCCAGAGCATGGCCATGCAGGCCGACTACCTGGTGTGGGTGGTGGATAGCGAGACGGCCGCCCTGTGGGAGTGGAACGAGGTCACCGAAGGATGGGATTTGAGCCTCTGGCTTACGGCTGAGCAGTACCAGTGGAACAACGGCATCACGGACCTGTACTTGCCGTTCGACCTGCTGGACATCTCCAATCCGGCGACCAACTCTCTTGGCCTGCTGGCGGCGGCGAGCGAGGAAGACGCCCTGCGCCTGTGGTCGGCCATGCCGGACCGGAACCTGCTCAACAGCGTGCTGGCCGTCAATCCGCTGGCCGCGGTGCAAGCGGCGACGCAGCGCAACTTCGTGCTGCCGAATTTCTACCGCTGGCCCAGCCTGGGGCCACTGCTCTGCCCGTACACCGAGGCCTTGCAGGAACCGCCCACCAGCCAGGGTTTCGTGGATAGCGACCTGCGCGTGGAGCTTACTGTGGAGCCGCTGGGCACCACCTACGCCCTGTTCGGCGACGACCTTTTCTGGCAGTGGGAGACCCTCTTCCAGGAATCTGGCCCCAAGAGCCAGCAGTTCACCTTTCTGGACAACACCCACCCGCCAGTGGGCCAGGACGACGTCATCAGCTACACCTTGCGCGTTTCCAACCGGGGCACGAGCGAGGCCCTGGACGTCCAGGCGTTCGTCCTGGCCTACTCCGCCCTGAGCCTGCCGGACGGCAGCCGCCTGGATCAAGGCTACATGGAGTACCGGCAACTGAACGTAGGTTCCGTCGCCCCCGGCGACACCGTGACAGTGACTTTCAGCGGGGTCGTGGAGGTAGAGAGCAACTGGCGCTACGAGCGCTGTGTCAACGTGGACGGCCTGCCGCCGGAGGTTTGCCGCCAGCTTTTGCAGTGGGCGATACTGGACGGCCTGGTGTTCGATGCCCGCAATCCCTTCAGCGGGACGACCGGCATCCCAACGCAGCCGCCGCTGGAGTGGGTGTGGGCCGACCACGCCGTGGACATTGACCCGCCACAGCACGTGGGCATTGAGGTCCCGAAGCTGGTCGTCGGGCCGGGTGCCAACACCGTGCGCGGTTACGCCTCCGACCCATCGGGCGTGCCGCTGGTGGAAGTGGAGGTGCGCGACCCGCTGGGCGGCGTCACCGTGCTCAATTGCCCCGACGCCATGCCCCACGATGGACAGTGGACGTGCGAATGGAATGTAGTCGGGAGCGACGGTGACGAGTTCGAGCTTCGGGCCAGGGCCACCGACGGCTACGACCACGTCAGCGATTGGACGATACCGTGGCACGTCGTAGTGGTGGATGCTACGCCGCCGACAGTGGCGCTGGATGACGAAGCGCGAGCCGCTGTGGACGGGCAGTTCATTGGCCCGGGTGGAGAGTTGCTCACCGGCCCGATCAGCGACACCCATAGCAGCGTCGTGGTGCAGGTCTGCCGCGAGGTAGACGAGGAAACCGTCTGTGAGTCAGCAGCCACCTTGCTCAGCACCCAGGCTCCCACCGACACAGCCCACTTCTACGACGACGTTCCTACCGCGCCCATCGTCATTACCGGCATCATCACCGACGTCATCACCGCCACGACCTACTGTGGTGGGGGTGAGATCACCCGAACCTTCACCGTGGCCGATGCCTTCATCGTCGGCGACGTGGACCTGGGCTTCAACGCCACCCATCCCGCTCGTGAGGAGATCGTGGCTGAATTGGTCTCTCCGTCGGGGACGCGCGCCCTGGTGATCGCTCCCAGTGGCGCGACCTACGGCTTCGCCAACTACGACGTGTGGCTCGACGACGCCGCCAGCGGGCCGCTGCACGCGCCCATCCAGGACGATCCGACAGAACCATACTTCGACCGGCCTGCACAGCCCTTCTCGTCGCTCAGCACCTTCATCGGAGAGGCATCCCAGGGCATGTGGCAACTGAATATCTGCGACCTCAATCCACTACTGAACGAAGGCACGTACAACCGCAGCCGCCTGAGCCTGACGCCGCAAAGCGCAGCCCTCTCCACAGCAGGGAGGTGGAACTACCCACTACCCTTGATTGAGGGCGCAGACGGCCTATCGGTTACGCTCTCTATCTACGGCCTGGACGGTGTGGGCAACCGCACGCCCGAGCCGATCAGTCTGACCTATCAACTGGACGTGGTGCCGCCGGCGCTGACCACCACCGTCGTCATCACCATGATGTATGAGTTGTCGCCGACGCTGGTCCTGGCTGGCCAGGTGAGCGATGGCGGTGGCGTAGACGAAGTCTACGTGCGCGTGGATCCGCCGGATGCAGCCTCCTACCGTGACCTGACGGCCCGCGTCGGAGAGGAATGGGTTTACACACTGCGGCCCGACACGGGAGGCACGTACGCTCTCTGGCTAGAAGCGCACGACCTGGTCGGGAACATACGCCTGGAGGGGCCACTCTACGTGGAGGTTGCTCTGTCTGATAGTGACGGCGACAGTATTCCCGACGATGAGGACAACTGCCCATTGGTGTCGAACCCAGATCAGGCTGACGCCGATGATGATGAGGCAGGCGATGCCTGCGATAACTGTCCCAACCATGCCAACCCTGGCCAGGAAGACCTCGATGGAGATGGTGTGGGCAACGCTTGTGATGATACAGCCAACGATCTGCCAACCAGCACAGGGTCGGGGAGCTTCACCCTACAGGCCAGCGCGGGATACTTCTCCTTCATCGCCGGCGTGGGGAATCCATCCCCTGCTGATGCCCCAAGCCTGGATTTCCTCCACGGCTTTTTCAACTTCACCATCGAGGGCCTTGCTCCCGGCGGGACAGTGGAGGTCACTATCTCCCTGCCAGACGACATGCCCCCCGATACCCAGTATTGGAAGTATGGCCCGACGGTCGCCAATCCGGCCAACCATTGGTACCAGATCCCCATGGGTGACAACGATGGTGACAATGTCATTACCATCACCATCACCGATGGCGGTGATGGTGATGACGACCTCGTCGCCAATGGCGTCATCACAGAACCCGGGGGCCCTGGGCAGCCGCCTCCTCAGCCCCCAGTGCCCGTTGGCGGCATCATCGTGCCGGTGAACAGGCTAGAGTTGCTGGCGTCGTGGCTGGGGTTGGCAGCGCTGGTTGTGCTCGCCGCCCTCGCGGTTGCGCTGATCTGGAGGCGCAAGACCTAGACATCCATATCCCCAAAGTTTCGCAAAGCAAAAGGTTCTGACAGACGATTCGCCAGAACCTTTCGTTTTGAGCGTCATTATCAATCAAGGTGGGCGAAACAGGACTTGAACCTGTGACCTCTTCCTTGTAAGGGAAGCGCTCTATCCAACTGAGCTATTCGCCCCTCAGTTCTGATTATACTGCCAAGACCTGGAGTTGTCAAACCCGAAACCCGGAACTCGCAACACGAAACTCTTCGCTCACATCCTCTCCGGCGCAGTCATGCCCATCAGTCTCAACGTTTTGGCCAACACGACCTGGGCCGCCGAGACCAACTTGAGACGGGCTTTGTTTAGTTCGGCGTCGGCGGGATCGGAGGAGACGACGCGGCACTCTTTGTAGAAGGAATGAAACGCGCTGGCCAGGTCCTGGGCGTAGTAGGTCAGGTAGTGGGGGGCCAGGTTCTCAGCTGCTTGCTCCACCACCTCGGGCAACAGTAGCATGTAGCGGACGAGGGCCAATTCCGCGGGATGCCGCAACAGTGATACGCCACCATCTGCGAAATCGGGAATCGGTTGCCTGGCGTACCGCAGGATGCTGGCGATGCGGGCGTGGCCATACTGGACGTAGTAAACGGGGTTCTCGGCCGACTGCTCCACGGCCAGGTCCAGGTCGAAGTCCATCTGACTGTCCGCAGCGCGCGACAGGAGGAAGAAGCGCACCGCATCAGGGCCCACGTCCTCGATGACCTCCCGCAGGGTGATGATGTCACCAGTGCGCCTGGAGAGGCGCACCACCTCGCCTCCGCGCTTGAGAGTGACCAACTGATAGATGAGCAGGGTCAGCCTCTCCGGGCCCAATCCCAGCGCGCGCATCATGGCCTTCATCCGCGGGACGTGGCCCTGATGATCCGCGCCCCAGATATCAATGACCCAATCGAAGCCCCGTGCCACGAACTTGTTGTAATGATAGGCGATGTCCGAAGCGAAATAGCCCGGCTGGCCGTCGGAACGAACAATCACCTCGTCCTTGTCCCCGCCCAGGTCAGTAGCCGTGAACCATACCGCCCCCTCTCGCTCGACGATGTGCCCGCTCTGACGGAGGAGGGTCATGATCCTGGCGAAGTAGCCATCGTCGTAGAGGCTCTGCTCCGAATACCAGCGATCGTAATGGATGCCCAATAGCTCCACGTCGCCTTCAATGCAGCCCAGCGCCTTGGCCAGCCCCACCTTGCCGATGGCCGCCACCGCCTCAGCCTGGGGCATGTTCAAGTACTTGTCGCCCTCCTCCTTGGCGATCTCTTGCCCCCACTCGGCCAGGTAAGTTCCACGATAACCCTTTTCAGGAATAGGGCCTTCGCAGCCGAGGGCCTGAGCATAGCGGGCGTAGAGGGTCTCGTTGAAAAGTAGCATCTGCGAGCCGGCGTCATTGACGTAGTACTCCCGCTGGACTTCATAGCCAGCCGCCTCCAGCACGTTGGCCAGGCTATCGCCCAACACCACGTTGCGCCCGCTGCCCACGTGCAGCGGGCCAGTGGGATTGGCGCTGCCGTACTCCACCTGCACCTTCTTGCCCTGGCCGATGTCAATGTTGCCATAGTCCTCGCCAGCCGCCAGGATCGCCTCCACCTGCTGAGCCAGCCAGGCATCACCCAGGGCGAAGTTGATGTAGCCAGGATGGGCAATCTCGATCTTGCCCAAGTAGTCTGTCTCCGGCAGATGCTTGACGACGATGTTGGCTATCTTGATGGGAGCCATGCGGGCCAGGTTGGCCAATTGCAGACAGATGGGCGTGGCGTAGTCGCCGTGTTCAGTCTGCCTGGGGTGCTCCAGGGGGATTTCGGGTACGGTGAAAGAAGGCAGGTCGCCCTCCCTTTGGGCTTTGCGGATGGCTTGTTGGATCAATTTGGTGATTTCATGCTTGATCATTGACATTCCTCACTTCACGCCTGCCAGAATTCGTCAGGCTCAATGCCCAAATGACGCAAGATAGCTCTCACTGTCCCCTTGGGCAAATCCTTGCCCTTGTGGCGAGGGATCGAAGTAAAACGACGGTTGGCTGGATTCCACCAGATCTCGTGAGAACCAGGAGCTTGACGCACAAACTCACAATCCAGCTTCCTCAGCTTCTTGGTCAACTCGCGGTACCTCATGCTAGCACCAATACCTCAGTGCGAAAAGGCGGCGCTTCTACCGCTTGCAAACCCGCTGGCAAAGGCACCCCTTTCTCCCGCATGGCCTCAATCAAAGCTCGGGCCACGCCGGGGGCCAAGGCTAGTGCCTCTTCCACCGTATCCGCCTGAACCAACAGCCCAGGAAACGCAGGACTGGTAGCTAGATACCCGCCCTCTTCCAGGGGCTCAATAACCAAAGGTAGCCTATACTTGCTCATCTCCCCTCCCTTTGAGACGCCCTGCAAACCAATACCATTATACCAGCTTTCAACGTTCCTGGCAACAAGACAATGAACCCTCATTCCTGGTCGCCTTGTTAACTCGGTGCCTCATCCCTCCTCCTCACAGCCATAGCATGAGCAGGAAACCCCTCGTACTCGGCAAAGGTCGCGCTGCCCTCGGCCAGGGCATCAAACCCAGCACGGTCGAGAACGTAGCACACGGAGTTGTGCTTCAGGAAATCGTGGACGGATACGGGGGATTGAACCCTGGCGAAGCCGCCGGTGGGGATGACGTTGGTCGGCCCCAGAGAGAAGTCGCCGAAGGTGAACGTTGTCCTCTGGCCCAACAGGATAGTACCAGCATGGCGTATCCGTGACAGCACCGCCAGGGGGTTCTGGACGGCCAACTGGAGGTGCTCCGGTGCGTAGTCGTTGACGAAATCGATGCTTTGGCCCAGGGATTCGGTCAGGATGGCGCCACCGTACTGGGATAGCACGGTCTCACATATCTGCCGCCGCTCATCGGGTAAATCGGCGAGCAGTTCGGGCAGAGCTTCTTGGACGTGCCCAGTCAGTTCCTGGCTATGGGTGACCAGCAGGGAGGCGGCATCTTTGGAGTGCTCCCCCTGGACGAGAAGGTCCAAAGCCACGTTCCAGGGATCGGCCTCCCTGTCGGCCAGGATGATGGCCTCGCTGGGTCCCGCTACGTTTCCCAGATCCACGACGCCAGCCACCAGTTGCCGGGCCGCCATCACGTAGGGGCTGCCAGGCCCCACGATCTTGTCCACCCTGGGCACGGTCTCGGTGCCGAAGGCCATGGCTGCGATGGCCTGGGCCCCGCCAAGCTTGTAGATCTCCGTCACGCCCGCCAGGTCGGCGGCCACCAGTGTCCCGCTGTTGACGCTCCCCTCGGAGGTGGGAGGGGTGCAGGCTACGACTTTCTTCACCCCAGCGACCTGAGCACAAATGCCCAGCATCAGCATCACCGAAGGGTAGTCTCCCTTGCCGCCGGGAACGTACAGGCCCACTGACTCGATGGACGTGACTCTCTGTCCCACCAGCACCCCCTCGACGATCTCCGTCAGCCACATCCCTTCAGGCATGCTACGCTCTTGAAACGCGCGGACGTTTCGCGCCGACTGGCGAAAGGCATCCAGGGTCTCCGGGCTAACTTGCTCGTAGGCACGCCTGACCTCCTCCTCGGAGACCTTGAGGTCGGCAGCGGAGAGGTGCACGCCGTCGAAGCGGGCTGTGTACTCGATAAGCGCGGCGTCCCCCCGCGCCTTCACGTCCTCGACGATGGGCTTTACCGAAGTCAAGAGCCACTCAATATCCAGCCCCGACCTCCTCTTCAACGCGGCTATCTCATCTGTGGTCATCTGGCTGAGACGACGAACTTTCATGATCCCTCCCTCAACTTAGGTGCCAGGCACTTCCGAAAGTGCCTGGCACCTGAATCTGCTAATGTCTGAAGTGCCGCACCCCGGTGAAGAGCATGGTTAAGCCATGAGCGTTGGCAGCCTCGATGACGGCGGCATCGCCCCTGGACCCCCCCGGCTGCACGACGGCCGTTACCCCGGCCCTGGCCGCCTCCTCCACTCCATCGGGGAAGGGGAAGAAAGCGTCGGAGGCCAGGACCGCCCCCTGCGCCCGTTGGCCAGTCTTGGCCACGGCCAGGCGCACAGCGTCCAGGCGACTCATTTGCCCTGCCCCCACCCCCACCGTAGCCATCCCGCGGACCAAAACGATGGCGTTGGACTTGACGTGCTTTGCCACCTTCCAGGCAAAGCCCAGAGCTTCGAGTTCCTCCACCGTCGGTTTGCGCTCAGTCACCACCTTCCAATCCGCTTCATCCTCAGCAATCGTGCCCTTCGACAGGACTTCGGCGAGCTCAGTCGAGCCGCTCAGGATGCTATCCTCTTCCTGGACCAACATCCCGCCCTGCACGCTCCTCATCTCCCAGGCCGAATCTTCCGTGTCCGACATCTCCAGCAGGCGGCAGTTGGGGCGCTCGGCCAGAACCTCCAGCGCTTCGGAAGTGAAAGCGGGGGCAGCGATGGCCTCGACGAACAGATCACCCAAAGCCAGGGCCACCTCCCCATCGAAGGGACGATTAGTGGCGATGATGCTCCCGAAAGCGGAGACGGGGTCGCTGGCCAGGGCCGCTCGGAAGGCATCGGCCAGGCTTGGGTCGCTGGCCACGCCGCAAGGATTACCGTGTTTGATGATGGCCACAGTGGGGGCGGCGAAGTCACTCGCGATTCGCCAAGCGGCGTCCAGGTCCAGGATGTTGTTGTAGGACAGAACCTTGCCCTGCAACAGGTTTCCACCCAGAGGACTCCCAGTTGCACCCAGGCTATAGAGAGCAGCCTGCTGGTGTGGATTCTCCCCGTAGCGGAGGTCAGCTAGCTTTGTCAAGCTGAGGTGCAGTGTGACGGGGAAGGCTGCTTCCTCGAAACGGGTGGACAGGTAGCGGCTGATGGCCGCATCGTAGCTGGCCGTATGGCAGAAGGCCTTCAGTGCCAGGTGCTGGCGAGTGGCGAGGGAGAGGTCGTCCTGCCCTCGCAACTCGGCCAGGGTGGTGGCGTAGTCCGCGGGGTCGGACACCACGGCCACGTAGGCAAAGTTCTTGGCCGCCGCCCTGAGCAGGGCCACGCCGCCGATGTCAATCTGCTCGACGGCCTCAGCCAGCGTTGTCCCTGGCTTGGCAACGGTCTCGGCGAAGGGGTACAGGTTGACCGCCACCAGATCAATGGTGGCAATGCCCTGGGCCTCCAGCTCCGCCAGGTGCGCCTGGTCGCGGCGGGCCAGAATGCCGCCATGAACAGCCGGGTGCAGGGTTTTGACCCGCCCGTCCAGGATCTCCGGAAAGCCCGTGACATCTTCTATTGGGCGTACAGCAAGTTCCGCTTCTCTAAGGGCGCGGGCCGTGCCACCGGTGGCGACCAACTCCACGCCCAGCTCGGCCAGCCCCTGGGCGAATTCGACCAGCCCCTCTTTGTTGGAAACACTTAGCAATGCACGTTTGATCTTCATTGTGCTCCTCCAGAAGAATTTGAACTGCCCACATTACGGCACACAGCTCACGTGGAAGTTGTCGAAGCGGACGTCAACGGGGGCAGCGTCCTGGCTGTAGACGCGGACACCGGCATCTCTCCCGGAACCGAGGAAGCTGCGCTCGTAGTACGTGGCGACCTGGGTTCCGTTAGCGTACATGCTGAGGTCTTCGCCTTCTCGGACGACGCGCAGATGGTTGCTTGCCGTGCCCTGCTGGATCGCCGACGAGAAGGTCCAGTCGAGCAAGGTGGTCCAGGTGCCGTCCATGTCTCTCTTCTCTAGCAGGTATTGCTGGGTATTGGGATCTATGCGGAACTGATAACCCTCGTAGCTGGTTTCGGTCCAGCCAAGGCCGAAGCCCAGGCCAAAAGACGCTGACTCCTCCGCAACCTGGCGGGCGTCCACTTCGATATCCTGCTCACTGTCGTAGAAAACAGTGCACCCGTTGTTCAACCACAGCCGTATGCTCTCCCCTTCGATGTGACCGACAAAGGCATCCAGGTTGCCGTCGTTGAACGCCTGGGTGGGACGATCAACAAGGGCCTTGTTTTCTTCTGACATGATACTCCTTCGTGTGACTGGGGCGCGATTCTCAGCAAATCGCACCGATGATTGCTGATATCCAGTGGTCTGTTCCGTCCCGCACGACATTGGCCGTCATCCCTCATTCTCCAACTGTGATCTGCAGGAAGTACTCCCATGAGCCACTGTACACGTCTGGGACACCATCCTCGTCCAGATCAAATCCATCCGTGATGGGCCGCTGAAGATAGAATTCGGATTCAACCTGGTGGGTTCCCGAACTGAGCACCCCCACGGAATACTCCCAGTTCGACACGTAGTCGGTGTCTCCATCTCCGTCGAAGTCTCCATACTCCTCTACCCCGCCCCAATAATCCATCACGCCGGGCAGCGGCTCGCCATCCAAAGTGACCGTGAGATCCAACGAGGCCAGATAGTCATCTACGAGCCCTGGCTGGTCTACTATCCAGCGAGTTGCCAGGATAATCGGGGTACCGGCTGGGACCCACGCGTCACCCTGTGCAAGGTGGACTATCACCGACTCAACCGGCTGGGTGGGAGTGGGCGTTGGCTGCGAAGGATAGAAGTTCTTGAGCACCAGGGGCAAGAACACGGGACAACCAAGAGCACGGACAAGGAAATGATCCTCGGGACAGGCCCCATGTTGGCATCCGCCCCAGGACCAGAGGACATCAAGAAACCCATCCTGATCAATGTCAAGAAACGTGAATAGATTGTCAGTTCCGATGTTGAACACGTTGGGCAGTGGACGGAAGGTGCCATCCCCGTTGTTAAGGTAAAACAGGGGCCCTGGCGGCCCCAACGGGGTTGCCACGATGTCAAGATGCCCATCCATATCAAGGTCAAGCAGATAGACCCACTTGATCCAGGGATCATCGTTATCGGACTGCGGCAATCGCGCAGGGGTTTCGTCGCGGAAGGTGCCGTCTTGGTTGTTTATCAGTATCTGGATGTACCTGCCCATGTAAAAGGGATCGTCCTTTGTGAAAACGATGAATAGATCCTGATATCCATCGCCGTTGATGTCGTCCGCGTCAATGTCCAGGGCTATGTCCGTTTCTGCAAACGGTTTCGACGGGATTGCGTTAGCCAGAATCGAGAAATGGCCGGTACCGTCGTTCAACAGCACCAGAGAATCGGGCCCTCCTTCTAGATCATCACCCGCGTCACCAAGTATCAGGTCCGGGAAGGTATCGTTATTAACATCGACAAACTCACTGGTCGTGTATGCACCGTAATCAGTGTCTTCCACTGGAAATGGGAGACGCCCTGTCGCCACGGTAAACACGGCATTGCCTCCCGCGTTCAGCAGAATCTGAGGGGTATATCCCCACAGGTTTCCAACGTAAAGGTCAACGTCCTCATCCCCGTCAATGTCAGCGGCGGCGGCAGAGTGCGTAAAAGCACTCTGTTGAGGTAGATTGTCAGTAGCATCCACCAACTTGCCACCAGGCGCTGACAATACCAGCGTGTTCTGATACCCAGTCCCCTGAGGGCTATCGTTTCCCTCATCGGCAAAGAATATGTCAGCACGGCCATCCCCGTTGAAGTCGGCCAGCACCAATTCGCGTGCATCCATCACAGAGGGGACCGTTCCCGAGAAGATCTCGGATGTTCCCAACACCAGGTTCCCGTCCCCATCGTTTAGCAGGATATCCAGTTCGAAGATTTCGTCACTTTGCCAAAGCGCCCTCGCTAGAACGACATCCGGCCAGCCATCGCCAGTGAAGTCGGCAGAAACCATGTGGTGTAGATCGGTTGGTCGGTACAGGGTTAGGATCGTTTCCGGCTCACTGTAGCGAGGGAGACACGACCAGGAAGATCTCGTCTGAGATTGCACGGTTGATCCAGATGTAGTCACCACTGTTGTCGGGGCGGTTGTCTCTGTACTCATCAGATCCTCATGGGCACTACCCGCAGTTGCATCGTTTCCCCTGCCGGGAGAAGTCAGGGTTAGCAGCAGCAAGCAGATGCCTACAGCAAGCCTTCTCGATGCTTCATTGTTCATTTCGCTTTCTCCTTTCTGGATACAAATCGACTAAAACTCACCTGAATCGCCTGGCCAGTTCGTCTTCCACGTCGGCCAGCTCGATGTCGCGGTAGGCCAGGAGCACCAGGGTATGATAGAGGAGATCGGCCACCTCGTAGACCAATCGCTCATCGTCTTCCCCCTTGGCTGCCACGATGGTTTCCACCACCTCCTCGCCCATCTTCTTGAGGATCTCGTTTTCCCCTGCGGCGAAAAGGTGGCAGGTATAGGAGCCTTCCCTGGGATTGACTTTGCGGTCCTGAATGACGTTGAACAAGTCTTCTAGTATGGTGCTCATAGCCCTCACCCTCCCCCCAGCCCTCCTCCCTCTCCCAAACCCAAGAGGAGGGAGGGGGAAAGGCCAATGTCATGCAGTGCTCTCTTTCTCCCACAAGCAGCGATAGAAGCAACTTTGGTGGCCGGTGTGGCAGGCCGGGCCGCGCGGCTCGACACGGAGCAGCAAGGTGTCAGCATCGCAATCGTAGCGTATTTCCACGATGCGTTGGGTGTGGCCAGAGGTGGCGCCTTTGTGCCACAACTCCGACCGGCTGCGGCTCCAGAAATGGGTCTCACCCGTGGAGATGCTCTTTTCCAGGGCCAGTTGGTTCATGTAGGCCAGCATCAGCACCTGGTCCGTTTGCGCGTCCTGGACGATGGCCGGCACCAGGCCCCGGTCGTCCCATTTGATCTCTGCTTTCAATTCCACTGGTCACCCCCGATGGCTACAATCTAACTGGCACACCTTGCGCCGCCAGGTACTCCTTCACCTGGGCTATGGTCAACTGCTTGTAGTGAAAGAGGGAAGCGACCAGAGCAGCATCGGCCTGGCCCACGGTAAGAACCTGGTGGAAGTGCTCCAGCTTGCCCGCCCCACCTGAGGCGATGACGGGGATGGATACAGCCTCGGCGATGGCTCTAGTCAACTCGATATCGTAGCCCTCCTGAGTGCCGTCGCAGTCCATGCTGGTGAGCAGGATCTCCCCCGCCCCTCGCTCGTCCACCTCCTTAGCCCACTCTACAGCATCAAGCCCCATCGGCGTACGTCCACCGTTGATATAGACCTCCCACTGAGGAGCCCCAGTCCGTTTAATCCATGTGTCCGTTGTTACTACTCGCTTGGCATCAATCGCCACCACGATGCACTGGCTGCCGAAGTGTTTCGCCCCTTCGGTGATCAACGATGGATTCTTGACCGCCGCGGTGTTGATCGAGACTTTGTCGGCGCCAGCCATCAGGATGGCCCTGATGTCCTCAATGGTGCGAATACCCCCGCCCACGGTGAAGGGAATGAAGACGGTGTCGGCTACGTGGCGCACCATCTCGATGGTGATATCGCGCCGCTCGTGGGAGGCCGTGATGTCCAAAAAGACCAACTCATCGGCTCGCTCGGCATCGTAGACCTGGGCCTGCTCCACTGGATCTCCCGCGTCCCGCAGGTTGACGAAATTGATCCCCTTGACCACCCGCCCGTCTTTGACATCTAAACAGGGTATGATCCGCTTAGCTAACATCCTGACCTCACTCCCTCAATTCGCTGACTCGCTCGCTGATTCGCCGATTCGCTCGCTATCTCTATCGCCTCCCGCAATTCCAGCGCCCCACTGTACAGCGCCTGGCCAATGATGACGCCCTCCACCCCGCTCGCCTCGGCTTCCTTAAGGCGACGCAGGTCATTCAATGAGGAAACGCCTCCTGAGGCGATGATCTTCAACCCTGTGTGCTGAGCCAACTCCCTGGTGGCTTCGACGTTGACTCCGCTGAGCATTCCGTCGCGGGCGATGTCGGTGTAGACGACGCGCTCCACACCCAGTTCCCTCACTCGAAGAGCCAGCTCAGTAGCAGCGACGGATGAGACCTGCCGCCAACCGTGGGTGGCTACTTTTCCCTTTCGAGCATCAATGCCTACCACGATTCGCTCGGCTCCAAAGCGCTGGACAGCCTCGGCCACCAGGCTCGGCTCTTCCACTGCTACCGTTCCCAGAATGACTCGGTCCAGACCCAACTCCAACGCCTGCTCGATGTCGGCCATAGTGCGCAGGCCGCCGCCGAACTGGATTTGGAGGTTGGAGGTTGGAGGCCTGGCCTGAGCGTAGCCGAAGGGTTGGAAGTTGGAGCTTATTATCTCCTCGACCACCCGTAGATTCCTGGAACTTCCCCCCCAACTTTGGGGGGGACCGAGGGGGGGCGATGAAGCCTGGCCGAAGGCACCATCGAGGTTCACCACGTGGAGCCACCCGGCGCCCTGGGAGACCCAATGCTCAGCCATGGCCACGGGATCATCAGAGAAGACGGTTTCCGCCTCGGGGCGCCCTTGACGCAGGCGGACACACTTTCCCTGACGCAGATCAATGGCAGGAAAGACGATCATAGTTAATCCCCAACTAACGCCGTGAAATTGCGCAGAATCCTCAGCCCCACCGCCTGGCTCTTCTCAGGATGGAACTGGATGCCGAAGACGCTGCCCTGGCCGATGATGGAGGCGTAGTCAATCTCATAGTCGGTGGTAGCCAGGACGATTTCGGGATCAGCGGGAGCGACGTGGTAGGAATGGACGAAATAGGCGTAGCTACCGTCGGCTACACCTTCCAACAGAGGGCTGGCCCGCTGGATGTGAATCTGGTTCCAGCCGATCTGGGGCACCTTGAGGCCGACCTCGAAACGCTTGACGCTGCCGCCAAAGACGCTCAGGCCCCGGTGCTGGCCCATCTCATCGCTCTCCTCGAACAGGAGCTGCAAACCCAGGCAGATGCCCAGGAAGGGGCGCCCTTGGGCGATGACCTGGCAGATGACATCAGTCAGCCCTGCCCGCTCCAGATTGGACATCGCTTTGCCGAAGGCTCCCACCCCAGGCAGCACCACTGCCGACGCCGATTCGATGGTCTCCCGGTGGGCGGTGACTGTCACCTCAGCTCCCACGTACTCAAAGGCCCTCTGGACGCTACGCAGGTTCCCCACTCCGTAGTCAATAATGGCGATCATCTTCTCTGCCGTACCTGTCTACCACACCTTTCTACCACAAAGACACCAAGACACGAAGATTACAAAACTACTCGCTTGATGCCATGTTTGATCAGCGGCACATTGAAATTGATCAGAAAACCAAGCCGCTTCCCAGTCAACTTCAACTGGGTCAAGAGCTGAGCCAGGAAAACGGGATGCATCGTCTGTGCTGCTTTCAACTCACAAATGACCAAATCCTCTACCAACACGTCCAGTCGCAGCCCCTCATCGAACGTTATGCCATCGTACACAATCGGCACAACAACTTGTCGGAGAAAGGACAGACCGCATTTGGTCAATTCATGACAGAAGCAAACTTCATAGACATTCTCCAGCAAGCCAGGGCCGAGGGTTTTGTGAACAGCATAAGCAGAGCCTACAATCATTTTGGCGATACGTTCTTCTTCGTCAGAGATAGGAGCATATTTCATCTGCATTTCCTTTGTGTCTTCGTGACTTAGTGGTTAATAGGCCTATAGAATCCCTTTGGTGGAGGGCACATCGGCGCGGCGAGGCTCGATCCTGGTCGCCACGCCCAGCGCCCGCCCCAACGCCTTGAACAGAGCCTCAGCCTTGTGATGGTCATCGCGGCCGTAGACGACGCGGGCGTGCAGGTTCATGCGGGCGTGGTAGGCCAGGGTCTCCAGGAAATGCGGAATGAGGCTGGTGGCCAAACCCCCGACGCGAGGGGTGGCGAAATCGGCTTTCACCACCGCGTAAGCCCGTCCCCCCAGGTCGAGGGCCACGAAAGCCAGGGCCTCATCCATGGGCACGTAACTATGGGCCATGCGCACGATGCCCGCTCGCTCCCCCAGGGCCTCGTCGAGGGCCTTCCCCAGGCAGATGGCCACGTCCTCCACCGTGTGATGCTCGTCCACCTCCAGGTCGCCCTGGGCGCGCACCGTCAGGTCGAAAAGGCCGTGGAGGGCCAGATGGGAGAGCGCATGATCGAGGAAGCCTACCCCGGTCTCGATCTCGTACTCGCCCCTTCCATCCAGGCTTAGCACCACCTCCACCTGGGTTTCTTTTGTTTGACGATGAACCTTCGCCGTGCGGTTTTCGTTCATGTTTTCTCACCTATGGGTGTGTCATTTCACCCTCACCCTAACCCTCTCCCTATGAGGGAGAGGGAACTTGCCCCCTCGCCCCAACCCTCTCCCTGCGAGGAAAAGGGAACTTGCCCCCTCGCCCCAACCCTTTCCCTGCGAGGGAAAGGGAACTTGCCCCCTCGCCCCAACCCTTTCCCTGCGAGGGAAAGGGAACTTACCCCCTCGCCCCCTTGGGGCGAGGGCAGGGGTGAGGGGAGATTTCTGAGTGGCGAAGCAATCTCCACCACGGAGGGGGTTGCTTCCCTTCGACAAGCTCAGGACAAGCGTCGCTACGCTCCTCGCAATGACGGTCTGCGCAGCGCTTGGAGCAAGGCTTCCGTCTGATCGGGTTTGCCGACGCTGATGCGGATGCAATCCCTGAGACCAGGCTTGCCGAAATAGCGTATGAGAATCCCCTCCCTCTCCAGAGACAGCTTGAGCTGACGAGCATCCCGCCCCAGGACTCGGCACAAGATGAAATTACTCTGACTGGGGTAAGGATGCAGGAAGTCGAGCTTCCCCAACTCGGCACAAAGCCTCTCCCGCTCGGCCACGATCCGCTGCACGTTAGCTTGCAGGTACTCCAGATCCTCCAGTGAGGCCAGGGCTGCGGCTTGAGCGGCCACGTTGACGTTGTAGGGCTGCTTGATCTTCCACAGGTGCCGGATGATGCCCAGCGGGAAGACGCCGTATCCGATCCGCAGGCCAGCCAGCCCTGCCCACTTGCTGAAGGTCCTGAGCACGATGAGGTTGGGATGCTCAGGCACCAGATCAACCAGGCTGGTGCCGCTGAACTCTGCATAGGCTTCATCAATGATTACCACCAGGGGAAGCTCCAGCAACTGCAACAGATCCTCCCGCGAGGTCAAGCTGCCGTCGGGGTTGTTGGGGGAATTCACGAACAACAACTTCTTGGTCAGATGGTCGGATGGTCGGGTGGTCGGGTGGTCAAGAACCTGCCGGCGTATCGCTTCCACGTCGAGGGAGAAATCGGCCCGACGAGGAACACGTACCACCTGCGCCCCGCAGATAGCGGCGTCGAAGGAGTACATGCCGAAGGTGGGCGGGCAGTTGATGATGGCCTCCCCCGACCCCAGGAAGAGGCGCATGACCAGGTCAATGAGTTCATCGGAGCCGTTGCCGAACATGATGTGGGCCTTATCCACGCCGACGTAGTCCTGGATGGCCTCCCGCAGCAGGGTGTGCTCAGGATCCGGATAGATGTGGTAACCCCGGTAATCGGCCAGGGCTGCCAGGGCTCGCGGTGACGGGCCGTAGGGGTTCTCGTTACCGTCCAGCTTGATGATGCGCTCCGCAGGCAAGCCCAAACGCGCGCTCAACACCTCGAGCGGCTCAATGGGCGTGTATTCTTCCATCTCGTAGATGTCAGGTCTGAGCAAATCCTCAACGTTGAAGGCAGTCATCCAGTTCATCTCCCACGATCACGCCGTCTGCGTCATTGCGAGTCTTCCATGGCGCATCGCGCCATATCCGTAGGGGCAAAAACATCCCACCCTCACCCCTTCGCTCCACTCAGGGCAGGCTCTAACCCTCTCCCTGCGAGGGAGAGGGGACTTGCCCCCTCGCCCCTTTGGGGAGAGAGCGGGGGTGTGGGGAAGTTTCTGGGTAGGAGCGGAGCGACGAAGCAATCCCTATCTCACTTAGCCCGGAGGAGATTGCTTCGCCCCTGCGGGGCTCGCAATGACACTTGTTGCGTCCGCGATCCGCCTCATCAGGAGGTTGATCTCCTTCAGCCTGAGCTTGTGGCCGGCGCGGTTCACGATCAGGCAGGCTTCGGAGGACATGATCTCATCAATCTCCACCAGGTTGTTCTCGCGCAGGGTGCGGCCCGTATCCACCATATCAACGACCAGATCGGCCAGGCCCACCTGGGGGGCCAATTCCACCGAGCCTGAGAGGCTGACCACCTCGGCTGAGATGCCTTGTTTCAGGAAGTACTGGCGGGCCAGGCGAGGATACTTGGTGGCCACTCGCAGCCGGTGGCGCAGATGCAGGTTCTCGTGGCGGATCTCAGGCGGCCCGGCCACCACCAGCCGGCAGCGACCGAAGCCCAGGCTCATGGGCTCGTAGACATCCCGCTGCTCCTCGCGTAATACGTCACGACCAACGATCCCCAGGTCAGCCGCACCGTGCTCCACGTAGACGGGCACGTCTGCGGGCCTGATCACCATGAAGCTGAGCCCCTGTTCCGTTTCCTCCCAGAGGAGGCAGCGAGAGGAGAGGATTCCCATGAGGCCGGCACAGCCCAGGTCCTGGAAGAGCTCAAGACATGGCTGGAGGAGACGTCCTTTTGGCAAAGCTACCCTCAGGGGAGCAAGGGAGAAGGTCTCACTCATGCACAACCTCCTCGCCCCCCCTCCGTCCCCCCCAACTCTGGGGGGGAAGTTCTAACAGACTTTCCCAGCTCACCCAGCGCTGGCTGTCGGCTGTGGCGAGCAAAGCCTTTTCTGCGTCCCCGCCAACGATGACCCAGGCAATCCCGCGCACTCGCGCATGCTCCAGCAAGCCAGCCTCGTCTCGGGCCATCACATCCACTTCCACCTTCAGTCCCCGGCGGCGCAGGCGCTGCAAGATGGCTCTGCCCATCGAGGCCGCCTTGGCAGCCACCAGGAGGTGAGGAGCCAGGTGCACTTCTTGCTCACCCTGTTCCTCCAGAGCCAGTAGCACCCGTTCCACCCCCAGACCGAAGCCCACCGCTGGAAGTGGGCGGCCATAGAGGCCGATGAGCTCGTCGTAGCGTCCTCCGTTGCAGATGGAGAAGCCCAGGCCAGGGCTGAAGCCTTCGACGGTGATACCTGTGTAATAGTCCATACCTCGCGCCTCGCCGAGATCAATGACCAGGTACTCAGCCAGACCCTGGGCCGTTAGCAGGCCATAAATGTGACTGAGGTTCTCTATGGCCTGGGAGGCACCAACGTTGGGGGCCAGGCTGGCTGCTCGCTCCAATGCCTCCTCACCGCCACAGAGATTGGGTAGTTCGCGCAAGGCCATCGCGTGACCATCGTCTATCTTCCACTTCCTCAGGGATTTCCTCAAGCCCACCTCGTCTTTGCGATCAATAGCTCCCTTGAGCTCCTCCACCTGGGCGGGCGAGAGATCCAGCTCGGCCACGATGGCCCTGAAGAACGCCATCTGGCCCAGGTTGATCTGAAAGCCCTGAAGACCCACCCGTTGCAGGGCTTCAATAAGTATAGCGACCATCTCGGCATCGGCTTCGGGGCCGGTGGCGCCGATGAGCTCCAACCCTGCCTGATAGAATTCCCGCTGGCGGCCCGCCTGCGGCTCCTCGAAGCGGAAGACGTTGGTGAGATAGTAGAAGCGGAGGGGCAGGGGCAGGTCGTGTAGCTTCGTCCCCACGATGCGGGCCACCTGGGTGGTGATGTCGGGGCGCAAGGCCAGGATGTTGCCCTCGCGGTCCAGCACGCGGAAGATCCTCCTCTCGAAGTCGGCATCGCTGCCGGCCATCAGGACGTCGTAGTGTTCGTAGGTGGGGGGGATGATCTCCGTGTAGGCCCAGCTATCGAAGAGCTGACGCCAAATGGCCATCAGCCTGGAGAGCTTAGCCGCACTTTCCAAAAAGAGATCGCGCACCCCGCAGGGCAGCGCGGCCTTAAAGTGTCCTTCGTAGGTCATGGCTTCACTCCATCTCCAGCCAGTTCCCGCCCACCTTCATGTCCACCTTCAGCGGCGCGTCCAGTTGGAAGGCCCCTTCCATGATGGACTTGACCAGGGAGGCGACCACCTCCAGTTCGCCCTCGGGCACCTCCAGCACCAGTTCGTCGTGAACCTGGAGGGTCATGTCGCTCTTCAAGCCTCGCTCCTTCAGAGCCTGGTGCAGCCTGATCATGGCGATTTTGATGATGTCGGCCGCGGAGCCTTGAATGGGCGCATTGATGGCCATCCGCTGAGCAGAGGCCCTGACGTTTTGATGGGCCCTGCTGTCACTTCTCAACTCAGGGAAGTAGCGCCGTCGGCCCAGGAGAGTCTCCACGTAGCCCAGGTCGCGAGCCTTGCGCTTGGTCTCATCGAGGTACGCTTTGACCCGCGAGTATTTGGTGAAGTATTCCTGGATGAAACGCTCAGCCTCCTTCTGGGAAAGCCCTGTCCGCCAGGCCATGCCGTAGCCACTCATGCCGTAGGTGATTCCAAAGTTGATACTTTTGGCCACGCGCCGCATCTCTCGATCCACCAGATCCAACGGCACATCGAACAGAAAAGCAGCAGTGCTGGTGTGGATGTCTTCATCCCGCGCGAAGGTGGCCAGCATGGCGGGGTCCTGGGAGATGTGGGCCAGGATGCGCAACTCCACCTGGGAGTAGTCAGCAGCCAACAACAGCGCTCCCTCCTCGGCTACGAACGCGCGCCGCACCTCCCGCCCCACCTCGGTGCGAATGGGGATGTTCTGGAGATTTGGATTGCTGGAGCTTATGCGGCCAGTTACCGTCCCCGTCTGGTTGTAAGAGGTGTGCACTCTCCCCGTGTGCTCGTTCAACAACTGCGGCAGGGCATCCACGTAGGTGGACTTGAGCTTGGCCAGCTCCCGTTGTTCCAGGATGAGGTCAATGACCGGGTGTTGTCCCTTGAGTGTCTCCAACACACTGGCAGCGGTGGAATAGTGGCCGGATTTGGTCTTCTGCACCCCCTTAGCCGGTAGCCCCAGGTTGATGAACAAGGCGTCGCTGAGCTGCTGGGTGGAGTTGATGTTGAAGGGGTAGCCCACCGTCTCCTGGATCTCCTGCTCCAGGGTGCTCAGTTGCCCCTGGAGCTGGCGGGACATCTCCCCCAGGTACTCCACGTCCAGCTTCACCCCCGTCATCTCCATCTCGACCAGGACGGGTACCAGAGGTATCTCCACCTCGGTGAAGAGGGGCCACAGCTCCCTCTCCTTCAGCTCAGGCTCCAGTACTTTCACCAGGCGATGGGTCATATCCACGTCAGCGGCGGCATAGCTGGCTGCCTGCGCGATGGGCACCTGGGCCATGGTAAGCTGAGCCTTGCCACTGCCGATGAGGTCGGTGATGGGCTGCATCTCCACCCCCAGCCGCGCCCAGGCCAGGTTCTTGAGCCCCAGGTTGCGGCTGGCTGGATCGGCCAGCCACTCGGCGATCATGGTGTCGAAGGATAAGCCCTGAACCTGCGCGCCGTGACGAACCAGAACAGTGAGGTCGTATTTGCTGTTGTGGGCATACTTGGCGATGGATTCATCTTCCAGCACCGGCCTGAGCTTTTCCAGGACGTAATCGAGGGGAAGCTGCTCTCCTGCTCCCAGCCCGTGTCCCACGGGTACATAGTACCCCTCACCCTCCCTATCCGTCAGGGCGATGCCTACTAAATCAGCGACCATCGCGTCGGTGCTGGTGGTCTCCGTGTCCAGGGTGATGGCCGCCGCTCTTGACAGTCGAGCCACCAGCTTGTCCAGAGCCTCTTCATCTCCCACGATTTGATAGCTGGCAGGAGCGGCTTTCTCCTCCTTGACCTGCTCGGCTTCCTGGAACATGGAAAGCTGTTGAGGGGGGGCATGACGTTCCGTCGTCGGCAGCCGATTCAGCAGGGTGCGGAACTCCAGCTCCCTGAAAAGCTCTTTCACTTTGTCCTGATCGAGCTCAGCGGTCCGGCAGGCCTCCCAATCCAGCTCGACCGATAGGTCGGTGACGATGGTGGCCAGGAACTTGCTCAGAAACGCGCTCTGGCGGCCCTGCTCCAGAGCGTCGCGGAAACGGGGGCTCCCCACCTCGTCGAGGTGGGCATAGATTTCCTCCACGCTGCCGTACCGCTGGAGGAGCTGGGTGGCCGTCTTCTTGCCTATGCCTCGCACACCGGGAATGTTGTCGGAGGTGTCTCCAACGAGGGCCTTGTAGTCAATGAGCTGTTGGGGCTGGAGGCCGTAGCGCTCCTCGATGCCCTGCTGGTCGTACACCACGGTATCGGAGAAGGCGCGGCGGGAGGTCAGCACCCGCGTGTGATCGTCAATCAGTTGGAAGGTGTCGGTGTCGCCGGTGACGATCAGCGTTTCCAAGCCCTCTTTTTCCGCCTTCTGGGCCAGGGTACCCAGCACGTCGTCCGCCTCGTAGCCCTCCACCTCGATGATGGGGATGCTCAGGGCGTGGACGATCTCCTGGATGCGAGCCATCTGGGTGCGCAGTTCATCGGGCATCTTGGCCCGGTGGGCTTTGTACTCCTTGTACTCCTCGTGGCGGAAGGTCCTGCCCACGTCGAAGGCCACGGCGATGTAGTCGGGCTTCTCGTCGCGCAGCACGTTGAGGAGCATGGAGGTGAAGCCGAAGACCGCGTTGATCAACTCACCTTTGGAGGTGCTTAACTCCTTCGGCAGGGCGTGGTAAGCACGGTAAGCCAAAGCGTGACCATCAATGAGCACCAGCTTGGAAGCGTGAGTGACCTTTCCCTTGGACATTCGAATCTCCTTGTCTTACCCGCACCGCCGTGAACAGGCGGCGCTGGGCAAAAATACCATCCAACACCAGTTCTTCAGGCTGGTGCGGCTTTTGCTGCACGCCGCCGTGAACAGGCGGCGCTGGAGGTGACAAAACCGCAAGAATACAATCCAGCACCAGTTCTTCAGGCTGATGGCTGCCCTTATTTTACCACCTTATGGCCGAAAGTCAACCACAGTTTGCAAAACAGCCCCCGATGTGATACAATAGAGATGGTTCAACGAAGCTTGGCCGATGGGTGCGAGGGTGACCTTGATGGCTGCTCAGGCCCACGAAGCAAACACCGCAACCGATGAGACGCCAGCCAAGGCCGCGCCCTTGCACGCCCTGAGGCTGGCGTTTTTAGCACAGAGGTAACCAGAGTAAACGTTAGAGTAGCTCATTAAGCTGCGAGGAGGATTTCTATGATCAGGCTGACAACCAGGCGGGTTACTTCCATACTCACCAGATTGCTGTATCTGACGATGGCCTCTGTTCTTCTGGTGGCCCTTCTGACAACCTTTGAGCGCGGGATCCCTCCTGCTCTTCGTAGCAGGCTGACCTCTTCATCCCAAGCCGCTAACCTTCACCACACTGACGAGGGCATCTGGACGACCTACAGGCAGTCCGATGGATTGGCGTATGATTACGTCTTGTCCATGGCTGTGGACGGAGATAACATGTGGTTCGGTACTACCAGGGGGGTCAGCGTCTTCGACGGGGAGAACTGGACGACCTACAATACGTCAAACTCTGATCTGGTGTCCAACCGCGTCAACGCCATCGCCATAGACCAGGAGGGTAACAAGTGGTTTGGCACTACGGGCGGGGTGAGCAAGCTCGACGACGGCGGCACTCCCCACAACAAGAGCGACGATGCCTGGACAACCTATACCACCTCAAACTCTGGGCTGGTGTTCAACAAGGTCTCCGCCATTGCCGTAGACCAGGCGGGAAACATTTGGTTCGGCACCAGGCTGAGCGATGGATACGGGTACGGAGTGAGCAAGTTCGATGGAGTGAACTGGACGACCTATAACACGGCAAACGGAGCGTTAAAGTCTGACTCTATCAACGCCATAGCCGTAGACAACTCCGGCAGTGTGTGGATCGGCACCTATAACGGGGTGATCAAGTTCGACGGCGTCACCTGGACAATCTACAACACCTCAAACTCAGGGCTGGCGAGTAACTACGTCCAATCCATCGCCGTAGACAGCGCCAACGAGAAGTGGTTTGGAGGGTGTACCGATGGATACGATGAGTGGTGTGATTGCCTAAACTGCTTCAATGCCGCGGCGAGCCAATTCGATGGCGTGAACTGGACAACCTACATTGCTGGAGAGAGTGGTCTTGCGGGCAGTCGGGTCAATGCTATCGCCATAGACTGCGAGGGGAACATTTGGATCAGCACCTGGTGGTACGGGGTGTGCAAATTCGATGGAGATCACTGGACGTGCTATAATACTTCAAACTCAGGGCTGGAAAGTGACATCATTACCTCCATAGACGTAGACAACGAGTGTAACGTTTGGTTCGGCACCTATGGCGGTGGGGTAAGCAAGTACACCCCTCCCACCCCTACACCCACGCCCACTGCAACAACAACGCCAACTCACACACCGACACCGACTGCTACACCCACACCCACTGTAACAGTAACACCAACGGAAACTAGCACGCCGACGCCGACTGGCACACCAACCCCCAGCCCAACCTCAACCTGGACGCCGACGCCAACCGAAACCCCCTCGATTTACTATCTATATGTGCCGCTGGTCATGAAGCATTATTCTCCTTCGCCGTAAGCTCAGGCTCTCCGAGCGATAAGAAAGGTTCCATGACTTCCCAGACCGAACTGGCAGCACTCTGGAACAACCGCCTCTTGACAAAACATCTCCATTGTGATAAACTGTTGTCTACCGAGGGTGGGGAAAAGAGAAACTTTTAGCCGACTGCTTACACGGAGGTGAAGAACCAATGAAGAATATACCAATGACCAGAAGGATCTTAACCCTTCTCTTGACTGCCCTTTTTCTCCTTCTCCCCTGCCTTTCTTCCGCCGAAGACCCAATGCCGCCGACAACCGCTCCAGCCCCCCCCTCATCCCCCCCAACCCTTCAGCCTTGCTCAGGGCAAGCTTTGGGGGGGAAAGAGGGGGGGCGTGGCGCGGTGGAGTTCAAGGCGGGTGAGATCATCGTCAAATTCAAGGAGGGCATTCCAAAGGCCAGTGTCCAGTCTTTGCTTCTCGCTGAAAAGGCGGAGATCCTGAACGAGATGGGCCAACTTGGCATCATGCTGCTATCGGTGCCCGAGGGCCGGGAGCTAGAGAAGATAGAGAAGCTAAAGCGGAACCCTCTGGTGGAGTACGCCGAGCCCAATTACGTCGTTCAGATTGCAGACCCTATCGCAATCGAGCCTGGCTACAGTCTTCGCGCTCTGGATGTCATCCCCGATGATCCGTATTTTCCTTGGAACCTGTCCAAAATTGGAGCCCCTGCCGCCTGGGACATCACCACTGGCAGCGAGAAAGTCGTTATCGCTGTCATTGGTACGGGTGTTGATCTCGAGCACCCCGAGTTGAAAGATAAGATATGGACAAATCCTGGGGAGACGGGCACGGATATGAACGGGAATGACAAGGCGACCAATGGGATCGACGACGATAGGAATGGGAATGGCTTTGTAGACGATGTGCACGGCTGGGATTTTGTCAACTGGCACGGCGAACCTCAGGATGATCTTTGGCACGGGACCTATGTGGCAAGCGTCGCGGCAGCAGAGACCAACAACGCGATACTCATCGCTGGCGTCTCCTGGGGGGCTGAGATCATGCCCGTTAAGGTGCTCGATCAGTACGGTGGCGGGTCTATTGCTGACATAAACGGGGGAATTATCTATGCTGCTGATAATGGGGCCAAGATCATAAACCTAAGCTTCTCACTCACCTGCTCCAACTACCCCCATTCAACGCAGAATGTAGTAAATTATGCTTATTCTAAGGGCGCTCTTATCGTTGCCGGGTCGGGCGATCCCAGAGTAAATAATCCTGTTCCCCCAGATGCCTACCAATATCCAGCAGCTCTTGAGCACGTTGTCTCCGTTGCTGCCACTGGCCGTCAGGATGAATACCCCCGCAATTACTCGACCACCTACAATGACAAGGTGGATGTTGCCGCACCTGGAGTCGGAATCTGGGGTGTCTGTATCTTACCTTCCTGTAAACCAGCCGCACCCCTCGTCGGTACTTATGCGGCCGCTGCCCAGGTATCGGGATTGGCAGCACTGCTCTGGTCGGTTAACCCCCATTTGACCAACGTCCAGGTAACGGGCATCATCACGTCCACGGCTGTTGACCTGGGCGATCCTGGTTGGGATGAATACTTCGGCTGGGGACGCATTGATGCGGCCGCCGCTGTGATGACAACGACCCACTACCTTGAAGTGGAACCCGCCAATGTCGTTGACCTGGGTCGCGTCTGCGACCACGGCGTTCTCCCGTTGCGGACAATCACCAATCCGAATACAAACTGTGCTACGTGGAGCGCTACGGCGATAGATGACTGGCTCTCCATTAGCGGCCCTGAGGGCTACACGCCATCTTCGGCAATGGTTTCCATAGATAAAGACAACCTGCCAAATTACGGCCCTTATATCACGACGATCACCGTTATCAGTACAATGACCAATTACGAGCACAGCCCACTAATAATTCCCGTAACCGCTGTATATACGCAGTGCTGGACGAGCTATCTACCTTTGCTATTCAAGAACTATAGCTCCGATTAGCTCTTCTCTGGCTCCTGGTGAGGAGGAAGCGAGATCGGCCACCGTTGAGAAAAGGAATAGCTGCAAATGTCACAGCCTCGATCTTGCGGTCAGTCCCAGATCGGGGCTTCTCTTTGACCAATCGGTCTGGCGATGCTAGAATTGTGCCTACCACGGAATCACTGAGGCACTGAGAACACTGATCACACTGAAAGGGCCTCAGTGATCTCAGAGGCTTCAGTGAAGTCAGTGATTCAACGGACGCACACAGATTGATGCACTTCAACGACAAATGGATCCCGGACTAGAGCTTCTACTCAACCTGCTAATACTCCTGGGGATGTTGGTGAGCCTTGGCGGGCTGATCGTCCCCGTTTTCCCCGGCCTTATCGTCATCTGGTTGCTGGCGCTGCTCTACGGCATTGTCGCTGGCTTCGGGACGTTGGGCGCAGTGCTGTTCGTCATCATCACTGTGTTGGCGATCCTGGGTGAGGTCTCTGACAACCTGCTCATTAGCAAGAAGGCTCGCCAAGAGGGTGCCAGGTGGCTCTCTATCGCTATCGCCTTCGTCGCGGGGACAGTGGGCAGCATCGTCTTCAGTCCCCTGGGCGGGATCGCTGCCGCGCTGGGCGCACTCTTTTTGACCGAATTCATCTCCAGCAAGGATCGCAAAAAAGCCCTGGCGGTCACCAAAGGCATGGCCATTGGCTGGGGCTGGGCTTTCGTGTTGCAGTTTGGGATAGGGTTGACGATGATCGCGCTGTGGGCGATCTGGGCCTGGGCGTGATCATCAAAATTAAGGAGGAGAAATGCAGCGGACGATTCAAATTCCCAAAGAAGAATTCGAGGCGCGTGCGCAAAAGCTGGTCGAGTATGTCGGCGCCGAAGGTCTGTCGGGCGCTGTCCTGTTCGACAACTATTATGTAACCTATTTCACCGACTTCGCCTTCATCCCCACGGAACGCCCCATGGCGCTGGCCGTCAACGCCCAGGGCGAGCGCGCGCTCTTTGTGCCGCGCCTGGAGCTCGAACACGCCCAGGCCGAGGCGGTGGTGGATCGGGTGGATCACTACCCTGAGTATCCCGACCATCCACACCCGATGGTCATTCTCAAGGGCGTGCTGGAGGACATGGGGATCGCTGGCCGCATCGGCGCCGACACCGACGGCTACCCCTGGATCCTGGGTTACCAGGGGCCGAACCTGTCTGAGCTAACCGGCGCCGAAGTGGTCCGCATCAGTAGTTTTGTGGAAGCGCAGATGGCGGTCAAGAGTCCCGCCGAGCTGGCCCTCATCCGCGAGAGCGCAAAATGGGGCAACCTGGTCCATCGGCTGCTGCAACGATACACGCGGGTCGGCGCAACGGAGACGGAGGTGAGCCTGCGGGCCAGCCAGGAGGCGACGCTGGCGTTGGTGGACACGCTGGGCCCGCTCTATCGGGCGCGGAGCATGTTCTCCCAGGGCGCGGAGGCGGGCTATCGCGGCCAGATCGGGCGGCACGCGGCCATTCCCCACGCCCTGGCCATGAACGTCACCTTCATGGCCGGCGACGTGCTGGTCACCGGCGCAGGCGCGGCGATATGGGGCTACCACTCAGAGCTGGAACGCACTATGATCATCGGCCCGGCCAGCGATGAGCAACAGCGTTTCTTCGAACATACGAAGGCCGCCCAGGAAGTCGCCTTCGAGGCTCTGAGGCCGGGGGTCAAATGCAGCGAGGTGGACCGCGCCGTGCGGCGTTATTACGAAGCGCACGACCTGATGCCCTACTGGAAGCATCACAGCGGCCACGCCATCGGCCTGCGCTATCACGAGGGGCCGTTTCTCGACAGCGGCGATCACACCGTGCTGCAGCCAGGCATGGTCCTCACCGTCGAGCCGGGCCTCTACGTCGCCGGGCTAGGCGGCTTTCGCCACTCCGACACCGTCGTCATCACCGAGGGCGGCCTGGAATTGATCACCTACTACCCCCGCGACCTGGAGAGCCTGACGATCCCAGTTTGAAGCCAGGAGGCGCAAGCGTAACCATAAGTGTCAACTTTAAAAGAACGAGCCAGACTTCGGAGGTTTTCAGACGCGATTTTGCCAGCAAAGGCACTGCCGGAAACCTCCGAAGTCTTAAGTTGACACTAAGCGTAATGTCCGAATCGCCGTGGCAAACTGCTTAAATCAGCACCGCCAGCCTGGTGGCCTCGACTTTGCGATAGACCTCGGCAGGGCGCCGCTTAGCGCCGCCAGCGGTCAGAAGGTCATCGGTGACAGAGATGCCGAATAATCTTTCGTTCTCCGACAGGTAGGGCAAGATGAGCTCCCAATCGGCAGGAGTGAGAGGGACAAAACGACCCCCATTGAGCTGATCCTCGCCGACCTTGCGGTGCGGATCCCTGAGATAAATAGCCCCGCCCGAGGCCAGGGAGAAGAGGTTGCCGCCCGGATAGGGCGTCTCCTGCTCCACGCGCCGCCCCCTCTCGTCAAACGTGATCCCGTTCAGGACGACAAACCCGCCGCCGTTCAGGGGGTCGCCAGCCATGAAGGACTCGGCCAGGTAGTCGAGGCAGGTGCCATTGATGACCACGCGGGGACGACCCACGGCGTTGATGAGCGGCCTGCCGGCGGCGTTCCCCAGCACGTAAACCTCCCCGCCTTTGGCCCCGTACATAAAGGTCTGGCCGACGTCGCCGTGGATGACCAGCTTGCCACTTTTGAGTATCTGCCCCACCTGATCCTGCGCCGAGCCGTGAACATGCACCTCCGCCCCGTCCAGCCCCGAACCCAGGTAGTCGCCTGCGCTGCCGTAAACGTCCATGCGGACGCCCCTTGTGTCAGGACCGAGACCGCAGGCACAGAACCGCTGCCCTCGGAAGTCGAAGACGATGAAATGCCGCCAACCCCCATGATAGGCTTCGACGATGAGCCGGGCAGCGCTCGATTCCCCCTCGGAAGGAAAGTAGCGCACGTCAATGACCAGAATCTGCCCAGTACTTCCGGGCTCTCGCAACTGTCCCCGGCCCTCCCAATCGAGGCGCTGATACCGACCGGGGCGACCCTCACCCAAAAGCGGGACGGCGCAGAGGATGGCGTAAATGCTCCCCTCGAGCATGGCCACGACCGAGCTTCGCTTCTTGTCGCCGGTATCGTAACGGCGGTCGTAGAGCAGGGTCAACACCTCGACGGCCAGGGTTCTTTCCCTGTCCCCCTCCTCGGCCAGCCTTTCCATGCGACGGCACAGCCAGGCCAGCGTGCCGTAATCCCAGGTTCTCATCCCTTCGACTTCGCTCAGGACAGGCTTCCCTGCGATGTAGCGAAAGAGAGTTGGGGATTCTGCGGCTTCGAGGCGGGTGCTGACTGCCCTCTCCAGGGATAGGCGAGGCTCTGCAATGGAGACGCCTGCCCTGAGCATAGTCGAAGGGGTAGTAGGGTTATTGTGTTTCTGCCCAGGCGGCGTGGAGATGACGCGGCCAAACTTGTCGGTGCAGGTCAACCTGGCCCGCCCCCCCATCCCTCCCTGGCAGGGGGGGGTGGGGGGGCGCTCCACGGTGAAGACGAAGGCTCCCCCATCGGTGTAGCTCCCCCCTCGCGCGTTCCAGTACCTGTCGGCGACGGGACAGATGCGCGGATCGTCCTCAGCCAGGCTTCTGAGGGTGGCATCAATGGCCTGCTTCTCCGAAGCAATCAGACCGATCTGCACCGCACCCTCCTGAAGAGCGAACACTTGAGGGCGGAGCATGGAAGTGTCGGTGATCCCCAGGAGCTGCAACGGCAACCCTTGGCCATTCGCCTCGTGGGGCAGGCTCCTGGCGATGATGAAGAACCAGGGACCATCAGGGGAGCCATGGATGTGGGCTGTCTGGATGGCCTGGTAGACCCGCTGCTTTTCCTCAGGCAGCATCTCGAAATCCCGCTCCGTGGTCGGGGCCAGGGCCTCAATGATGTACTCGAGAGGATAGCCGTAGACCCGGTTCCAGAGGTCGAAGAGGAGCACCGAGACCTCGGTGTCGGTCAGGAAGAGGGGATAGATGTTGCGCTGCCTCAGGTATTCGCAGACGCCGTGATAGTTGGCGAAGTCACCGTTGTGCACCAGGGCCTCGTCCAGGCCAATGAAGGGATGGGCCCCGCCCGGGTGCCAGACCCGCCCCTTGGTGGGATAGCGCTGGTGGGCAACCCAGACGTGGGCCTCCAAATCCTCCAGCAGGTAGTATCGAGCCACCTGCTCGGCGTAGCCGACAATTTTGAGGACCATCATGTCCCGGCCGTGGGAGAGGACAAAGGCCCGCTTCTCGCCCAGGGAGGCGTAGAAACGGCGGTTCAGGCGGAAGGTGTTCTGATAGACAAACTCGTCCTCGGCCCGGCGAGGATCGAGGTCGGATAGGCCATGCTCTTCAATGAAGTGGATCAGTTCCTTTTCCTTGACGCGGCAGAAGTAGCGCCAGACGTCGGGAGGGCGGACCTCCAGCCCCTCCACCTCGCGATAATCGTCCAAAGTAGGGATACGATAGGCCTGGTGCACCTCGAAGAAGGGGGAGATGAATTCCCGTTCCACGTCCTCTCTGGCCGCCGGGTCCAGAATGGCAACCTGGATCAGGTAATCATTGGCTAACTGCTCCCGCGAGACCCGCATCTGCTGAGGCGAGAGGCCGGCAGCGGCGATGCCTCCGCCCTTGCCGTTGCCACGGTTGTGCATCTGCGCCGAAGGCGCGAGGATGGTTCGCCCGGCCACTGGCTCGGAGCAGGCCAGGCCCACCACCCCGCAGCCGCCCTCGGCCTCGGCCTTGTGCGTCAGCCGAGGAGGCATGCCTTCCATCAAGCCCCTGCGAGAGGCGATGATCTTCTGAGCAAATGAGAGTCTATCCATATTCCTCCAAATACGCCAGCAAATCCGTTCTTCCCTTCAAATCCCCAATACGTCTGAGTCCCAGGGCCTTGAGAATGCCCACCAATTGGGCCCGCCACGAACGATACATGTTGACGATGCGCCGTGCCCCCTCATCGGAGTCAATGAGGGCAGAGAGCTCCGGGTCAGTAGTCGTAATGCCAAAGGGACAGCCCTTGTCCTTCTCACAGGTTCCCAGGCGGGTGCATCCCAGGGCCACCAGCTCAGCCGTGCCGATGACGGCGCCGTCGGCCCCTAAAGCGATGGCCTTGGCCACGTCGTAGGCGGTGCGGATGCCTCCTGAGGCCATCAAGACGACCTCATCGCGGATGCCTTCCTCCACCAAAAAGTGATGCACCTTGGGAATGGCGTATTCGATGGGCATGGCGATGTTTTTCTTGCTGACCTCGGGCGCCGCTCCCGTCCCGCCATAAGTGCCGTCCAGGTGAATGATGTGGGCCCCGGCATAGTAGATGCCCACTGCCACCATGTCCACGTCCGTGGGAGTGGAGACCTTCACCGATACCAGGGCACGGGGATTCATGGCCTTGATCCAGTCCACGTGCTTCTTGTGATCCTCCACCGAGTAGACGCTGTGGAAGGGGAACGGAGAATAAAGACTGCGCCCTGCCACCGCCTCCCGCATGTGGGCCACGGCAAGCGTTACCTTGCTGGCGAGCAGGTGGCCTCCCAAACCCGGCTTGGCCCCTTGCGCGTACTTGAACTCCACGATGGGAGCCCGCTGGATGGTCTCCTCCCGCACGCCGAAGAGACCCGTGGCCACCTGGGTGATGACGTGGTCGGCATAGGGGACGAGTTCATCAGGGTAGCCTCCCTCGCCGGTGCATACGAAGATGCCCAGAGTCCTGGCCGCCTTGGCCCTGGCAAGCATCGTGTTGAGGCTTATGGAGCCGAAGGACATCCCTGCCCCGTAGAAGGGAAGCGGCATGTAAAGCCGAGGGCCCTCTCCCCGCCGGTTCAACTCCAGGGAAAGATCGAGCTCTTCGTCCTCCTCGAAGGGCACCTGGTCACCTTCGTGCTCGAAAGCGAACCGCAGACAGTCAAACCCTCCACCTGAGCATCCCACCCGCGCCTCGATGTCCAGTTCAGGGAGACGCCCTGTCTCGGCCTGGATGTGAGTGGCCTGGAGGAGTTCCGGCGTCCACCGCAAGTCCCCCTCCGGGAAGTCTGGCGGCAACTGGGTGACGGAAGTCTCCTTTCGCCTCAGGGGGAACAGAGAACGGAAGTGTTCTTCCTCCTCCGGGTAGAAAATGGCCCGGCCCGTCTCCCCGCGCAGGCGCCGCACATCGCGCATCCCCATAGCCCCCAGCACCTCCAGCAGTTGGTCCCGCCAGGCGGCCATGAGGTTCACGATGCGCTGGGCTCCCCAATCGGGGCCAACTTCCCCGCCCTCCACCGGGCAGGGATGGCGCTCATCCGCCCACAGTGCGCATCCCAGGGCGACCAGGAGAGAGAAGTCCACAACCACCCCATCCGCCCCGCAGGCGATGGCCTTGGGAACGTGCTCAGCGGCGGCGATGCCTCCGCTCACCAGCAGGGTAACCTCGTCTCGCAAGCCCAGCTCCACCAGATGGTCATGCACCGCTCGCAGAGCCTCCGTGAGGTGCCGGGGATGGCTGCCTCCGTGCAACTCGCGGCCATAGTCGTCGGCGTAGAGGTGGATGACCTCGGCACCGGCCCGCACCAGGCTTTCGACCTCCCTTTCCACTCCAGGGGCCAGGGGTAGCCTGAGGGAGATGACCGCCTCCGGCCTAAGGGCCTTCATCCTCTCCCAAAGGGGGATAGTCTCCTCCTCGTAATCGAGCTCTACCAGTTGGAAGCCTGTCCTGAGCGTAGTCGAAGGATTGGAGGCCTGCCCTGAGCCTGGCCGAAGGGTTGGAAGTTGGAGGTTGGAGGCCTGCCCTGAGTCTAGCCGAAGGGTTGGAGATTGGGAATTGAAAAGGCGGGGGGCGATGTAATCGGCGTAGGGCAGGAGGTCATCGTCCCACTCCTCCGGATCTACGAAGGCGAAAGTGCCCAGGCGGGCGGCGGCCTTAGCCACAGCGAGCCTGGCTCCCCGCCCCGGCGTGGGCAGGGGCAGGGGATTGAAGAGAATGGGTATGGGGATCTCCAGAAGCGGTGGCAGTTGGAGGGCCAACCGACCAGCGGCATCGAACTTCAGCATCGGAGACTTCCTCCCCAGGTCAATGGCCGTGGAGATGTATTCCCTCCCGTGGATGCCGTCGCGGGTAGGGCGCACGATCTCCGACATGTCCAGCCATAGGCCGTCGAAGCCCTCTCCGGCGAAGGCCCCGCCGTAGCCGCCCCCTGAGATGGGTATCCTCCCCGTCTCCGCCTGGTACCATATCTGGGTGATGACCTGCGGCGTCCAGAAGGGGTCGCCGCCTCGCCGACCAGGATTAAGGGCGCCGTGGCCATACTTGACGTATTCGTCCTCCTCCCCGAGCCGGAACTTCGCCGGGTAAGGCGAAGAGAGGGGAGCAGGTCTGGTTTCGATGTGGTATTTGCCAATCATAGCCTGTACTACCTCCAAAACAAAAGAAGCCCCTGGACAAGAATTTGGTAAGGATTCCCGCCTAAGGGCTTCATGGCCCTTATATCAAAGGTGCGACGCTGCACCTAACTATAAATCTCAGAACGGGCTAAACGAGTGCCCCCGAATCATCAAGCAGGTTGAAACTCAGGGACACGCAGCACCCTTGCCTGCACCGATTCCATAATCGAATCCCGAATGAAGCGGCTGGCCTCCAAAACCTCGATGCCGATCATTTCACCTTTGTCATTCAACTCGACCGTGATGTTGGGGCCAAGTTCGACACTCCCTGCTTCTGGTTCATCCGAAATTGCCAGATGCAATACATCATCTTTCTCAAAGTACATCATGCGTGTCTTACCCATTTAGTCTGTCCAGATTATCTCAACATGAGATTCCGCCATTGACGGCTCTCCTTATGCTACACTGCTAGTCACCGACGCTCAGCTTGAACATGCCTCCCCATTGTCCAGTCAATGTTTCTGGTTTGATGACGTCAAAGTTCTCGGCCAGCCAGCGCAACTTCCTGAGCACGCGCTGTGCTATCGGTGTGTCCAAACGGGCCAAGTCGGCGTCGCCATCGGATGTGAATCCAACGTTGTACATCTTACCAGATCAACCCCAACTTAGCCGCAACTTCCTCAGCAGGTATGATCCTTGTGCCTGCTTTTACAGCCGCAAGTGACTGTTGCATTTTGACTTTGATGTCGTCGCGTAACTCCAATCCTTCATCGGGATCGCCCAGCACTTCTGAAAGCGTCTGGATGACGACTTCCCGCATGAGGACTTTGAACTGATCCACCGTCAAATCGGCAACAGTTGCATAAGCCATTGTTCTCCCTCCGTTACGTAGAGCGTTTCCTTGAGCAGCTATCGCTCGCCAAAGGGTTTTCTCGCACCGGACTCTTCAGATAACCTCACCTCCGCAAACAGCGGTTGCCACGACCGGACTTCCGCCGGTTAGCAGACGACAGCTTTCAGGACACACAGCGCCTTGTTAGGGCGCGCTTACCCCTGACATTACCAGTTCCGTGCAACGGTGCCGGCGCGTCGGTCGCCCGGTGGCTTCTGCAGCAGCTTCAGCCTCGTCAAGTGTGTTGTATGGGCCAAGCCATTGGCCGTTCTGGTCGCCGCGAATGTGTTCATGGCAGCCGCGGCCTTCGTTACAGTTGCCACAACTGCCGCTATGAATGACAGCCTTGTTCTCCGCCGTCCAGTTTTCGTAGACCCAATAGCTCATGTTCGACTTTGCTCCTAGCGATACGCTACACACAGCGGCAATCACGGTAGGACAGCCAGTTACCCAACCACCTTCGCACAGATCCCGGCGTGCAGTTTTCTCGCACCGGGCTCTTCAGACAGCCTCGCCTCCGCAAACAGCGGTTACCACGACCGGACTTCCACCGGCTAACCATTGACAGCTTTCAGGACACACCAGCGCCGGGTTGGGTGGCATTAGTGACTTGAGAGAACGCTTATTTCATTTATCAGAGGTGTACGCTAATCTTTTCCAACTTTGATTGAAGAATACCACCGTCTGCTCGCCGGTATCTTCAACGATGTTCAAATTGAAATATATATCCCAGTCGGAGTTGGGGTGGCGACGTTCAGGCTCAACGAAATGGTGATAAAGCTGTACGCGAATAGATGTTTTGCTTGGGCCATTGTCACTTCTGGGGGGTATGACGATCGGCGGATAGATTATATCCGTACCACTTTCCACAAACGCGAGCATGTCAATTGGCATAATTATTATGTATTCAGCGACAGGTTGAAGAACATCAACAGAGCCCGTACTACTTGCTCCTCCGAGATAGTAACACCATGATTTTTCAAATTTGATCAAGGTTTTTTGGCTGTTCGAATTGTTGGTTAATATCAGGTCAAAAATCAGGTTGGAGATATTTTCACTTTTTCCTTGATAGATGGTTGTGCAGATTAAACCATTTTTATTTGGGGTAGGCAGATTGCCTGATGGCAACCCCGCCTGTGAATCGACACCACATAGGGTTTGTAAGCTACCCATGCTGGTAGAAGATTCTACATTTACATCTAGGATACGTGGCGAGTTTAGAAGTGGTATCTTTGGTGTAGCACTTCCAGTGAATGCAGTAGTTATAAAAGAACGGCTGGGCTGAAGAGCAATCAATATAATCGAGAACGCAAAGATGAGAACAATAGTAGCCAAAGCCAAAGGACGGTAACTTGGAAAACGGTATGTATATCCACCCCCTAAAATCTCGGATTTCTTTTTACTGAAGGCAATATACATGCTCAAACAAAAAGAGGATGCAAAGATAAGTACAATCGAGACAGTGATGCTTAAAAAGGGATTCTCTTTAAACAAAGCAATAAATCCGATGACTAAGGTCGCAAGCCCTATTGCACCTTTAACCCAACTGGGTAATTTTCTAATCCATTCTATCCAGTTTTTATGATTGTTCACTTGATTTGACTCGTCCATGACACAGCCGCCATCGCGGTAGGACGGCCAGTTACCCAACCGCCCCCGCACAGATCCCGGCGTGCGGTTTTCTCGTACCGGGCTCTTCAGACAGCCTCACCTCCGCAAACAGCGGTTACCCCTGGACTGAGCCTGTCGAAGTCACGACCGGACTTCCACCGCCTAGCCGCTGACAGCTTTCAGGACACATCAGCGGGGGTTATGCCGCTCCTCTTGCTTTGTACACTCAAGCCTCTACCACCGCGTAAACCTCTTGGTCTACCCGGCTCCGGGCAAAGGCCGGCGAACGGGCTTCTATCCGCCGCATGGCCTGCCGATCATAGACTTTCTCACCGCAATCCGGGCATTCGTAGAATTCCAGTTCGGGCACGGTGTAGCTCTGACCACGGAACTTGCCAGTCCAGTCCCGGCACACCGGATTGATTCTATCACTGCCGCAAGATGGGCAAATGGTTATTCGTAACATGGCCTCGCCTCCGCAAACGCTTCTATGAAGCGTCATCGATATTCCCCGCCGTGAGGTTCATCCCCTGTCACTTTCAAGGTATATGATGCAGATAGGCGCCAGATGTGG